>JAMPEL010000028.1 GCA_023665185.1 Roseburia sp.
AAAAGCCAAAATTACAAGGTGCTGAAAATTTATTTCCAAGGCACACTGATTTTTTGCGCAAGGTGAACGAAATTTATTTTCAAGGTGAACAAAATTTTCAAAGCCCGCTTTCGGCCCAAAATCGGGCATTTTTCCGAATCGCGTCCTAAAAAAGACGACAGCCGCCTTTTCCATGCCCCGAAAAACAAAAATGGATTTTGAACCTGAAAAAAGACAATTTTAAGACGAAAATTTCATAACTCACTGATTATCAGCACATCCTATTTTGGATCAAACCATGCGTTCTACGTCTAAAACCACACTCTTTTCACTAAAAGCACATTTAACTGATTATCAGCAACTTACCAACAAGACATTCAAAAACCAAGCATTGAGTCAAAGTCGGCAACCACCCAAAATGTTAAAATATGCCTTTCCACCAAAGCGACATAATGTCAAAACACCTTTTGCCCGCATACCGTTGTCCTACAACATATACGGCAGAATGGTTCGGGCTTGAGACCCCGTTTATAAAAACAATGCGAAGAATGCACGGAGACGCTGCAACATATTTGACAAAGGCTATACCATAGCGCATCGCATATCACTCGAAATGTCGGATGAACCCAAAATAAGCGGAAAAATTCTTTGCTATGCCACAAGATTTGGCTACATTTGTATGCGAACTTGCAGAGTGCATATACAAGCCCAAATGCAAGACAATGAGGCTTATACAACAAGAACAAATAGAAATAAGATAAAAAGACATGTTACAGGACGAAATCAAGAAAGCAATAGAGGTGATGCGCAACGGCGGTGTGATATTATACCCGACAGACACAGTGTGGGGAATCGGTTGTGACGCCACCAACGAAAAGGCGGTAAAGCGCGTGTATGAAATAAAGAGACGGGCGGACAGCAAGGCATTGATTTGCCTCGTAGATTCAGAGGCCCGACTGACCCGCTACGTGAGAAATGTGGCAGACGTCACTTGGGACATGATAGAGTTGTCCACCAAACCGCTGACCATCATTTACGACAACGTGTCCGGACTGGCGCAGAACTTGATAGCTGAAGACGGAAGCGTGGGCATACGCATTACCCGCGAGGAATTTTCCAAAGAATTGTGCTTCAGGTTTCAGAAGCCGATAGTGTCGACAAGCGCAAACATCAGCGGAGAGCCTACTGCCATGACTTTCGATGAGATTTCGGACGAGATAAAAGAAGCTGTCGACTATGTGGTGCGCTACAACCAGAGATGCAAGGAGAAGCACAAGCCATCGAGCATAGTCAAAATAAAGTCAAACGGGGAATTTACCATCATCAGAGAATAAGCATAGCGGTTTGCACCTGTCGGGCAAAGCCGGAAAGACGGGTTCGCAGACCAGCAACAAACAGGCGGGAGAAGCTACAACATGAAGGAGGTGAAGGACACATAATCCCCACCCACAACTGGCAGCCCCTGCCGGCACGTGTCTTATTGAATTTATCCACAAACTTTTTTCTCAAAACAAAGACTCTAAATGTTTCTGATGAACATAGCGCAAAGGCGCAAAGAAGTAAAAGCTATAAATGCCGTCACACGGTGGGTTAAGGACGGGTATTCAGAGAAACAAATCACCCTGATGCTCAGTCTGCTTGTCGGAGTATGTACCGGAATTGCGGCATTCCTGCTGAAGACACTCGTCGATGAGATAAAATATCTCCTCACACAAGGATTTGACGAAGCCGAGACTAACGGGCTGTACTTGCTTTATCCGGCAGTCGGTATCCTGCTAACCTCGCTCTTCATCAAATATGTCGTGAGAGACGACATCAGTCATGGTGTCACAAAAATCCTATATGCCATATCGCGAAAAAAGGCGCGCATAAAGCCACATAACCGCTGGTCGAGTGTGGTGGCAAGCGCAATCACCATCGGTTTCGGCGGCTCTGTGGGAGCGGAAGCTCCCATTGTGCTCACAGGCTCGGCATTCGGCTCCGACTTCGGCAAACGCTTCCATCTCCCGCCCAACACCGTCATGCTCCTCGTAGGATGCGGAGCCGCCGGTGCCGTGGCAGGCATTTTCAAAGCCCCGATAGCCGGACTGGTGTTTGTACTGGAAGTGCTGATGCTCGACCTGAACATGGCTTCCCTCCTGCCCCTGCTTGTCACCTGCATCACATCGGCATGTGTGTCATACGCATTCTATGGAACAGAGTCGATGTTCTCCTTTTATCTTGACAAGCAGTTTTCCATCGACATCATTCCCGGCTGCATTCTTCTGGGCATCTTCTGCGGACTTGTATCCCTGTATTTTACAAGGACGATGAACAGCTTTGAAAGAATATTCGCAAAGCTCAAGAGCCGATGGGTGAAATTCGTTCTCGGAGCCACAGTGCTCGGTGTGCTCATTTTCTTTTTTCCGGCCATGTACGGAGAGGGATACGATGTCATCACCCAGCTGCTGAACAACGCAAGCGCATCGGACATTATGCACAACACCTTATTTTATGGCAACGACAACAATCTTCTGATTTATCTTGGCCTTGTGCTTATATTTAAGGTATTCGCATCGACAGCCACCAACGGAGGCGGAGGATGCGGAGGAGTATTTGCCCCAAGCCTGTTCCTCGGATGTGTGGCTGGATTCATCTTCGCAAATCTATGGAACACCTCACTGTCGGCGGTATCCATAGACAACGGTGTCTTGTCGGCAAAGAACTGTTCGCTCTACGGCATGGCCGGACTTATGTCGGGAGTGATGCACGCGCCACTGACCGGCATATTCCTCATAGCCGAACTGACAGGAGGATACGGACTGTTTGTGCCGCTGATGATTGTGTCTGTTGTATCCTATCTCACCATAAACATTTTTGAGCCGCACAGCATCTATGCCATGCGACTTGCGCGAAAGGGCGAGTTGATTACGCACGACAAGGACAATGCCATTCTTACACTGCTCAGTCTGAACTCTGTTATAGAGAAAGACTTCAAGACGGTAGGCCCAGATATGGAACTGGGAAAGTTTGTCAATATCATAGCAAAATCGCACAGAAACCTGTTTCCGGTCGTAGACAAAGTCGGAAAGCTGACAGGTGTCGTCTCGCTCGACTCGGTACGCCACGTCATGTTCAGGCAGGAACTTTATCGCAGATACACGGTGGGTACATTCATGAAAGAGCCTCCGGCGATACTGACCATCTCTGACACTCTGAAAATAGCCACAGCAAGATTCGATGAGACGCAGGCATGGAACTTGCCGATTGTGGACGAAGAAGGCAAATTCATAGGATTTATCTCACGTTCCGGACTGTTCAACTCTTACAGGCAGACCCTCGTAAGGTTTACGTCAGACTAAGACTGCCGCTACCGACCAATATACGCGCCACTATACAACAGGCACAAGCGACAAAACATTAGAACAATCACTACAGAAAAAGAAGAAAAGCAATGGAAAAAGAAGGACTTAGAATCGTATATATGGGAACTCCCGACTTTGCAGTAGAGAGCCTCCGCCGCCTTGTTGAAGGTGGATATAATGTAGTAGGAGTAATCACCATGCCTGACAAGCCAGTCGGACGGCACGGGAGCGTGCTCCAGCCAAGTCCGGTAAAGCAATATGCCGTGGAAAAGGGCTTGAAAGTGATGCAACCGGCAAAGCTGAAAGACGAGGCTTTCGTTGAGGAGCTGCGTGCGCTGAAAGCAGACTTGCAGATTGTGGTGGCATTCAGAATGCTGCCGGAAGTGGTGTGGAACATGCCGCCGCTCGGCACCTTCAATCTCCACGCCTCCCTGCTCCCGCAATATCGTGGTGCGGCTCCCATCAACTGGGCCGTCATAAACGGAGACAAGGAAACAGGAATAACCACGTTCTTCCTGAAACACGAAATCGACACCGGAGAGGTGATACAGCAAGTAAGAGTTCCGATAGAGGACACGGACAATGCGGAGGATGTTCACGACAAACTCATGATACTGGGAGGCGACCTTGTTATAGAAACTGTAGACAACATCATAGCAGGCAACATCCACACTACGGCACAGACTGAGATGGCAGGTGAAAACGAAGAGTTGCGTCCCGCTCCCAAAATTTTCCACGACACATGCCGCATAGACTGGAAGAGCAAGACCGTGAAACAAATCTACGATTTCATACGAGGACTAAGCCCCTATCCTGCCGCATGGACTGAACTGGAAAGCAATGGCAAACGCACATCCATAAAGATATTTGAGACCGAGAAGATTCTCACGTCCGAAAGCCTCCCTCCTGCCGGAACTATCGTGAGCGACGGAAAGACCACACTGAGGGTGGCTGTCGCTGACGGCTATATCGGAATCAAGACCTTGCAGATTGCCGGCAAGAAAAGGATGCCGGTTTCCGACTTCCTTCGAGGATTCAAATACGAAGAAGGGATGGTTTTCTGTTAAAAAACAACAGAAAGGCAAACAAAACCATCAATATTGTTGGCTTTTTGCGAGATAATAATTTAATTTGCAACACGAAATTAATTATTAACTCTAAAACATTGTTGCCTATCGAGAACACATTACGCTAACATTAAATAGAAGCATAATGAAAAAACTAAATGAACTGACCGACGAAAGATTGGTTCAATCTTACATAGAAGGCAACGACTGTGCGTTTGATATTTTGCTGAAACGATACGAGAGCAAAATATTCACCTATATTGCATACTCGGTACACAATCAGGAAGTGGCTGAAGACCTCTTTCAGGATGCTTTTGTCCGCGTAATCACTACACTGCGCAGCAAACGGTATACAGAGAACGGCAAGTTCTCGCAATGGGTTATGCGTATAGTACACAACCTTATAATAGACTATTACCGCCAGTGTAAAGGCGACAATACGATATCTAATGACAACTGCGAATTTGACATTCTCAACGATGCGTCACTTGCGACAGAGGAGAACATCGAAAAACAGATGATTGACAAGCAGACACTTAAAGAAGTCAAAGAGCTTATCCGGATGCTCCCCGACAATCAAAAGGAAATCGTGCTCATGCGTTTCTACAAAGAACTGAGCTTTAAGGAGATTGCCGAAAAGACAGGAGTGAGCATCAATACGGCATTGGGCCGCATGAGATACGCATTAATCAACCTGAGGAAGATGGCAGAAAGCAACGATATCAATCTGGCTTGCTAAAAGCCGTAACGGAAATCCGCCAGCCACATAAAGAACTGCCGTTCTCAGACAGAGAAACGAAAAACAAAGATAACAACAAGAAGGCTTTTTCATAAATGAATGTTTGGAAGACAGAGGGTCGTGAGATCCTCTGTCTTTTTTCATAGGACACAGGACGCGCACCGTTTATCAGCAAGCCAGCCCGACTGGAGAAGAAATCCGCATCTTGAAAAAAAAAGAAGACGCTCCCAGAACATTTTCCTGTCAATAATGTTTTGTATATATCACAGCGAAAGAGAATTGACGCGCATCAGCTATCGCAAGCTGTACCACCTGATTTACAAACTAAAAAAAGATAATGTTATGGGATTCATTTGGTATATAATCATTGGCATACTCTCCGGATTCATTGCCGGGAAGATCATGAGAGGAAGCGGATTCGGTGTATTCATCAATCTGATAGTCGGAATTGTAGGCGGTTTGCTCGGAGGATGGTGCTTTGGCTTGCTCGGCATCACCACAGCCGGAATCTTAGGCAGCCTCGTCACATCTGTCGCAGGGGCAATCCTGTTATTATGGATATTGTCTCTGTTCAGAAGAAACCGCATACACGAAGAATAAAAGAGACGTTTTCACAGGCTCACCGCATTCAAGCGTATGGGCAAGAAGACAAACGTTATAATATTAACCACTAAACAAAACCTTAATTATGGCAAGTAATTCATCAAGCTTAATGCTGGGCATCGCAGTCGGTGCAGCAATCGGAGTATTCGCACAACGTTTTTGCTCTTCCTCAAGAGGAAAAAGGCTGAAGCACAAGGCATGTTGCAAACTCAACAAACTTCGCGACAAGGTTGAGGACACATGGCATTCAGCCAAAGAGAAAGCGACAGACATTGAATCCGAGATTGAAGAAAAAGTGGAGAATATAGCAGACGAGGTATCGGACAAGGTTGAACCGGTGATTAAAAAAGTATCCTCGTTTACGGACAAAAACATGTCCCACTGATAGAGTAACAAACTTCTAAAAAGCATCTGTCATGAGCAAAAATGTGCACAAGAAAGAATGCCCGTCTGATTACGATATGAATCCGGGACTTCCAATCCAGCAGATAGAAACCGATGGAGAATTTCCGACTGACAAAGAAATTAGAACTGCCACTAAAGACATCAACCCCGACATCAACAGCTACGGTAGCAGAGGATAGGGGACATTGACGAGGTCTATCATCAAATGAATGCAGTAACCGATACAGTTTAATGTACGGCTACTGCATTCTGTCCTGCAAAAGAGGCATATAAGAGACTCATCCGTATAACAACAAAGGCAAACAGCAGGAAAGCGGCTCTATAAAAACAAAAAGATGGTTGCCTAAAGCCTTTTCCACCCTACTAAATTCTATAAACCGCAGTGCGGTTTATAGAATTACGCATACTATTCCAATTTTTACATTCAGACCAAAAGAATGGAGTCCGTAACAAAAAAAACGGACATTATTATATTGATATGGACATACTTGCGAAAACAATAAAACAGCCAATCTTATTCTAAAGATTATCTCGAACCGGGGTAAATGCTATATATAAATAGGTATAGCTCCACTACAAAATTGTGGAAAACAAAAAAAAGAGCGTTTTTTCATAAAAAAAACCATGAAAGTTTTGGAGGTTTAAATAAAGTGCGTACCTTTGCAACCGCAAAACGAACAGGAAAACATTTTGCAAGGCTTTCGCCACAGGCTGGCCCATTCGTCTATCGGTTAGGACGAGAGATTTTCATTCTCTAAAGAGCAGTTCGACTCTGCTATGGGCTACTAAAAAATCAGTTACATTGTAAGAATAAAAAAAGAATAAATATAAAATGGCAAATCACAAATCAGCGATTAAACGTATTCGTCAGTCTGAAAAAAGAAGATTGCACAACCGCTACTACGCAAAGACAATGCGTAGCACATTACGCAAATTTCGTGCATTGAACAGCAAGGAAGAGGCAACAGCGATGCTGCCAACACTTCAGAAGATGTTGGACAAGTTGGCTAAGAGAAACATCATTCACTGGAAGAAGGCTGCAAATCTTAAGTCAGGCGCAATGTTGCGTATTGCAAAGCTTGCTTAATTTACAGATATAGTAAAAGTCATAGCGAAAGTTACATATACCGGATTTCATCATTGAAGTCCGGTTTTTTCGTGTCCGCACCATAGCATGAAAACGGCGACCTGCCAGCTCCACACCTGCCGGAGCACACGCTACAGAACAAGTAGCCCCACCCTCCTGATTTGAATATTTCGATATGAATATTTCATATTCTCATGCAAAATGATTAATTTTGTAGCGTAAAAAGATATTGTAAATAATGGACGAAATCATTAACAGCGGTGACAATTATTCCGCAAACAACATACAAGTTCTTGAAGGTTTGGAGGCCGTCCGCAAGCGTCCAGCCATGTATATTGGCGACATAGGCGAGAAAGGACTACACCACCTCGTTTACGAAGTGGTGGACAACTCCATTGACGAAGCCCTTGCCGGCTATTGTACCCACATTGAAGTCACAATAAACGAAGACAATTCAATCACGGTACAAGACAACGGTAGAGGTATACCTGTTGACATGCACGAGAAAGAGCATCGTTCTGCACTCGAAGTTGTAATGACAGTACTTCATGCCGGCGGAAAATTCGACAAAGGTTCCTATAAGGTATCAGGCGGTTTGCACGGTGTAGGTGTAAGTTGTGTCAACGGCTTGTCTACAAAAATGGTTTCCCAAGTTTTCCGTGACGGAAAAATATATCAACAGGAATATGCCTGCGGCAAACCTGTATATGACGTCAAAGTAGTTGGCGAGACAAATATTCGAGGAACCCGTCAACAATTCTGGCCTGACGGAAGCATCTTCATTACCACCACATACAAATACGACATTTTGGCAAACCGCATGAGGGAACTGGCATATCTGAATGCCGGAATAACCATCACGCTTACCGACACGCGCTTGAACGTAAACGCAGAGCAAGGCATCGAAGGAATACGTAAGGATGTTTTTTATTCCGAAGGTGGTCTGAAGGACTTTGTACGGTATATAGACTCCACCCGAGTACACCTGTTTAATGATGTCATCTACCTCAATACAGAAAAACAAGGTGTTCCTATTGAGTCGGCAATCATGTACAACACGTCGTACAGTGAGAACCTACACTCATACGTCAATAATATCAACACTATAGAAGGCGGCACCCATCTGACTGGTTTCCGTTCTGCGCTGACCCGTGTATTGAAAAAATATGCGGAAGACAATAAAATTCTGGAAAAGCTGGAAAAGCAGAAAATTGAAATAAGTGGAGAGGATTTCCGCGAAGGACTCACCGCAGTCATTTCGGTCAAAGTAGCAGAACCACAGTTTGAAGGACAAACTAAAACCAAACTGGGAAACAACGAAGTGGCAGGCGCAGTGAATCAGGCAGTGGGAGAAGCCCTCACAAACTATTTGGAAGAGCATCCGAAAGAGGCAAAAATGATTGTCGACAAAGTGGTGCTCGCTGCAACAGCACGTGTGGCGGCACGCAAGGCACGCGAAAGCGTACAGCGCAAAAGCCCTATGACCGGCGGCGGACTTCCGGGAAAGCTTGCCGACTGCTCAGACAAAGACCCTGCAAATTGCGAGATGTTCATTGTGGAGGGAGACTCCGCAGGTGGCTCGGCAAAACAAGGACGCAACCGCCATTTTCAAGCAATCCTGCCAATTCGAGGTAAGATTTTCAATGTAGAAAGGACAATGTGGCACAAAGCTTTTGAGCACGAGGAAGTCAATAATATAATTCAGGCTCTCGGTGTACGCTTCGGACTTGACCCGACGGATAGCAAAGAGGCCAATTATGACAAACTGAGATACTACAAGACCATCATCATGACCGATGCCGATGTCGACGGTTCACACATTGACACCCTTTTGATGACCCTGTTCTACAGATATATGCCACAACTCATACGTGACGGACGTCTGTATATCGCAACCCCACCATTGTACAAATGCACAAAAGGAAAAGTCAGCGAATACTGCTATGACGAGGCAGCAAGAATACGCTTTATCGACACTTATGGTGACGGAACAGAAGGAAGCGTCAAGACTCAACGCTACAAAGGTCTTGGCGAGATGAATCCGGAACAATTGTGGGAAACGACAATGGACCCGGAGACTCGCCTGCTGAAGCAAGTGACAATAGAAGACGCAGCAGAAGCAGACTATACATTCTCAATGCTGATGGGTGATGATGTGGCTCCACGACGCGACTTTATTGAGCGCAATGCCACTTATGCAAACATTGACGCTTGACAAACCAGACATTCAAGCTTTTTGCACACATGCTATAAGAGCATTACATACACTTTACAAAATCAACAGGAAGTTATCCGCGAACCGGATAACTTCCAACAATTTATAAAGTACTGTAAATTCATTCAATTCTTACATATATTCTCGTGCCGACCAAGAAGAAGTGATTTCTGACCGTGTCGGCACATTTTTTATCCATTCCATCGTATTCCAGAATTTATGACGTATATTTGTATTCGATATATCATTGAATGACACTGTATGACAAAAATGACAATCATATTGAGTATATGTCTGTCCTTGCTTCCTTCCATCACAGCAACAGCACAAGAAACAATAATAGAGACTGGGCTTGCCACCTACTATTCAGCACGCATGCACGGTCACCTCATGAGCGATGGTAGCCGCTATGACAAAAACGGCTTTACATGTGCCCACCGCACTTTTCCTTTCGGAACAAGACTAAAGGTGACTAACAAGAAAAACGGCAAGACAACCATCGTCAGAGTGGCAGACAGAGGGCCTTTCGGGAAAAAGCTGATTGTAGACCTGTCTAATGCCGCAGCCGCACAAATCGACATGCTAAGAGACGGAGTTGTACCCGTAGAAATAGAAGTTCTACCCAGCCTTGAAGAAATTTGGGAAGAACATCTGAAGATAAAAACTCCCGAATATCTGAACGAGTTCCAAATGGACTCCCCCTCCATGAAAATAGAGCTTGAATGGGGACACAGTCCTTTCGACACCTCTGGTCAGAAAGAATCAATGCAATCAGGACAATCCAAACATTCCAAGCAAACCAGAACAGTCCAAACAACCAAAGAAAAGCAATAACAACAAATAAAAAAACAGGAAATATGAATAAGAATCTGGAAACATTGTGTGTACAAGCAGGCTGGACACCAAAGAAAGGTGAGCCACGTGTTTTGCCAATCTACCAAAGCACCACTTTCAAATATGAGACCAGCGAACAAATGGCGCGTCTGTTCGACCTTGAAGACGAAGGATATTTCTATACACGCCTTGCCAACCCGACCAACGATGCAGTCGCAGCAAAAATCAATGCGCTCGAAGGCGGTGTAGGCTGTGTGCTGACCTCATCAGGACAAGCCGCAAACTTCTACGCTGTATTCAATATATGTCAGGCAGGCGACCACTTCATCACTTCAAACACCATCTATGGCGGAACATTCAACTTGTTTGGAGTCACAATGAAGAAACTTGGCATCGAGTGTACTTTCGTTGACCCAGAATGGGACGATGAGCGCATTGAAGCCGCTTTCAAAGCAAACACAAAGTGCTTCTTTGGCGAGACAATCTCCAATCCGGGCGGGAACGTCTTCGACATAGAACGTTTTGCCCGCATAGCCCATAAGCATGGTGTGCCTCTCATTGTAGACAACACTTTCGCCACTCCTATCAATTGCCGCCCTTTCGAGTGGGGATGCGATATCGTCACACATTCCACAACCAAGTATATGGACGGACATGCCACACAAGTTGGCGGTGCTGTAATAGACAGCGGCAACTTCGATTGGGACGCATATCCAGACAAGTTCCAGGGATTGTGTACACCAGACGAAAGTTATCACGGACTGACATACACAAAAGCCTTTGGCAAGAAATCATACATCACAAAACTTGTAACCCAACTCATGCGCGATTTGGGTTCTATTCCTGCGCCTCAGAATTCATTCCTTCTAAACCTCGGACTCGAAACACTGCACCTACGTGTGCCCCGCCATTGCGAGAACGCACAGACAGTAGCTGAGTGGCTTGAAAAAAATCCGAAGGTGGAATGGGTAAACTACTGTGGTCTGAAAAGCAGCAAAAGCCATGCTCTTGCACAAAAATACCTTCCAAACGGCTCATGCGGTGTCATTGCTTTCGGCATAAAGGGCAGCCGTGAGGAGGCTATCCGCTTCATGGACAACCTCGACTTCATCAGTATCGTAACCCATGTGGCAGACGCACGCACCTGTGTACTTCATCCGGCAAGCCACACTCACAGACAGCTGTCAGACGAACAATTACGCGAGGCAGGTGTGGCACCAGACCTCATCAGGCTTTCTGTCGGTATTGAAAACGTACACGACATCATTGCCGACCTTGAACAGGCAATGAGCAAGATGTAAGACACCATCATCCATAGCAGAAGCAAACGGTGCGGCAATCAGCCTGTACCAGCTTCTACTATGGATTTATTGTGTCCACAGCACACACGGACACTTACCTCATTCCATTTCCGCCACATACACCATCCAATCATCAAGTATCCTTATATGCTGGAAAAATTCAAAGGCATAGTACTCAGAACTGTCAAATACAGCGACTCGCAAATGATTGCAAGTATTTACACAAACCTCTATGGCTTGCAATCGTTCATCGTACCCCGCACACGTATGCGGAAGACCTCCATCAACGGCACACTTTGGCAGCCATTGAACATGGTCGAGTTCGACTGTGATTTGCGTGCCTCAGCCCGATTGCCCCGTCCGCAAGAAGCCTGTTTGTACTACAGTTATACAGAGCTTCGCTTCTCCCCACTGAAATCATCCATAGCCATATTTCTTGCAGAGTTTCTCTGTGCCGTTCTCCAACGGGAACAAAAGAACCTCTCACTCTACGCATACTTAGAATACTCACTACAGTGGCTGGACGTCTCATCACCCGCATCCGCTCCCAATTTCCATCTCGTGTTTCTTCTAAGAATGCTCCGTTTCATCGGCATCATGCCTAACACCGAGAACTACCACACAGGCATGTTCTTCAACCTCACCGAAGGAATATGCACACCGCAACAGCCCTCTCACCCCTATTTTATACATCCTGATGAGGCGGCATACATACCCCTGCTTTTCAGAATGAATTACGACACCATGCACCTGTTCCGTTTTTCACGCAAACAGCGCAGGCACATCCTTGAGACGCTCAATGTATATTACAGGCTCCATATTCCGGCTTTCCCAGAACTGAAGTCTCTGGAAGTTCTTCAGGAAGTATTCGACTAAACCTGCATAAAAACCAAGGGAAAAGAACAGCTAAGTACCACAAAAACAGTCGCTCCATTCCCCATACAAGCCGAAAAGTCAGTGAATGTACAATTTATACGTAAGAAATTCGTAACTTTGCAGCCAAAACAATAGGTAATAATTTTTTATAAGCTTATCAATAAGCACAATCTAATCATAGAATATTATGGCTTACAATTTGCTAAAAGGTAAAAGAGGTATTATTTTCGGAGCATTAAATGATGCTTCCATAGCTTGGAAAGTAGCAGAACGTGCTCATGAAGAAGGCGCACAAATTGTACTCACCAATACGGCTGTCGCTTGCAGAATGGGCACAATTGCAGAATTGGCACAGAAAACAAACGCCACAGTCATTGCAGCGGACGCTACCAGCGTAGAAGATTTGGAGATGCTCTTTTCCGAGGCACAGAAGGCTCTCGGCGGAAAGATTGACTTTATCCTCCACAGCTGCGCAATGAGTGCGAACATGAGAAAGAAGCGCACTTACGATGACCTTGACTACAGCCTGCTTGACAAAACACTTGACATCAGCGCGATAAGTTTCCACAAAATGCTTCAAGTTGCAAAGAAGATGGACGCAATCAACGAAGGCGGTTCGGTACTTGCACTTACATACGTGGCTTCACACCGTACATTCTTCGGATATAACGACATGGCAGACGCAAAGTCCCTGCTCGAAAGCATCGCGCGCAGCTTCGGATACATCTACGGCCGTGAGAAAGGTGTGAGAGTGAACACAATCTCCCAGTCGCCTACATTCACCACAGCTGGAAGCGGCATCAAGGGCTTCGATGGTCTTTATGACTTCAGCGACCGTATGTCGCCACTTGGCAACGCAAGTGCAGACGAATGTGCCGACTATTGCGTGGTAATGTTCAGCGACCTCACCAAGAAAGTGACAATGCAGACACTGTTCCACGATGGCGGATTCTCCAACATGGGTATGTCGCTCCGCGGAATGACTCAATACAACAAAAGTTTCATCGATGAGAACCGTGACGAGAACGGTAAAATCATCTACGGATAAACATTTGCTTTTAAACTCCGGCATTGGCACAATGCCAACACCAATAAATCCCCATTGCACCTCACATCGGCAATGGGGATTTATGTTTTTCGGGACTGGTCGTCCGGCACCGGATTTCTTACACTCCTACAAGCTTTTCGGCTTATAAATCGCATTCCACCAAGTGGAATCGTCCTTCAACCATTTCGCAAACCACGCATAAATCGTATTCTGCCACAGTACACGCTTATTATAGTCGGTAATATGGTGGTCTTGTCCGTCCACCACCACAAGAGCAGTCTCCCTTCCAAGCAGCTTCAAAGCAGTGTACATTTGGATGCTCTCGCCCACAGGCACATTCACATCAGCCGAACCATGCAGGAAAAGCAACGGAGTGTGTATCTTGTCGGCATTGAACAACGGACTCTGATCGACATACAGTTTCTTGTCTGTCCACGGATAGCTGCGCGCCATCGACACTTCGCTGTAGCTATATCCCCAATAGCCCTCGCCCCAATAACTCGTATGGTCGCTTATTCCGGCATGTGAGATTGCAGCCGCAAACATATCCGTGCGCGTCTGAAGATACTGCGTCATGAATCCACCGTAACTTGCGCCGATACATCCTATTTTCTTTGCATCAACAAAACTGTGTTCCTTGCAGAATTGCGCCGTCGCACCGATAATATCCTCCGCAACACCCTCGCCCGCAGTGTTCACATGACGCGCTGAAAATTCCTGTCCGAATCCGGTCGCCCCACTCGGGTTAATGACCAGCACCACGTATCCGAGAGCCGCATACGCATGATGAGGATAACGGCTTTCAAAATAACGGCTCGTAGGACTGCACCCGCCATAATAATTCACTATCATCGGCAACTTATCCGTCAGTCCCGCATTTGGCGGCATATAATACCGGCAGCATATCGAATCGCCCTTGTCATTGATATATGTCCATGAGCGGCATTCCCCGAGTTCCACATCTTTCAGAATCACCCGGCTCAGGTCATCCACCAACGAGGTCTTCATGTTCTTTGTATTCAACGTATAAATACGGTCAGAGTTAGACGCGCTCTGCCCGTAGAACGCGAGCATTGGGGAGGAGTCAGCCAAAGCAAAACCGCTGATAATCTCTTCCGGCACATTCAGTCTCTTTATTTTGCCGTTTGCAGGATTCAGACAGAACAGATTGATACAATCCTTGTCTTCCGCATTGAAATAAATCATGTTGTCCGCTTTGTTCCAATCAGCAGACAGCACACTCGGATTGAAATATTTTGTCAGCGGACGTATCTGTCCCGACTCAATGTCCATGACATACATCTGATTGTCAATCATACTCGGAATCTGCCCTTCTCCCACATTCTTCCCAATGCCTCCGAAAGCTTCCGGCGAGCCGCACAACACCACCTGCCTTCCATCGGGAGAGAAGGCGGCTGACGACATGAATCCGTCTTTCGACACCAACGTGTCGGCATGAAGAGTCTGCAAATCGAGCCTGTATAAAGACGACAAGGTGGTCGGCCGCTCTGTCAGACGGCTCTCATGCTTCATCACCAGCAAGAACCTGCCATCGCCAGATATATCTGCCAGACTCACATTATGATAGCCATAAGTAAGCCGGCTCATCAGCCCCGTCTTCATGTCATACCTCACCAGCCTGCTTCTGTTACGCCATCCCTGCTGCCTGTCCTCCGGCTCTATAACCTCATAAATCTCCTTCTTCTCCTTCGGTCCCTCGTCCTCCATCTGGAATATCACAAACTCCTCTGTCGGCGAGAAAGAGAAACGTCCTGAGGGAAAATTCTCGGCAAGCACAGTCTCCTCGTGTGTACGAGGATCGGCAGCCACCAGCCTGCTATTGCCGTTCAGGTCTGTCTGCCTGTAATAGTACTTGCAGGTACGGGGCATCCATCTCAATATATCCTTGCGTTCATCGACAACTCGTCCTGTGGCGGTCTCCCTCACGACATACGTGTACTCATACCGCCCGCCGTTGCGCAAGGTGTAATAAGTAAGAAGCAAATACTTTCCATCCGGCGAGGGCGACACTCCGCCACAATGTTTTCCCTTCATCACATCGCCAAGTGTATAGGAACGCTTCCTGTTGTCTGAATATACCGACAACACTCCGTCCGCCTCTGCCTCCACACTCAACGAGAGAGAATCACCAGTTCCGGCCTCGCTCAAATACTTGATGACAACATCGTGTACAGCCGGTTCCAGCACGGCATCCCCGCCTGCCAGCCTCACTCCGTCCACAAACACTTGATATTTCCTTATGCCTTCCACATGTATGGAAGCAGTAGTGTATGCATCGTTCTTCATCGAGAAGCCAAGCAAATGGAGGGCATATCCGCTGTCGCATCCGGGCAATGCCTTGCTGTCCATCTGTTGTCCCTGCTCTACCAACGAAAGCGAAAGTGGGGTGTCGAGCAAGGTGGCGGCATCAAAACTTCTGGAGTTTACATCCACACTGTCCACCATCAGGGGCGACTGTACTGCGTAGGGACCGGCATAGCGGTATGTCACGACATCCACTGTGTCGGCATGAACGGCTGCCGCCATCCCCAGCAGTCCTGCAAAAATAAAATGTCTCTTCATAATACGTTTTTCTTTTTTCACCTTACAAAATTACACAAAAAGCAGGATTCTTGCCACAATTGAATGACAAAAGTGTGCGTACTGATATATTCATGCAGACTCATTAATGGCTCATCCGACATTCCTGGTGATACGGTCACACTGTGTATGTACGGCTCTTGAAAAATATTGGAGCGTCTCCGCATCCTTTGCGCCTTCTTGTGCATGCTTTATAAATAGAAGTCTCGACCCCGAAGCATTCAGCCGTGCATATTGCCGGACAATTGTATGCGGGCAAGAAGTGTTTTGACATTATGTCACTTTGACGGAAGGCTCTTTTTTTAACATTTCTCCCCATTATCAGAATCTGATTGGAGTCTTATTTTCGGATATTTACGGATAAGTCATTGATAATCAAGTAAATATATTTTCAGCAAAAAGTATGCGGTTTTAGACGCAGAACGCATGGTTTGAGTCAAAATAGGATGTATTGATAATCAGCGAGTTATGAGAATTTTGTCTTAAAATTGTCTTTTTCCGGATTCAAAATCCATTTTTGTTTTTCAGGGCATTGAAAAGGCGGTTTTTATTTTTCGAGGAAATAATTTGAGAAAATGCCCGATTTTGGGCCGAAAAACGGGCTTTGAAAATTTTGTGCGCCTTGAAAATAAATTTCGTTCACCTTGCGAAAAAAATCAGTGTGCCTTGTAAATAAATTTTCAGCACCTTGTAATTTTGGACTTTTGTGGGCTTTTGGATGGAAAGGGTGTGTTTTGAGGGGAATTTATATATCTTTTAGTCGGATGAATTGTTCTGTTTGTCCACTCGCTTTTCGAGTCTCAAAACCCTCCGTAGAATCGCGTTTTTGCAACCTCGGCAAGGTTCGGTTCATTTTGAGGCGATTCTACGGAGGCGGGATTTAACATATCAGATTGTCATATTATTTGAGGTTTTGCGGATATTTTTGACAGACACCTCCGTCACTTCGTGACACCTACCCTAACTTAGGGGAGGAGCCTGACTACCATGTTCGCAGAAAAGCCAACGTATTGATTAACAATGTATATAGTTTCTCCCCTAAGTTAGGTGGAGGTGTCGCCTTGCGACGGAGGAGTCTGTTAGAACACAAAAAACATATTTACAGAAAGTAAGTTGTCAACCAAATTCATCAGTCCCTGCGATTCGGCCTTATCTCAAAAAAGCAGTATATTTGCAACATCAAAAAAAATGCCGGACAGGACATGAACATCTTTATCTTTGACCAAACATTCGACGGCCTTCTCACCGCCGTGTTCGATGCTTTCGCCCGCCGCACATTTCCCGAGCTTCTGGCGGCGGAAGGCGAGCCGCTGCCACTCTTTCACGAGACGGTGCATAAGGTTGTCACCACCGAGGAGAAAGCGCAAAGAGTGTGGAAGGCTGTCGAGAAAAAACTGTCGAGAGAGGCGGCAAGCTGCCTGACAGTGTGCTGGCTTTCGGAAAGCAAGGACATATACATGCCCCTGTTCCGCTATATATGCAAGGCAGTCACAGCGGAACGGAGCATAGAGACTTGTTTTACGGATGCGGACGTGCTGGCTGTCACGAACATGTTCAAGAAAGTGAAGCAGGAACGCTTGCGCATGATGCAGTTCCTGCGTTTCCAAAAGACAAAAGACGGGACATATCTTGGTGTGGTATGCCCCGACTACGATGTGCTCCCACTGATTATCGCCCATTTTCACGACAGATTTGCCGATCAACCGTGGCTCATCTACGACTCCCATCGGCTCTACGGATATTATTTCGACGGCACCCGCACAGGCAAACCCACCCGTATTGAGTTTGCGGAGAGCGACACACTGCCTTTCGACCTCGGCTGCGGCAAGCTGCGTGAGGAACTGCTTGCCGAGAACGATATGCTGTTTCAGGAACTGTGGAAAACTTATTTCAAGGCAATCTGCATACAGGAGCGTCTGAATCCCAAGAAACACAGAAAAGACATGCCGGCAAGGTACTGGAAATACATGACAGAAAAACAATGAGAGGACAGAGAGAGGGCTGATTTGAAGAATCTCCGCAAAAATCACGGTTTGCATGGGGAGCGTTCCTCCATTTTTTTATATATTCGCAAAAAATATATACAAGAAAGTTATGACTGACATTCACGATTTTGACGATATACGTCCTTATACAAAAGAAGAGTTGCCGGAGGTCTACGACAAGCTGCTTGCCGACCCGAGTTTCAAAAACGCTCTGTCTATGGTGTACAAAGATGTGCCGTATGAGGCAATCGCACAGACCATACGCAGTTGCGGAACAGCCCTTGAGTTGCAAAAGCGGTGTGTGTATCCTGCACTGAAAAAGCTGATTAAAGAGGCAAGCGCAGGCATGAGCACCGATTTTTCCGCCATTGAGAGTGAACGCGACCTGTCGCATACATTCATATCCAATCACCGCGACATTGTGCTTGACTCCGCTTTTTTGTGTTGTGCCCTTATCGAAAACGACATGAACACGGTGGAGATTGCCATCGGCGACAATCTGCTTATCCATCCGTGGATTAAGGACTTTGTCAGAGTCAACAAGTCATTCATCGTACAGCGTGCGCTGACCATGCGGCAAATGCTGGCGGCATCGGCAAAAATGTCAAGATACATCCATTATGCCGTCAACGAGAAGGACGAGAACATTTGGATTGCACAGCGTGAAGGACGCGCGAAGGACTCTGACGACCGCACACAGGAAAGTGTGCTCAAGATGTTGGCAATGGGCGGCGAGGGTTCTGTAATCAGCCGTCTGAAACACCTGAACATCGTGCCGCTGTCCATCTCATACGAATATGATCCGTGCGATTATCTGAAAGCGATGGAGTTTCAGAACAAGAGGGACATCCCGGGGTTCAAGAAAAGCAAGCAAGACGACCTTGACAATATGCAGACTGGAATATTCGGATATAAGGGACGAATACACTATCATGCCGCTCCATGTATCAATGACTGGCTGGACACACTCGACCCGGATATGCCAAAGACAGAGTTGTTCACGGCTGTTGCCGCGCATATTGACCACGAAATACACTCAAGCTATATGCTGTATGCAGGAAATTATGTGGCTGCGGACAATCTTGTAGAGTCGTATCCGGAGGAAAGCAATGCCCGCCATTATACTATGCCGCGCCCGTTTGCCTCGCACTACACAGAGGAGGAGCGCGAAAGATTCGACGCTTATATCGAGAAGAGAATCGGCATGATTGACCTGCCAAACAAGGATGAGAAATATTTGCGCAAGCAGATACTGCTGATGTATGCAAACCCGGTGTTCAACAATGAGGCTGCCGGAAATAAATAGAAGACTGGCGCATTGCAGCATTATCATGCTCATTTGCAGCCTGTTTGCCGCCTGCTCGGAGGACTCTCCCTATCCTTCCGTCACAACGAATTTTGTCGATGCTGTCACGGATGAGCGGGGACAAGTGACGGAGATTCGTACCGACAACGGTATTACATATAAGGCAGAGCCGCAAATGCAGGCTGGCTGTGCCGATTCGGTGCTACGCTGTATCTGCGTGTACGAGGTTGCAGAACAGGAAAAGACAGAGGGTTATGGCACCACCGCACATGCGTCAGCCCACATTTACAGCATAAGACACATATTTTCTGACGAACCGGAAGTACGTGCGGCATTCAGCGTGTATCCCCAAGACCCGGTAAAGGTGACAAGCGTGTGGCGAGGAGGAGGATACATCAACATGCATTTGGGCATACTGACCACCGATGTGGCAGCTCATCCGCTTGCCTTCTGCGAGGACAGCATTACGACAAGCGGCACAGGCAGAAAATCTGTGTATCTGAGCTTGCTTCATCTTCGTCCTGAAAACGATGCGGACTCATACACGGAAAAGACTTATGCCAGTATGCCGACACACAAATATTCGGAAATGGATACCATTGTATTCCGCATCAACAGCTATGAGGGGATGAGGGAATTCAAATGGAACAATTAGCAGGAAGGAAAATAAAAAAGCGCGGAGCAGACAGGTGTTTTAACCTGTCTGCTCCGCGACTTTATATTATAAAGGTATCAACCGGTTTCATTTCATACAGAATGTATTGAAAGAATGTGGTTTCAACTCGGCATTCAGATAACGCTTGCCCAGTTTAAGAGTTATCTTACGGGCATCGTCATTCAAGTTTCCGGCAATCACGACCAGTTTGTTCTGCGGAGTGCGTACAACAAGCACTGGTGTGTTGTCCTTTTCGGCAGATACATAGCCTATGACCTTAGAACCTTCGACAACAAAATTGCAATAATGCTTGGCTGCATAATATTCCGGGGTGAAAGTGGCTGTGCGCTGTTTAGAGTCAACTCTGATAAGCGCGTTCTGTCGCCATCCCCACGGACTCTCACCGTTGTCACACAATATCATGTTCCAGAAGTTGTACTCGTTACATCCGTTGCCAAGATAATGGTTGATAAGCTCAAATGTGTGCTCTGCGCCTTTCCAGTCGAATGCCCCCCATCCACACTCACTCTCGCTGCACATGTAGCTGTAATCGGGATGCTCCTTGCGGATACGCGGCAGTATCTGTCTTCCTTCCCATTGAAATCCCACACCTTTGATATTGGAAGGCATACGAGGGTCGGAAAGCACCTGTGACACATGGTCGTATCTGTTGGTATTGAACGTACCCATATAAAGGTCTACCTCCGGATGCTTCTCTTTCAATGTCGGCGCAAGATATTCCATATTGAAACGAATGATTCCCTCTGCGGTCCATGCGCATCCAGGATACGGAGTGTAGCTGTATGCCTCGTTCTGATACATAACTTTTGTAACGGGAATACCCTGCTCTTTATAGGCATCAATAAACTTACAGAAATAGTTTGCATATGTCTGCAAATAGCGCGGGTCTTGAATGAAGAAGTCATTCACTGCCAAACGGCGCGGGAAGAGGTTCTTGTCGGGATTCACCATCTCGTTCTCGGAACGGTCGCCGTCTTCATACAAAAGAAAATCGCATTTCGGATCAAGGTCATTAAACTTGCTGCTCTGAACGGCATAATGCTTGTTTATCTTCATCCACGAAGGCGGACACCACGGAGAAATCCAAAACGAAAGATTCGGATTGTACTTCTGTGCGGCGCGGATAAAAGGAATGATAGCTTTCTTGTCGCGCTCGATATTGAAATACTTCAGCTGAAAGTCGCCCGGCACCTCATCACAGCTATACCATGAGCGCGCATAGTCATTTGCATTCATGGATATACGTCCGAGTGTGACTTTGAGGTCGCCTGTCGGAGAAAAAACTTTCCGTAAGATGTCATCCTGCTCGTCACGGGTCAGCTCGCAAAGCGCGTCCCAATCAAGCTCATTGAAGGTTACACCCCAAGCCTTGAACGTGGTACCCTCTTCGTTCTCATTCATCTCAAAAAGAGGTGACTGCTGTGCGGCAGACTGCAACGCAACTTTAGAACTGTTCCATGTATCGCCCTCAGTACTGCTTATCCATGTATAAGACTGGGCTGACGCTACTACAGGCAAAAGGACTGCCGCAAATGCCACAGACACTTTTTTCGCCAAATCATTGAATATTTCCATAATCGTACTATTATTTATAATTGTCCTTTTCTTCATATTACTTCTTGAATATATTATCAATATTTTCAACTTCTTGAATACACTCCGCATACGGAATATGAAATGCATGCATTGGCAAACCACAAATCCGTACACACAGGTATTCAAGAAGAATGTCCAGAAAGGTTAAGTATTTATTCCGTCTCCAATGTACACTCACTCTAATAACGGTGCGCGCCTGATTTTATTGCAAAGATAGGCAACGGGCTAAGAATCAAAGAGATTACATGTAACAACAATGTCTATAAATGTATCAATAGAGTCCAAAAGTTACATTCGTTCCCAAAACAAAGCCATCGCGCAAAAGCGGATATCCTGCTCCTCAAAGAAAATCGCATCAGGGACGATTTATATGCAGGAAAGAAAGCCTCGGCCAGAAGACAGGGAACGAAAAGAAAACAGCCTAAAGACAAGATGTGCATTCCAAAAGCCCGGTTTGAACCTTTGGAATGCACATTCCCATACTATCATATCGC
Source organism: Roseburia sp. (assembly GCA_023665185.1). GTDB lineage: Bacteria > Bacteroidota > Bacteroidia > Bacteroidales > Bacteroidaceae > RGIG8745. The sequence continues at coordinate 22,157 of JAMPEL010000028.1, forward strand.
TGTTATATCGTACTCCTGGATTCTATTTGTATCCCTACAATTCCATTTGACAGGAATCACAATTCTCTTGAGATGCCGCTGCCTGCTTCTCGTTTTCCGCCTCCGCAATCTCCCGGGCAATCCTTACGCGCTCATCGCGAAGCCCCAGAAGCTGCTTCACCAAGTGTGTCTCTCTGCGGATGCGCATCACCGCTTCTTGTGCAGCTCGCTGATGACTCTCTTTTTTTGAAAATCCCTCGCCTCTTCCACAAACAACATTCTCAATTGTAGCTTCTGAGCAGAATACAGGAACCGAACCATCAGCATCGCACTTTTCCTCAACAATGGAGAATGCAAAGTCAAGCTGATACTTCTGACACCATTCAATAAATTTACTCTTGAAATTTTCTTCCCTGCTGGCGACACTCTCTATATTTATATAATGACGGAAGATACGTTCTTCCATGAACATCATACAATAGTCATAGCCACGGTCAAGATATATAGCACCGAAGAAAGCCTCAAAAGCATTTCCGTTGATATGGTTATGATGTCTGGAAGCCACACTCTCGCTGCATAAAACCAACTTATCAAGCCCTATCTCCACAGCAAGTTTGTTGAGTGTCTCACGCTTTACCAACTTGCTGCGCAAGGTCGTCAAATAGCCTTCTTGCTTGTTCTTGTAATGACGGTAAAGTATATCAGCCACCACAGCACCAAGCACGGCATCACCAAGATACTCCAAACGCTCATTGTTTACATGATGACCACCAATGGTTGCCGCACACGACTTATGCCTCAGTGCTTGCTGATATATATGTATATTATGAGGATAGAATCCAAGAATATCGTAAAGCCGCAAAAAAGGCTCCTTTTCTTTACGGAAAAAGAGCCTAATTCTATCTATAATTCTTTGAAACACAGAGTAAATATTTTTAATATCCAATTCTATACAGTACAAATCACGACCTATATACCACTTGCTTTTCTTTCAAAAAAAAGTAATTAAACAAAGGTCAAAAGCTTATATCTGTATAGCTGAAAGAATCAAACTCTTATTTGTATTTCTTGAAAATCACACAAGCATTGTGACCGCCAAAACCAAATGTATTGCTGAGAGCAGCACGAACTTCACGCTCCTGAGCCTTATTGAAAGTATAGTTGAGGTCATAATCTATTTCCTCATCTTTATCCTCAGGGTCATGGTTGATTGTCGGCGGAATAATGTTGTTCTGTACAGAAAGCACGCTGATCATAGCCTCTACTGCTCCGGCAGCACCAAGAAGGTGTCCTGTCATAGACTTTGTAGAACTGATGTTCAGTCTGTATGCACTTTCTCCAAATACATCTTTGATAGCCTTTGCTTCTGAAATATCTCCCACATGAGTAGATGTGCCATGTACATTGATGTAGTCAATATCCTCAGGCTTCATCTCAGCATCTGCAAGAGCACGCTCCATAACAAGCCTTGCGCCAAGTCCTTCCGGATGTGAGGCCGTGATATGATAAGCATCAGCAGACATTCCCGCACCAGCCATCTCGGCATAAATCTTTGCGCCACGGGCTTTTGCGTGCTCAAGTTCTTCCAGAATAAGGATTCCGGCACCTTCTCCCATTACAAATCCGTCACGGCTTGCGCTGAAAGGACGGCTTGCAGTTTCAGGAGAGTCATTGCGAGTGGACAACGCTTTCATTGCATTAAAACCGCCGACACCTGCTGGCCAAATGGCAGCTTCGGCACCACCGGTTACAATTGCGCTGGCTTTTCCAAGACGAATAAGGTTGAACGCATCGGCAAGAGCGTTTGAAGAAGACGCACAAGCAGAGGTTGTTGTGTAGTTAGGTCCGTGGAAACCATATTCAATAGATATATGTCCGGCTGCAATGTCGGCAATCATCTTTGGAATAAAGAAAGGATTATACTTAGGACCGAGCTGCGGACCATTGACAGCATAATTTCCTGCTTCCTCCTCGAAAGTATGGATACCACCGATGCCCACACCAAGCACAACTCCAATGTTTTCCTTGTCTGTGGTCTCCATGTCCATGCCTGAATCAGCAATAGCCATCTTTGCCGCAGCAATCGCATACTGAGTGTAAAGGTCCATCTTGCGCATTTCCTTGCGGTCCATATAGTCCGCCGCTTTGAACCCTTTTACTTCACACGCAAACTGTGTCTTAAACTGTGAAGCATCGAAATGAGTAATAGGAGCAGCACCACTCACACCTTTCTTGATGTTCTCCCAAGATTCCTCAGCTGTAAGACCGAGTGGAGTAATGGCACCAATGCCTGTTACAACTACTCTTTTTAATTCCATAAATCTTTAATTAGTTGGAAGTTAGAAAGTTTAAAGTTTAATGCTGAAATTGTCCGACATCCAAATCTTTCAATTATCTGAATACACGTCTAAAAAACTATGTTTCAACCTTAAACTTTAAACTTTAGAAACGGATTTATGCGTTAGCCTCGATGTAAGCAATCGCATCACCTACAGTACCGATCTTCTCAGCCTGATCATCAGGGATGTTGATACCGAATGCCTTCTCGAATTCCATGATGAGCTCTACTGTATCGAGAGAGTCAGCACCAAGGTCATTTGTAAAGCTTGCTTCTGGTTTTACCTCTGCTTCGTCAACACCAAGTTTATCAACGATAATAGATTTTACTCTTGATTCAATTTCAGACATAATTTTAATTTTTTAATGTTGTTAATGAATTGTTTTATAAGAAATTCTGCGCAAAGGTAACAAAATAATCCTTATATGCGCAATAAAATACTATACAAATCGCCCTGTTTATGCACACACAATGCCTACATGTGCGATTTTTAAGATATTTTCAGACAAAAAAAAGACTCAATGCTTACCAAAGAGTGCAAAAGGAAAGATACAAGCATCGCCATCCCTTCTCAAATCAAGAATTAGAGAAAGAGCATAGTATCCTACTATGAGATTGTCCGGACAATTCAGCTGTATGCTTGAAAAATACCTGACACCCCAAAACGGCAGTGCGCCCATAAAAAAAGTCCTTTGAATGCAACATACAAAAGAAGCATTCAAAAGACCGATACTATAATATAAAGATATACTATATATAATGTAGAATCTGCAAATTCACAGTTTCAAAAACTCACACACTCCTATGCCTCATTACGGTTATTGCGCTTACGCTCCAGATGGTCGAGAATAACCTTTCTTATACGCATACTCTTCGGAGTTACTTCCACATATTCATCCGCCTTTATGTATTCGAGAGCTTCTTCCAAAGAGAGGACTACAGGAGGAATGATACGTGCCTTATCATCTGTTCCAGAAGCACGGGTATTCGTAAGCTGTTTGGCTTTCGTCACATTCACCACCAAATCATTTTCATGCACATGCTCACCTACCACCTGACCGGCATAGACTTTGTCCTGTGGGAAGATAAAGAACTTACCACGGTCTTGCAAATGATCAATGGCAAAAGCTACGGCAGTACCTGTCTCCATTGCAATCATAGAACCGTTTGTTCTACGTACCATGTCCCCCTTATACGGCTGATAATTCTTGAAACGGTGTGCCATAATTGCCTCGCCCTGACTGGCAGTAAGCACATTTGTACGCAAACCGATGATACCACGCGAAGGAATCTCAAACTCAATGTTCACACGATCGCCTTGAGCCTCCATCGACAACATATCACCCTTACGACGCGTTACCATGTCAATCATCTTACTTGAGAAATCCTGTGGAACATTGATTGTCAACTCCTCAATCGGCTCACATCTCACACCGTCTATCTCCCTATAGATAACCTGCGGCTGACCAACTTGCAACTCATACCCTTCGCGGCGCATTGTTTCAATAAGCACAGAAAGATGGAGCACACCACGTCCGCTAACTATCCAGCTGTCAGTAGCATCTTCTTTTGCCTCCACACGAAGCGCAAGGTTTTTCTCAAGTTCTTTCCGCAAGCGGTCACCTATGTGACGGCTCGTACAAAACTTGCCTTCCTTACCAAAGAACGGTGAATTATTGATTGTAAAGAGCATAGACATTGTAGGCTCGTCAATACTGATTGTCGGCAGTTGCTCTGGTGTCTCAAAGTCACAAATAGTGTCACCGATTTCAAAGTTTGTCAATCCGATAACAGCACAGATATCACCACTCGACACCTCCTCTGCAGTTCTGTGTCCCATACCCTCGAAAGTATGCACCTCCTTGATTTTAGTTTTCTCCTGCGAGCCATCACGATGACAAATTGTAATATTCATACCGGTTCTAAGAGTACCTCTGTGTACACGTCCCACAGCAATACGTCCAGTATATGTAGAGTAATCAAGTGATGTGATGAGCATCTGAGGTGTACCTTCCAAACGTTGCGGAGCCGGTATTGTATTGATAATAGTATCAAGCAGATAAGTGATATTGTCTGTCGGAGTCTGCCAATCCTCACTCATCCATCCGTTTTTAGCAGAACCGTAAACGACAGGGAAATCAAGCTGTTCCTCAGTAGCGTTCAAGCTACACATGAGGTCAAACACCATCTCATACACCTCTTCTGGACGACAGTTAGGTTTGTCGACCTTGTTCACCACCACAACCGGCTTCAACCCTATTTCCAATGCTTTCTGAAGAACGAAGCGCGTCTGCGGCATAGGTCCCTCAAAAGCATCAACAAGCAGGATACAGCCATCAGCCATATTCAGCACACGCTCAACCTCACCTCCGAAATCACTGTGTCCCGGAGTATCTATCACATTAATTTTAGTTCCCTTATAATTTATGGATACATTTTTTGAAAGAATGGTTATACCTCTTTCACGCTCAAGTTCATTGTTATCCAAAATCAAGTCTCCGGTCTGCTGGTTTTCACGGAAAAGGTTTCCGGCAAGCAGCATCTTGTCTACCAAAGTTGTCTTGCCATGATCGACGTGTGCGATAATCGCAATGTTTCTGATGTCCTGCATATTGTTTCTTTTATACCTTAAATACAAGCAGATTCAGAAGAGATTAGATGCTTGTCCGGACTCTGAAAGAACTCAATATTGCCATTGGCAGACGTTTCCACACCACACCCGGAACAAAAACTGCACCATTCGTCATGCTGAATCTCTTTTTTTTCGGCTGCAAAGTTAGCTTTTTTTTCTCATATATAATTGATAATTCGCGAAATATGCGTACCTTTGCAACCGCAAATGCAAATATTATATTAATAAATCAACTAAAAAACTCAGTTATGTACTTAGATGCTGCTAAAAAGCAAGAAATCTTTAGCCAGTACGGAAAGTCTAACACTGATACTGGCTCATGCGAAAGCCAGATAGCATTGTTTTCATACCGTATTAGCCGTTTGACCGAACATGTTAAGGCCAATCACAAAGATTATACAACAAACAGAGCACTTGTAAAACTTGTAGGTCGCCGTCGCAAAATGTTGACTTACTTGAAGAACAAAGACATCGAGCGTTACCGCGCCCTCATCAAGGCACTTGGTCTTCGTAAGTAATCTTCGTTCAGAAGTGTTAAATGAATTAAGCCGCAAATCCTCACAGATTTGCGGCTTTCATTTTTCAGGAGCATATCATGACATAAAACAAACACGAGGCGAGTCCATCCAAGACTGCATCCGGATATATCACCAGAATTTATTATGCTCCTCGCTATATTCAAACCCTGCCTCGGCAAGCCGTCCGCAAAGTTCGTCTTTATCCACATCCATATCACGGCACAACTCATCAAGCGAGTCATACTGATCGCGCAGTTTCATATTAACCACACTAAAAAGCATCATGGGGTCTTGTGGCAAATCCGACATAAATCTATTGTATTTATATTATCCTTGAAGAAAAAAAATCACATCCCAACCTTCCTCACGCTAACGAAAGGGTTTATCAGGCTCGTATAAAAAGAATGGACCCGGCGCAAGCACCACAGGTCCATTCTTTATTTATATTGCCCTAAGGAATGCAGCAAGTGATTCTTTATAAGCAGAACCTAACCAGCCCATATCTCCTCAGAAGAGTAAAAATCAGTCTGCAAGTTTTGCCTTGATGAATTCACGGTTCAAACGTGCAATGTTGGTGATTGTCTCACACTTAGGGCAAACAGCCTCACAAGCACGAGTATTTGTACAGTTACCGAAACCAAGTTCGTCCATCTTTGCCACCATAGCCTTCGCGCGCTTTGCAGCTTCAGGACGTCCCTGCGGAAGAAGAGCCAGCTGACTTACTTTTGAAGAAACGAAGAGCATAGCCGAACCGTTCTTACATGCAGCCACACATGCGCCGCAACCTATACAAGAAGCACAGTCCATAGCCTCGTCTGCATCCTGTTTAGGTATGAGAATCGCATTTGCATCCTGAGGAGCACCTGTACGTACACTTACATAACCGCCCGCCTGCATGATTTTGTCAAACGCCGTACGGTCGACCATGCAGTCTTTGATTACCGGGAAGCCGGCAGAGCGCCACGGCTCCACAGTGATGGTGTCACCATCCTTAAACTTACGCATGTAGAGCTGGCAAGTAGTGGCACCACGCTCAGTTTTTCCGTGCGGTGTACCGTTTACATAAAGCGAGCACATACCGCAGATACCCTCACGGCAGTCATGGTCGAACACGAACGGCTCTTTTCCCTCTTCTACAAGTTCCTCATTGAGAATGTCAAGCATCTCAAGGAATGATGTATCACCAGGAATGTCTTTCATCTGACGCGACTCAAAATGTCCCTGATCCTTCGGTCCATTCTGCTTCCAGTATTTTATTGTGAATGATATATTCTTATCCATTGTTCTGTATTTTTAAGTAAACAAGTTGGTGAGCAAACAAGTTGACAAATCGTCTCAACCAGTCCACTAATTCTTATAATTTCTTGTCTGTACTTTTATTGCCTCATACTCCAGCGGCTCCTTGATAAGCTCAGGGGCAGCCTCGTCTGTACCCTGATACTTCCAGCAACCTACATAGAAATAGTTGGCATCATCACGTTTTGCCTCACCTTCCTCAGTCTGATACTCCTCACGGAAGTGACCGCCACAACTTTCATTGCGGCTGAGTGCGTCATACGCGATAAGCTTACCCATTGTGATGAAGTCGTCAAGATGAACAGCCTTGTCAAGCTCCACGTTCAATCCTTCGCGGCTTCCCGGGATGAAGAGGTTAGACTCAAACTCCTTACGCAAAGCGTCAATCTTCTTGATACCTTCCTTCAAGCCCTCAGCAGTACGTCCCATACCGATATACTCCCAACAGATGTGTCCAAGCTCTTTGTGAATAGAATCCACACTGCGCTTGCCCTTGATATTCATCAGTTTCTGGATACGTGCCTCTGTTGCCTTCTCCACTTCCACAAACTCAGGAGCGTCAGTAGAGATGCGAGGCCAAATAGCCTGATCTGCCAGATAGTTCTGGATAGTATAAGGGAGTACGAAATAACCGTCAGCAAGTCCCTGCATAAGAGCTGATGCACCCAAGCGGTTTGCTCCGTGGTCAGAGAAGTTACACTCACCAATAGCGAAAAGACCCGGAATAGTTGTCTGAAGCTCATAGTCAACCCAGATACCACCCATTGTATAGTGTATGGCAGGGAATATCATCATTGGGTTATAATACTTCATGCCGTTAATCTCATTTGCCAACTCTCCCGGATTGACGTCTGTAATCTCCTCATACATGTCGAAGAGATTACCGTAACGCTGGAGAATCACATCAATGCCAAGACGCTCTATACTTTCAGAGAAGTCGAGGAATACGGCAAGTCCTGTATTGTTCACACCATAGCCCTTGTCACAACGCTCCTTAGCGGCACGGCTTGCCACGTCACGAGGCACGAGGTTACCGAATGCAGGGTAACGACGCTCCAAGTAATAGTCGCGGTCTTCTTCAGGAATATCGCTGCCCTTCTTTGTACCAGCCTGCAAAGCCTTTGCATCCTCAAGTTTCTTTGGCACCCAAATACGTCCGTCGTTACGGAGAGACTCAGACATCAAAGTAAGCTTAGACTGCTTGTCGCCATGTACAGGAATACAAGTAGGGTGAATCTGCACATAACAAGGGTTTGCAAAGTATGCGCCCTTGCGGTAGCAAGCCATAGCGGCAGTCACGTTACATCCCATCGCATTTGTAGAAAGGAAATAAGTGTTTCCATATCCGCCGGTAGCGATAACCACTGCGTTAGCCGAGAAACGCTCAAGCTTTCCTGTCACCAGATTCTTTGCGATGATACCACGTGCGCGACCGTCAACGATTACAACATCGAGCATCTCATAGCGGCAGAAAAGTTTCACCTTGCCTGCGTTCACCTGAGCAGAAAGTGCGGAATATGCGCCGAGAAGCAACTGTTGTCCTGTCTGACCCTTTGCGTAGAAAGTACGTGAGACCTGCGCGCCACCGAATGAGCGGTTTGCCAGTGTGCCACCATATTCGCGTGCGAAAGGAACACCCTGAGCCACACACTGGTCGATAATAGCGTTGCTGACCTCAGCAAGACGATACACGTTTGCCTCACGTGCGCGGTAGTCACCACCCTTTACAGTGTCATAGAACAGACGGTACACAGAGTCACCGTCATTCTGATAATTCTTGGCCGCATTGATACCACCCTGCGCTGCGATAGAGTGCGCACGGCGCGGAGAGTCCTGTATACAGAAATTGTAGACATTGAAACCCATCTCTCCAAGAGAAGCTGCTGCTGAAGCACCGGCAAGACCAGTACCAACTACAATCACATCAAGCTTGAGCTTGTTCTTCGGATTTACCAGACGCTGGTGAGCCTTATAATTGGTCCATTTCTCAGCTACCGGTCCCTCAGGAATTTTTGAATCTATGATAGACATGATAATTTTTGTTTTTTAGTTTTGAATTTTCAAGAGTCCTTTCGCTTGTCTCATAAGGCAGACACGCTCAAGGCTGTCAGTCCGGCACTGTTCTCACACTCCTTATTATATAAGAGGAAGCGCCGTCTCTCTTGTTTTTATTAGCAACATGCACTGCCGCATGAACCGCAGAATGCGAATCCAAGAACCACGGCAAGGAACATAAGCACAACGATTGTCACGTAGATGTTGCCAATTGTCTTCCAACGGTTGAACCAGATGTGTCCGCTCCATCCTATTGTCTGGATTGCGCTCCAGAAACCATGAGTGAGGTGGAACCACAAAGCGGCAAGCCATACAATGTAGATAACGACATATACCGGACAAGAGAATGTGTACTTAATCCAAGCATATCCGTCACCAGGAGCAGGCACGCTGTTGAACACAGCATTTTGCATAGCATCGAATTTCCCGTACAGAAGTTCCGGAAGCATCATGTTGTACCAGAAGTTGAAGAGGTGAAGAAGCATACCGAGCACTACGATAATACCCAGCACGAGCATGTTCTGAGATGCCCATTCCACCTTTTCAGGTTTGCTTGTCACGGCATAGCGGTTGTTTCCGCGTGCCTTACGATTCTGGAGAGTAAGCCAAAAAGCATAGATAATGTGAATGACTGTCAGTGCTGCAAGTCCGGCAGTAGCCACTACCGCATACCAGTTTGCACCGAGAAATTCACAAATCATGTTGTAAGCCTCTCCGGAAATGAGTGCTACTACGTTCATGCATCCATGAAACGTAAGGAAGAGGATAAGCGCCATACCAGTGACTGACATAACTACTTTTCTTCCGATTGATGAGTTACATAACCACATAAAATGTTGAATTTAAGTTATTTATTAATTTAGTAGTTCTTTCGTCTCAGATTTTGTCACACCATACAGTCCCAAACTGCACGTAAACCAACAAACGGCATGGACAGCAAGTCCACACCTCTTATTTTTGCAAATGTAATTTATTTACAAGAATTTGGCAAAGAAAAGATGAAAAAAGTAAAAAAAACGTATGTACACCACCACGGTTCTTTCATCAAAGAAGAACAGAAGATTCAAAAAGCATCTATCTTACAACCAGAATATCCGCAATGGCTCTCTTTTAGGTTATACTCTCCGTCTGACTTTCGCCTTACGTCCTCAGTTTGTCCATAAAGAAATTCTTCATCTCCGCCTTTTTCGCCTCGCTCTCGCCCGGCAAATAGCGGGCAAGCACCATATCAAAAGCGGCCTCAGCCTTCACTCTCATCTGTGTCTTTCCGGCTCTCAATCCTGCCGACAAGTCATTTTTCGGAAGCAGAGACCTATTAAAGTTTCCGTCACTCATAATTCTGCATATTATTAAAAGACAGGACAAAAATACTCAAAATTCGCGGGATTCCGGCATGGTTTGACAAAATACGCTTCATATTAATACACAGACGAAGAAAACAGACAGGTTCATCCAACATTTTAAGCGACTCATTTTATTATAAAGCAGGAAGTTGATGTAGATGATGTTTCGTATTTTTTTTTTTGGGGGGGGGAGTTTTTGACTTTTTGTAAATGTATTTTTTGATACGAGCAGACAGACTCCTCCGTCGCAAAGCGACACCTCCCCTAACTTAGTGGAGGAGCTGTATACCTTGTCAATCAATCTGTTAGTTTCTCTGCAAGCACGGTAACTCGGTTCCTCCCCTAAGTTATTGGAGGTGTCGCTTTGCGACGGAGGAGTTTGTCAAAAGAATTGACAAAACGTTGAATTTTCTGACAATTTGATATGTTAAAACCCGACTCCGTAGAATCGCCTCAAAATGAACTAAACTTTACACGGTTGCATTTGATGCGATTCTACAGAGGTTTTCGAGCCTCGGAAATCGAGCAGACAAACAGAACAATCCGCACGACTAAAAGACATATAAATTCAACCCCAAACACACCTTTCCCACCCAAAAGTGCCCAAAAAGTCAAAATTACAAGGTGCTGAAAATTTATTTCCAAGGCACACTGATTTTTTTCGCAAGGTGAACAAAATTTATTTTCAAGGTGAACAAAATTTTCAAAGCCCGTTTTTCGGCCCAAAATCGGGCATTTTTCCAAATCAT
>JAMPEL010000029.1 GCA_023665185.1 Roseburia sp.
TATTTCCAAGGTACACTGATTTTTTTCACAAGGTGAACAAAATTTATTTTCAAGGTGAACAAAATTTTCAAAGCCCATTTTTCGGGTCAAAATCGGGCATTTTCCCGAATCACTTTCTCAAAAAGACAACAACCGCCTTTTCCATGCCCCGAAAAACAAAAATGGATTTTGAACCCGAAAAAAGACAATTTCAAAGCAAAATTTCCATAACTCACTGATTATCAACACATCCTATTTTAATTCCAACCATGCGTTTTACGTTTAAAACTGCATAGTTTTTACCGAAAATATATTTAACTGATTATCAACAACTTACCGACAAACATCCGAAAATCACGTACAAATTCAAAGTCGGCAGCCGCCCAAAATGTTAAAATGCGCCTTCATTTCCAAGTGACATAATGTCAAAATACCCTTTTCCGCATACTGTCATATTTGCAGAACCACAGAACCGTTTTTTTATTTTCCACTTGCGTAAATTGAATAAAATCGGCAGTTTTGTCGCAACGAATGATTAAATTTGCACTCACTTAATAGTATTACTTACAGATATGAAAGAACTATCCAAATACGCATTGCTCATTTCGTTTTTTACGGCAAGTAATTTTACATGGTCGCAAAGCGCATCACCGACCGTCAGTTTCTATTCGGTCGATGACGAGACGGACGTGGAGATGACAGACGGCGAGTCCCAAACCGCACAGGCGCCTCTCGACATCACTTGCAAATCGAACATCTCCGATGCGGACGGATATAACTACACATGCGAATGGCGGTTCTTCAAGTCACAAACAGGAGAAGAATCGCCTGTTCTCACACGATTTGAGGAGAACACGTCTTACACGCTTACCGAATCGGGAAGCTACGGGGTCAAGCTGTACGTCACATTCACAGACAGTGAGGGCAATGAGTCAGAATATGAGTCGGAACCCTTCACCATCATCATCAGTGAATCGTCACTGACTTGTCCGGACGGTTTCTCACCCAACGGCGACGGCATAAACGATGTACTCAAAATAAAATATCAGTCTATCGTAAAACTTGAGGCATCCATTTTCAACCGATGGGGCAAAAAACTTTACAGCATGAACCTGCACAATGTCGATGACGGATGGGACGGAATGCAGGGAGGAAAATACGTGAAGGACGGTGTGTATTTCATCAATATCAACGCTGTGGGCAGCGATGGTGTCGAGTATAAGATAAAGAAAGCCATCAATGTGCTGAAAGGATTCAACGAGACGGATGAGACAAGCGGACAATAACCGGCCATCCGCACTCATATTGCTTGACAGAGATAAGGTAAAAAGATATTTTCCACACATCAGGAACACGGCACGCGCATCGGGCACAGAAAGGCACGGCAGAGAATATGACTGTGTATGACCTCACTCATTGCCTGCGGCTCAAAACTGACCCAGACATGCCGAGACATGCCGAAGTGTGTGCAAGAACCGAACAAACAGATAAAGTATGGAACACGAAGGTAAAAACCGGATAGAAGTTATGGGCGCACGCGTCCATAACCTGAAAAATGTGGATGTAACGATACCGCGCGACAGTCTGACAGTCATTACGGGACTTAGCGGAAGCGGCAAATCTTCGCTTGCTTTTGATACAATATTTGCAGAAGGCCAACGCAGGTATGTGGAGACATTCTCCGCATATGTCCGCAACTTTCTGGGCGGAATGGAACGTCCCGATGTCGACAAGATTACAGGACTCAGCCCGGTGATAAGCATCGAGCAGAAGACGACCAACAAGAATCCGCGTTCGACAGTCGGCACAGTCACGGAAATATACGATTATCTGCGTCTGCTCTTCGCACGTGCGGGCATTGCCTACAGCAGTGCCACAGGAGAGAAGATGGTGAAATATACGGAGGAGCAGCTCATTGAGCTTATCCTGCGCGAATATGAAGGAAAGCGCATCTATATTCTTGCCCCGATGGTAAGAAGCAGAAAGGGACACTACCGTGAACTTTTCGAGAACATACGGCGGAAAGGGTATCTGTATGCACGTGTGGACGGCAAGATTGTGGATGTGGTGTCGGGAATGAAAGTGGACAGATACAAGACACACGACATAGAGGTAGTGATAGACAAACTGGCAGTCAGTGTGAAAGATTCCTCACGGCTGTGCAAGAGCATCTCCACAGCCATGCAGACTGGCGACGGACTGATGATGCTGCTCGACAAAGACACAGACGAGCTGCGCCACTATTCAAAGCGTCTCATGTGTCCGACAACCGGACTCTGCTATCACGACCCTGCCCCGAACAATTTCTCGTTCAACTCTCCACAGGGCGCGTGTCCACGGTGTAAGGGACTCGGAAAGGTGAGCCTCATCGATGAGGACAAAATAATTCCAGACCGCACGCTTTCCATTCATGCGGGCGGACTTGCACCGTTGGGCAAATACAGGAACACAATGATATTCTGGCAACTGGAATCGTTGCTGGAGCGTTATGGGTGTACACTGAAAACTCCTATCAAGGACCTTCCAGAGGATGCCGTACATGACATCATTTACGGGTCGGACGAGCGTATCTGCATTAAGGCTTCACTTGTGAAGACAAGCAGCGACTTTTTCACCACTTACGAAGGTCTGGCAAAATATATCAGGCAACTGTGTGAGACTGAGACATCCGCCTCCGCGCAGAAATGGGCGGAATCGTTTGACAAGGAAGCCGTATGTCCGGAATGTAAAGGAGCGAGGCTGAACAACGAGGCTTTGCACTACAAAATTGCGGATAAGAACATAGTCGAGCTTTCATCTATGGACTTGAACGAGTTGTACGATTGGATAAGCAATGTAGAGCCGCAACTCACGGACAAACAGAAAAAGATAGCTTCGGAGATTATCAAGGAAATACGCTCAAGGCTTCAGTTCCTGCTGAATGTCGGACTCAACTATCTGTCATTGGGCAGAAGCTCGGTCAGCCTGTCGGGAGGTGAAAGCCAGCGCATCCGTCTTGCCACACAGATAGGCTCACAACTGGTCAATGTGCTCTACATCCTCGACGAGCCAAGCATCGGCTTGCACCAGCGCGACAACGTGCGCCTGATAAAATCACTGAAAAGCCTGCGCGACGGAGGCAATACTGTAGTAGTGGTGGAACATGACAAAGATATGATGCTGAATGCAGACTACATTGTCGATATGGGACCGAAAGCAGGACGGCTTGGAGGCGAGGTTGTGTTTCAGGGCACTCCGAAGAAGATGCTTACGTCGGGAACGCTGACCGCCCGCTATCTTACGGGTGACGTATGTATCAAGGTGCCGGAGAAACGCAGGACGGGCAACGGCAAATCCATCACCATACATGGAGCAAAAGGCAATAACCTGCGCAATGTGGATGTGGAGTTTCCGCTGGGAATACTGCTTTGCGTAACCGGAGTCAGCGGAAGCGGAAAGTCTACACTCATCAACGAGACATTGCAACCCATCCTGAGCCAGCATTTCTACCGCTCGCTCAAAGAGCCTCTGCCATACGACAGTATTGAGGGGATTGAGAACATTGACAAGGTGGTCAATGTAGACCAAAGTCCGCTTGGACGCACTCCACGCTCAAACCCAGCCACCTACACAGGGGTGTTCTCTGACATACGCTCTCTTTTTGTGGATATGCCGGAAGCTAAGATTCGCGGTTACAAACCGGGACGCTTCTCATTCAACGTATCTGGCGGACGATGTGAGACATGTGGAGGAAACGGCTACAAGACTATCGTCATGAACTTCCTGCCCGATGTGCTTGTACCGTGTGAGTCATGTCACGGCAAACGATATAACAGAGAGACTCTTGAGGTGAGATTCAAGGGAAAATCTATAGCCGACGTGCTCGACATGACTATCAACCAGGCTGTAGAATTCTTTGAAAACCAGCCTTCCATCCTCAATAAAATCAAAGTGTTGCAGGATGTGGGTCTCGGATATATCAAACTCGGACAACCCTCCACCACCCTGTCGGGAGGCGAGAGCCAACGTGTAAAACTGGCTACAGAACTGAGCAAAAAGGACACAGGGCATACATTATATATATTGGATGAGCCAACAACTGGTCTGCACTTCGAGGATATACGCGTGCTGATGAACGTGCTCAACCGACTTGTAGAGAAAGGAAATACGGTCATCGTCATTGAGCACAACCTTGATGTCATCAAACTTGCAGACTACATTATTGATATGGGACCGGAAGGCGGCAGAGGCGGCGGACACCTTGTAGTGGCAGGAACTCCGGAAGAAGTGGCAAAAAGCGGCAAGGGCATTACAAGTTCTTTCCTTGCTGAGGAGCTTCGCCTCAACAAATGACAAGGATGGTTTGTATTCAGTATAGATTCATTTTCCGGACATAAGCCGGACAACATAACAAACAGTATCATTAAACAAACATGCCAAGCCGGACATATCACATCGACTTGGCATGTTTGTTACAGTTATATTTATGTATGAGTATTTTTCCTGTAAAGTATGATTAATCCTCAGGCAAAAGCACCACACCTTCTTTCTTCATACCGTCAATCTTGATGACAACTGGAGAGGCAAAGCGGACATGGCGCACATGTTCCGTCTCATTGATAGCCGGATGGGCATTCAAGAATGCCTGATTGTACACTCCGTCACCCAGAAAATCATTGACAGTGAAATATCCCACACCGAAACTTGTCAGGTTCTGGAAGAAGTGAGTACCCTGACTCGGGTCTATACGGTAATTGGTAAGACCAGCCTCTACAATCACCTTTGCTGCTGATATGTTAGGCCACTTCACCGGCACTCCAAGCCATGAGTCGCTACTGCCCCATCGTCCGGGACCGACAAGCACATAGTTTCTTCCGTTCTCCAGAAACTCTGCATTGATTTTGGAAATCTCATCAGCTATAGCCGGATTGTTGGAAGCAAGATAGTTGTCGGTCTTCACATACACCACGTCATAAACATCTGTCGTTATTCCATGCCCGATAGCGTTATGGCTGCGTATAAGCGTCGCCTCATCCGCAATCTTCTCCAAATCCTCATCAAGCATCATCTTGTTGTCGACCATCGGACGGATTTGCAACAAATAAAACTCACCGGTACGGTCTGGATTCAGCTTCACGGCAAACTCTATCTCCACGGCACGAAGCATGTCCTCCTGTCCGTAGCGCATGACGAGCCGCAACAATTCTGGAAGAGGAAAAACACCCTGCTGCAACACACCACAGAAAGTAATAAGCTTTCGTCCGCCATCATATATACCATCGCGTATCACCATGTCATACGGGTCGTATGTAGAAGCTATATATTGAAGCGAGCCGTCTTTCTCCGCCTCTCTGACAGAAAGCTTAAGCAGATTGAAACCATCGTCCACACAGAATCTCTCCGTCATATTCTTCAAATCAAGCGCATAGAAACGCGTCTGTGTCTCCCTGAGCGCAATTTCCATCTCGCTGGTCTGCAACACTTGATTAGGATGGGCAGGACAAACACGCAGGTTAAGTCCACCATCTACAATATATTTGCCAAGTCCGAGCGCAAGATTCACTGTGCCCTCCTCCGCTTTCTCGTCACCAATAGGATAATAATTTACAGAACGTGCCACACCGGAGATATTCGGATAAAAACGGTCGCCATACTGCGTACCGACCACCTCTTGCAATATCACAGCCATTTTCTCCTGGTCGATGACATTGCTTGTTGCCGTCATGTATGCCTTGCTGTCACGATAGAAGACCGATGCGTACACACCCTTGATTGCATCCGAAAGCATCCGCAAACGGGTATATTTATCATCAGTATATGGTATCATGTAAGTGGAATATATTCCGGCAAAAGGCTGATAGTGGGAGTCTTCAAGCAGCGAAGACGACCTTATGGCAATCGGCTCCCTCACCACATCAAGGAACGTCATCAAATCTTCCGCAAGTTTCTCCGGCAGACGGGCATGAAGGAAATACTGGAGTATCTCATCGTCAGGAATATCCGAAAGGGCAATCTGGTAAAGCTCATTCGTATCCATAAACTCATCGAACACGTCAGTACACAAAACAACAGTCTTGGGAATCATTACCCTTGCGTTGTCGAAATCATTCAGGTCCTTATGCTTCTTTATTATATTATCAAGGAAAGCTATACCACGTCCCTTACCTCCAAGCGAGCCTTCTCCAATACGGGCAAAATTAGAATAACGGTCGAAGCGGTCACGGTGGAATACGGCTACCACTCCCTGATTTTTCATTCTACGGTAACTGACAATAGCATCAAAAATGATTTGCCTGTGCGCATCCACATCCTGCAAAGAGTGCCATGTGATATGCTTGAGAAATTCCGAGATTGGAAACAACGCACGTGAGCACAACCATCTGGATACATTATTCCTTGTGATATGATACAGGAGCGACTCTTTGGGCAATGTAAATATGTTGTTCTGCAAATCTTTCAGGTTCTTTATCCGGGCAACTTCTTCCATTGTCTGAGGATTGCGGAATATGAAATCTCCGAAACCAAAACCTTTAAGAATCAGATTGCGCAAGTCCACATCCATTTTCTTCGAGTTCTTATCAATAAAAGCGGCACCGCATTTGGCGGCAAGCTCCGCCTTATCGCTCTCAGAAGATTCCATGATTAACGGCACAAACTCATCGGATGCCCTGATGGCAGACAACAGCTGGTATCCGGCAGTCTCGTCAGTCTTTCCGTCTTTCGGGAAACGGCAGTCGCTGATGACTCCCAGCGTATTGTCTTTGAACCTGCTGTATAAAGCCCATGCCTCCTCATAACTTCGCGCAAGAACAATCTTTGGTCTTCCTCTCATACGAAGTGTCTCCAATTGGGCATTGAGTGCTTCTGTGGCAAACTCAAGGCTCTGCTGGAGAACAAATTTATAGAGATTCGGAAGTATTGACGAATAAAACCGGATGGAATCCTCCACAAGCATAATCATCTGCACACCAGCCACCTCAATATCATGCGCAAGATTCATCTTGTCTTCGATAAGCTTAATGATTGAAAGCAGGAGGTCGGTGTTTCCAAGCCAGCAGAACACATACTCGAAAATAGACAAATCTTCATTTTCCATTCTCTTGCGTATGCCATGCGAGAATGGTGTGAGCACCACAATAGGTACTGTCGGACAATCGCTCTTTATATTACGGGCAATGTCAAAAACATCATTGTTGTCTGTTCCCGGCATACATATCACCAAATCAAATGATATGCGTTTGAGTTCTTTTTCCGCCTCTTCCTGCGACGCAACCTGAAAGAAACGTGGAGGATAACGCAGTCCGAGTTTGGCATACTCATTAAAAATCTTCTCATCCACACGTCCGTCATCCTCAAGCATAAAGGCATCGTAAGGGTTTGCAATCAGAAGCACATTGAATATGCGCTTCATCATCAAATCGACAAACGAAGTATCATGCAACATGAGTTTTTCTTTTTTCTTATGTTGTTCCATTATTCTTTGATGGTATATGATTATTTTTTCACTTATATTTTCGGAATAAAAAATTTCTTTAGTGCCACTACAACCCAAGTTTTTTCAGCAGATTTTTCCTACAAGTCCTCACTGAAGGCACAAGCATTTCCTCCGGCATGTTCTCAAGTTCATACCGCAATTCTGTCTGTAGTTCCTTAAAATGCACGGACATGACATAAGCCAATTTCAGGCACAACACCTTGACTGCAACCGGTTCTGAGACCATCATTGCATGTTTCATGCAAAAATCAAAAAAATCAGTGCGCATATCCGATTTGGAAAAAGGCTGGCGATTAAGCAACGAAAGCAACAAGCGTCTTTTCGTATCGTCCGATGTAGACATGGATTCATTGATAAGCTCATGATGCCTCGTGTACAGCCATTCATTCTCACTCAATGTAAATTTATTCAGTGTCAGAAGCGCATTCCGTGCCACTTTTTCATCTTCATCAAAGATAAACCGATAGAACTTTTCTTTTTCCTCATAGCCACCTTCCTGCATCATAAAAAGCATTTCCATCATATCATCAAAAGATATGCGCCGAGACAACATTTTCCTATAATTCATAAATGTATCAGATATTTTATGCCACAAACATTCATTTTTCAAATAGAGCCGGAGAGGACTGTGAGGACACATTGTCCTCCTTCTTCTCAAACAAGAGCTTTCTTTCTCTCTCAGCAGCTTTCGCCACCCAGTCTTCCGGAACAAACCGCCAATGGTTGATTGCTTTCGGAGTAACAGTCTCTTTTTCCTTTATATACTGCATAAGATAATGCCGTATGTCTTTCTCCGTATAGGAAACAATACGGTCCTTTATATCCTCCTTTGCGATTCCCGCACCTTTTGTCAGCAGCTCTCCCCCACCGTTTGCCCTGTAGGCGGTCATTGCCACAGTGTACTCCCTGTCCTCATAAAAAGGAGTTCCGTTACCCATACATATAATCCTCACTTTCTCGCCCTCCGGCTGGGTGACATCCACCTCATATTTTATTCCGGCAGCAGAATCGAAATTAAAAAGGAAGTTCTTAAATCCTATCCTCTCCGGATTGTTCTTCATCGGACCGATAAGCAGAAGATTGTCATCGGCAGAGGTCATCTGGTTAGTCCAACACGCATAACTCATCTCAAGATACCGTTTTATCTCATGCCCAGACATGCGGAGCGTATACAGACAATCTTCAAAACGATACATATTGAACAGATTGTTCACTTTCACATCGCCAGGCTCAATAGAGGCATTGAAGAACAGCGGAGCTGCAAAAGATATGTCCGCTCCGGAAATTCGCAGCTGAAGCCGATGAATCAAATCTATATAAGCCGATGAGCCGAAATAGGCATCCGAAATGTCCACACCACTCAAAAATGTCCCAAGTTTCCGGGAAGCGAAACGGTGTACAGCCTTGCAATCCTCATTGAAGTGCTTTCGGAATTCAGAAGCATGAAGATTATGCAATGTGCCGATATAGTGCAACTGGCAGGTCATGTCATTATGAATGACATGGCCATCCTGCCCGAGAGCAAATCTGAGATTTATCTCAGCCACTGAATATGCAAAACTTCCGGGATTCACACAGAGCACGCTTTTTCCTGAAGGACTCTCAACTTCCTCCATATTGCTTGCATGGTCATGTCCGTAAAGCACTAAATCGAATCCGTCGACAGAAGTAACCGTCTCTCTGGTGGCATTCTCCCGATATTCCGGGGTGACAATCCCATCGTCCATGCCCGAATGGAAAAGTCCTATTATAAAATCAGGATTCTCCGTTTCCTTTATAATCTTAATCCATTTACATGCGCTTTCCTTTATATTCTCAAATTCGATGCCGTCCCATGAGCGTATCGGCACCCAATGAGGTATGGCAGGTGTGATAAAGCCGACAACCGCAATTCTCACACCACTGCGATAGAGTATTGTATAAGGCTTGAAATAGGGCTTGCCGGTATGCACCGATATGGCATTCGCTCCAAGAATGGGATAATTGCAATCGCGAATGAAACTATTAAACACCTCATGTCCGGTTTCTATGTCATGATTGCCAATCACTCCGACATCGTACCCTATAAAGTTGCAGAAATCGGCCACCTTATGCCTTTTTCCAGGCGACACATAATTAAAATAATAGGCTGTAGGCTCCCCCTGAAGTATATCCCCTCCGTCAATAAGTATGGTGCTGCATGAGCAATGCCTGCATTGCTGCGCCACAAAAGCGTGTACCCTCTGCAAGCTTCCTTTTCCCCAACGCTCATGACGAAAGTCATACGGGAAATAGTTTCCATGAATATCGGATGTGAATATAATCTTTATTTTTCGGGTCTTGCTTTCCATATTCCGCACTTTTAGGTCTTTATACAATCCTTGTGTTGATTTGACAAAGATACGGTTTATTTGTATGCACTACAAGTTTTACAACATACAAGTTGCCGCACAAGACAGACAAAACAGGGAAAGCCAGACTGAGCCTGCCATAAACTTAACTCATAAAAAACGGCTCAAGCAAAGAAAGGATATCCGCTTTCGACATTGCCCCGCTTTGTCGGTACAGAACCTCATTTCTTTTGAAAAGCATCAATGTGGGTACAGAACGTATGCCGTAGACAGCCGCTATATCCGAATGTTTATCCACATCTATCTTTATTATACGGATTTTGTCGCCAAGAACAGCCTTTACATGTTCCAAAACAGGGTGCATCATCTTACACGGCTGGCACCATACGGCATAGAAATCCACCAAAACAATTCCTTCACCGGAAATCACATCGTTGAATGTCTCCATTTTCTCTTGTTTACTTTATTATCAACCCATATTACAGCTAAAGCCCCAAAAGCCGGATTATCCAATATTCAAGACTCTCCAAACTTCAGGGGCTTCTATACATCTATATACGGACACACATCAAGCCTGACAAGACAAGCAGTACATTCCGCAAGTCCGTATATCACGGTTTTCCATTATTTTCCGCTTTTCTCCGCAGTCTTTTTGTCACCGCTCTTCTCCGCAGTCTTCTTGCCCTTCGCATAACGCTTGTTCAGGGCTGTCACCACCTCAGATGTCACATCATATGCCTCATTAGCATACAACACATTGTCTATGCCGCTGCTCTTGCAAAGAATGAAATCATATCCCTTCTCGCGCGCATACGACTTCATGAAGTTCTGAATCGTATCTGTCAAAGCCTGCAACTCATTCTGATACTCCTCCTGAAGAGAATTGGAAAGACGAGCCTGCAAGTCCTGCACATCCTGCTGTAGCTTAGCCAATCTTGCCTGCTCATTATTATATTGTTCCTGAGTCAGCATGTTTGCTTGCGCCTTTCTCTGGAAATCCTGCACCTGATTGGCAAAGTTCTTGCCCTTTTCATTGATTGTCGACTCTGCATTTGCCTGCTTCTTCTGGAAATTGTCGCTCACATCCTTATAAAGCTCATACTGACTTGTCAGCGTATCTATAAGCACATACGCAATCTTCGGGCCATTATTCTCCGTGCTTTTCACCGGTGATTCCACTGTCGATTTTGAAGTCTCTCCATTGTTTCCACCACACGCAGCCATAGCCGCAACCGCAAGCAAAAAGAGTCCCTTGCGGAAAAAAGTAATTGTTCTCATGTTTACTATATTATTTTTCTTTTGATTCCGTTCTCTCTTTTATAGCGAACCTGTTCTCCTTACGCATGGCAAAATCCTGACTTTGTACACACGTAATGCCCCTTTTTCTCATAGCCTTGCTCCCGGAGACATGCGTGTTTGGAAACCGTCCGTTCTTTTGAAGGAGAATCTTCAAACACAGAAAGCCCACGCAAAAAGCAATTATTAACATGCAAATAAGAAATAGTCTCAACATTCTTTAGTACTTTTGTATGCCAAATTAATTTTGATATCACGATACTATATAAACTCTGTTTTATACAGAACATGTTTCGCATGGCAAATATAGCAGTTAAATGCAAGGCAACCGAAATACTGCCTGTTTTTTAACCTTATTTATAACGCACACATTAATATTTTATAGATTTATGGAACATACCGAATTAAAACCGCGTGAAGTTTTTGACTTCTTCAGTCAAATCAACCAAGTTCCGCGACCTTCCAAGCACGAAGAAAAAATGATTGATTTTCTTTGTGCATTCGCCAACGACCACCACCTTGAATGCAAGACTGACGAGGCGGGAAATGTGCTGATAAGCAAACCAGCGACAAAAGGCCTTGAAGACAAGGCTACTGTTGTTCTGCAAGCACACATGGACATGGTGTGTGAGAAAACGACCGACACAGTCATTGATTTCATGAACGACCCTATCCAAACTTACATCGCCGGGGAGTGGCTTCGCGCCAAAGGCACCACACTCGGAGCCGATGATGGCATTGGAGTGGCTATTTGTATGGCACTGCTTGCTTCGAAAGACATTGAGCATGGTCCGATACAGTGCCTGTTCACCAGAGATGAAGAAACAGGACTGACCGGAGCGTTTGCCATCCAGCCGGGATTCATGAACGGCAAATATCTTATCAATCTGGACAGCGAGGACGAGGGAGAGATTTTTGTCGGATGTGCCGGAGGTGCCGGAACAACAGCAAAGTTCCACTACACGACTGTGGCTGTTCCTGAAGAGTATTTCACCATCCGCATCAATATCGACAAGCTGAAGGGAGGACATTCCGGCGATGACATCAACAAATGCCGCGCCAATGCCAACAAACTGCTCGCACGTTTCCTTTTTGCCGCCATGCACAAATACGACCTCTATTTGCTTGACATCAAGGGTGGCAATCTCCACAATGCTATTCCGCGCGACGCATCGGCACTTATCGCCATACCGACAAAGGACAAGGAAAATATAAGGGTAGACTTCAACATGTTCGCGGCAGAAATTGAAGATGAGTTTCACAAGACTGAAACGAGCATCACCTTCAATATGCAAAGCGAGGAGACTTCTCTCGAAGCCATTGAGCCTGACACCGCACAACGCGTCATTGCATCGCTTCAGGCCGTACACAACGGAGTGCTTGAAATGAACCAGGACATAGACGGACTGGTCGAGACAAGCTCCAACCTTGCCAGTGTGCGCATGGCTGACGGCATGATTACTGTCGTGACAAGCCAGCGAAGCTCCACTTTAAGCTCACGCGAGAACATGTGTGCCACTATCCGCGCCACATTCAGCCTTGCCGGTGCTGAGGTAGAGACAGGAGAGGGTTATCCGGGATGGAAACCAAACCCGGATTCAGAAATTCTGAAAGTTGCCGTAGACGCTTACCGCAAGTTGTTCGGCAAAGAGCCTAAAGTGAAGGCAATACACGCGGGTTTGGAATGCGGCCTGTTCAGCGAGAAGTATCCGGGATTGGACATGATTAGTTTCGGTCCGACATTACGCGGAGTGCATTCGCCTGATGAGGCTCTTCTCATTCCTACTGTTGATATGGTATGGAAACATATTCTGGAGATTCTGTTAAACATTCCTGTCAAATAATCAGATAACAGGCATTTGCTGCTGATGCAGCACCGATGCATTTAGAATAAGTGCCTAAAGAGGATTCCTCCGTTGCCTTGTGCTTTTTTCCCTCTTGGGAATTTGGCGCAAAGCAACGGAGGAGTCTGTTTGTATGGATTCTTTGCCACTGTCTCATACAGGCAAATAGAATCGGCTACTTGAAGAGTCCTGTCTCAGGGTTCTTTTTTTTGATATATCGGCAAGAAATCTGACATTATATCACTTTGAAAAAGGGCTTGTTTTTAACATTTCAGCGATTTTCCAAGCTGTGTCGAAACCCGTTTTTTCAAAGCCTTACACATAAGTAACTGATAATCAAACAGATGCTATTTTACAAAAAGGGAGCGGTTTTTAATCAAAAACGAGGGGCTGACTTTAAAATAGGATGTATTGATAATCAGATAGTTATGAATGTTTACCGTCAAAACACCCATTTTTCAGGTCCAGAATTGATTTTTGTTTTTCAGGGTGCGAAAAAGGAGCGGTTTGTGTTCTTGAGAAAATATACCTGAAAAACGGTCATTTTTTGGTCAAAAAACAGGCTAAAAAAAACTCGTGCGCCTTGAAAATAAATTTTGTGCGCCTTGCAAATAAATTCAGTGTGCGCTGGAAATAAATTTAAAGTACCTTGTAATTTTGGAAAAGCCTCGTTTTTGGGTGATTTTCATGTTCCTTTATCCAGCAGAACTGTTCTATTTTCGCCTTCAAATTTTGCAAGATTGAAAGCCCCGTAGAATCGCGTTTCTGCGACCTCGGTGGAGTCCGGTTGATTTTGAGGCGATTCTACGGAGTTTGAATTTAACATATCATTTTGTAAGCGTTTTATGTATTTTACTAACATTTTAATAGCATATTGTTATTATATTCGGACAGACTCCTCAATATTTTTGACAGACTCCTCCGTCAAAAACCTCCAGCTAAAAAACAGCTCACTTACAGTTTCTTTGGAATCTTATTCCAGTGATACACCAAATGGAACATCACATAATGGGGCAATGAACGGAACCATCTCTCGGTGCGTCCCTGAGCATTCACGTCATAACGCACAGAAGAAACCTGATGCAATAGGTCGAAAGCCTCTATCCGGGCAATCACCTTTCCTTTGCAAAAAGGCCTACTTAGCGACGCATCAAGCACAAAATCATTGGTGTTCAGGTCTGAACTGCCATAACCGCAACGGCTATACATCACAGCATTGACCGACACGGTTGTCTCCAACAGGGGAATCGTGTAACGGGCAGAAAGACCATAGTTGAAATCGAAAGCATCCAGCGTCTCAAAATCCCTCATCTTTCCTTCCGAATGCCTCCACCGAATATCACCTGTGGCACGGACATTAAGCATATCTTTGTTATACTGAATGTATGCCCCATCGTGCAGTGTTGTCGTATTGACCGCGTTCTCATAACTTTCGTATTCGCCTTCCAGAATGGAATAATCCACAGAATGACTGTAGTTGGCATCAAAGTTTGTCTGCCATGTCCAATACCTGTCTTTGTCAATAGCGCGTGAGAAGTCGAAACCTGTTGTGGCAGAATAGGAGCCGCTTACATTCATCGGCTGGTAAGTGTACACTCCGGTTGCGGGCTGATAGCTTACCGACTGCGCCACATCACGATGGAAATAGTCGAACTTTGCAGTTATATGCCACTGCTGCATTGGTCTGAACTTGTCGCCATAATCAGCAGTCACAGTCGTTACGGCCGCACCTTTCAAGTTTGGGTTTCCTTCTTGCACAACAAGAGGGCGACTGTCATCTCGAAAACCTATCCGGTTCAACAAATCGACAGGAGACTGGCGGTATTTTGCATTGAGACGGAAATCGCGTTTGCCGTCGTGTGACACAAATCGGAAAGAGGCATTGGGCGATACCGCTGTCCATGTGTTGCAAAGCAACGTATCGATAATGCCACGCTTATAATCAAGCGACCGGTGTAGAACAGGTACGTCCACTCCCACTCTCCAACGCTCATACACTATCTTTATCGGAGAATCAGGACTGATTTGATAGCTTCCGGTCTTGACAAACGATATTTGAACATTGTTTTGCCAAGAGTTGAGCCGACTGTTGTAGGAATTGGATGGGTCGGTTATAGCTGTCAGCATATCCAGTTGAGAGGCCAGTAACAAGGTGTCAGGATGATAAAGATAATCGTATGCAAGAGTATTGGAATATTGAAACTTCTCGCCTACAATCATATTCACCTTTCCGAACAGGTCTGTGGCTGTGTAGTTGGCACTTAACAGAAGATTAGTGGCACGGTTATAAATGTCATTGGCATTATGCCGGACATCATTTTCCTGTGCGGCAGCCTGCCATGTATCATAACGTTTGGAAAGCCATGACTGGTCGTCACTGTGCCTGAAATAAAGATTATATGTAAGAAACCGTTGCGCTTCTTTGTTTATATTGAATGTGCCTCCCAATTCTTGCTCCACACTCCATGTCCTTCCCTCGCTCATGTCGTCTGTACGCATCGAGGCGACCTGCCAGTCATCGTCCCATTGGTTAAAGTAAGAATTGCCGCCGGCATTGCGTTTTTCATAGTCAAAGTGAGTCCTCCACTCAAAGAAATTCTTCTTTTTAAGCGTCAATGTATTGAGCAGTTTCAAATGTTTCCTCTTGGAATTGTCATTGCTTCCGGATAAAGAGACAGGTTTGCTGCCGTCAAGAAACTGCTCGTACCGCTGGCGCGTCTCCACATTCGTTCCGGTGGAGATATAATCTGCATTGAAATGGTCTGCAACTTTTTTGTCTGCCGACTGATAGTCAAGGTCTGCCGCCACACTACGCGCTGTCACAACCGATTGCGGCTGAGTTGCAGGCGACCAATGTCCCTGTTCGCCTATATGTCTTTCCTCATTCACGTTGTTGAGATTGCCCATTAAGGCATAACGCCACAGACGGGTAAATCCAAGCGCAAAGCCTCTGCCCAGCCATCTGTTTTCCGTTCCACCTGCCGCCTCCATATTGGCGATACATCCTCTGCTATACTCATCTTTCAGATTCACATCCATCACATAGCGTCTCGGCTCCACATCATATCCCAAAACCTCGCTCTTGTCGGTCTGCTTGTCATACACCTTAATATTTTTCACCGTGTAATAAGGCAGGTTTTCCATAAGCACTTTCTTGTTTCCCTGCATAAAAGAACGGGAACCTAACATAAGCTCGTCAATCTTACGCCCATTGACAAATATTTCTCCGCCGTCATTCATCGTCACCCCTGGCAACTGTTTTATCAGCGCGTCAAGCATGGAGCCATCGGGCAATTTGAAAGCGTCCGCATCGTATATTAATGTGTCGCCCTTGCAATACATCTTGATTTTCGTGGCTTTCACCACCACCTCGTCCAGCACTACACTCTGCATCTTGCGCATCTTAATCGTAGGCACCTCCACGGACTTTGTTTGTGGGGAGGGGACGGTTACAGGCTGCCACACTTCGTCATACCCCTCTCGCACAGCACGCAACAGATAGTCGCATTTTTCGGCTTTGACCGGAACGATATATATTTCCTTGAACAGTCGTCCGTCACGCATCTTAAAGGAAACGCAATGAACGGAATCAGTCACCAGCACACTGTCGGTGGTCAATATAGAGACTTTTACTCCCTGAAGCGGAACCTTCAGAAAATCGTCCTCAATGTCCACTTCAATGCTCACGGTTTGGGCACTCACTGGAAACAGGAAAAGAAAAAAGAGGAGCCACGATATAACAGGTCGCAAGGTTTTAGTCATAATATCAAGATTTATCAAAGGACTCGGACATTTTTTGTTTGTCCGAGTCTTCTGTGTTTTTGTACAACAACTTTACAGCATATCTTAATATGCCGCATAAACGAGGTTACATACCACCATCCAAAACAGCAAACAGTTCATTAGGAGAGTCTATGATGACCTCCGCCCCGGCATTTACAAGAAACTCTTTGTCTCGGAATCCCCAACTCACAGACACACATTTCAAACCGGAGTTTTTGGCGGTAGCTATATCTACCTCGCTATCGCCTACATAGACAGATGAGGCCAATGTGCTGCCAAGCATATCCACCGCCTTATACACCATATCAGGGGATGGCTTGCGGCTTATCTCCGGAGTCTCTCCTATTGCCACATCCACCACATCACGAAAAAAACGGTGGTGAAGGTCTTTCACCGCTGAATCCAACTTGTTGCTGACAATGGCTGTATGGTAGCCGCGCTTCTTGCATTCCGCCAACATTTCCATCACGCCCTTATATGGCACTGTCTTTTCAACACTGTGCCGCAAATAGAACCTTAGGAAACATGCCAGTACCTTATCCACTGTAGCCTCATCAACTGTTTTGGGGAGAGAACAGCGTACAAGCTCACGCACTCCATTGCCCAAAAAGCTACAGATCTCGTCACGTGTATGGCCGGAAAAGCCATAGAGTGCAAGCGCAAGGTTCACATTATCTTGAATGTCATCAAGTGTATCAAGCAATGTTCCGTCAAGGTCAAAGATTATAGTATCAGTCATTGTGTTTCCTTTCATTTAAAATAAAGGACTAAGAATTGATTAAAATAAAAGACAAGAGTCTATAAAAAAAGAGTTAAGAGTCTGTGATAAAATGACAGTTCGACTCTTAACTCTCAATTATTCATGTTCTGATTTTATGCAGTCTTACTTTTTCTTCTTCATCTGCACAGCCGCAGGCCCGTTGAGTGTAGGCTTCACTTCCACAATATTTCCTTTCTTGTCGAAGGTAAGCGCGTCGATACAAACTTCTCTGTGTATACCTGGTCCCATCACCCGCTCTATATGGTGCTTGTTTATGCGGTGATAAACAATGTACCATTGGTCCTTTCCCGGAATTTGAAGAACAGAATTGTGAGCAGTTCCATAAATCTTATTTTCCGGATCTTGTCTCAAAACAATTGGGTCTTTCGCCACAGTTATAGGACCAAGAGGTGATTTGCTGGTTCCGTATGCCACATGATAATTTGGAGAACCGGTATCATCGACAGACCATAAGAAGTAGTAAGTACCCTTACGGTAGAACACATAAGGAGCCTCGCGGTATGCATAATCCTGCAAAGAGCCTCCCTGTGGAGTCATCACAGTGATTGTGTTTTCTTTAAGGCTTGTCATATCATCATTAAGCTCTGCTCCTGCCATATAGCCATTTCCCCAGTAAATATAGCTTTTCCCGCTCTTCGGATCGGTAAATACATCCACATCAATCTGCTGTCCGTGTCCTACAGGAGAATCGCTGATGATTGGCTTGCCAAAATCGGTGAACGGTCCGGTTGGTGAATCAGCGACAGCCACACCTATTTCCTTACGTTTGCCGGCATCGGCACTGTAATAGAAATAGTACTTATAGCTTCCGTCCTTCTGCTTTTTCTCCTCTATACATGGTGCCCATGCGCTACCTTTAGCCCACTTCACCTGCTCGCTCTTCACATCAAGCATTGTACCCTCGTCCGTCCAGTCAATCAAGTTTTCCGAGCTGAACACATTGAACTTATATCCGCCCCAGTGCTTATATCCGTCTGTTGTAGAATAGATATAGAACTTTCCTGTTTTATTGGAGTAAAGCACTTCCGGGTCGGCATGGAAACCAGGCAGTATAGGATTATTGTAATTGCCGAACTCTTTCAGCAAACGGTCTTTCTCCGCCTGAGTAATAGGGATGATTGTTCCGTGGCGCGGAGTGAACTTACCCTCAGTCTTTGTATTCTGCACAAACTCAAAAGTCTTCAGGTCTTCACTCTTGCAATACTGATAATGTCCGTTCATATAGCAGTCGTACATAATTATCCATGACTTTCCGTCAAGACTCTTGCACACTCCTACACCTTCCACATTCTCCTGTGTCTGCTCCACATTGCCCGGAATCATTGTCCATTGGCTGCCGGGACGCTTTCCCTTCTCGGCAGTCAGCTGCTTGGCTGTAGCCTGAAAGATTCCGCGTCCGCTCTCGCTCTTATAGAAAAGGTGATACAATTGGTCTTTTTCATTGTATACAATATCACCATCGATAGTGGCATTGCCATTATCAAACATATAGACAGGCTCACCAACAAGGTCTGTGAAGTCATCGTTCACATACGAATAGTATATACGGTCGAAACTGTCATCATCGCTTGTACGCAATGAATAGAACACCATGTACTTTCCGGTCTGATTGTCATACACCGTTTCCGGTGCCCACACACGTATCACATTGCCCCACGTCTTAGGATATTTGGTCGGGAAATGAACCGTACTGTGCTGCCAATTTATCAGGTCTGTACTCTTCAGCAACACCATTCCCCGGTTGCTGCTCCATCCGAGACTCGACCTCATATCTGTCACAACCATATAAAAGGTTTTTCCGTCCTCACAGCGCAGGATATGAGGGTCACGCACACAGCCCGTCAGCGCGATACTGTCGCTTTTGATTACAGGATTACCATGATTCAGCGGGGTGAAATTATACCCGTCGTCACTGAGCGCATAGCATATCTGCTCTTCCTCAGGCGCATTGCCTGTAAAATAAGTGAAGAGATATGCCACTTTCTCATCGCTTCCCGGATTTTCTTGTGTCGCACTGCCTGTGGAAGCATTTGCGTTAGTAGCCATTGCCATGGCTATCAAAGACGCAAAAAATGCTTTTCTACTGTTGGTAGTCATCATTTTAGTGATAAGATTTTGATTAACGTTTAAAATTATCTGATTACAAATTAAAGTCTTGAGACGAATTTCTCCTTGTCCACAACAAACCTCAAATGTGTTCCTTTTCCGATAAGTACATCCCCCTGCATTGCCACAATGTCGAAAAAAAGCTTCTTGCCTTCCACTTTTACAAGAGTGGCAGTAGCCTCAACCGCTGTCCCAATAGGGGAAGGTTTCAGATGTGACGACTCTATATGCCCGCCAACAGTGGTCTCGCCCTGCTGCAAGACTCCTGCCACCGCCAGCATGGCGGCATTCTCCATTAAAGCCAGCATAGCAGGAGTGGCAAGCACGTCCATATCGCCGGAACCGATTATTTTGGCAGTATGTTCCTCTGCCACAGTCATACGGCTCGTATGCGTAAGTCCTTCTTTTATCATAGATGATTAAATAATTGTTTTTGCAAACTTAATGATT
This sequence comes from Roseburia sp., assembly GCA_023665185.1. GTDB lineage: Bacteria > Bacteroidota > Bacteroidia > Bacteroidales > Bacteroidaceae > RGIG8745. Next base: position 20,044 of record JAMPEL010000029.1, read on the forward strand.
TTATTTCACAATACAATGTCTGCAATACAAATAAGTTTGTCATATTACAGCCATAAAATCCTCGGAATATCAACGCACCGACAATCCTTTTGTCTTTGTTATATCAAACAGATAAGTCAGCTTGGCGACAATGGTCTGATTGGCAGAGCGTCCGAAATATCCCTTCTTGCTGTTGTCGAACACATCGCCCAGTCCATAATAATAACGTCCTTCAAGAAGAAAATGCCCGATACCAGTCGAAAGCTCAAGACCAAGTCCTGCCGTGATGCCATAATCAAACACGTTGTCCGGGTCCTTGCCATATTGGTGGGTCACATTATTCGGACGATGACTGATGTCCCATTCGCCTCCGCCTCTGGTTTCCGACCCTCCAATATTAAGCCCAATCTGCGGTCCTGCCTCAAAAAGGAACTTCATGCCTCTGCGCTCTCTTCCCCATCCCATCTGCATGAGAAGAGGAATCTGCACATAGTTCAAAGAACGGCTGTATGTGTTCAATGTACCGTCTTCTATCACCTCTTTCCATCCGAGACTCACATAATTGGCTTCTATCTGCACCGCACATATAGTGGAGAAATATTTCTCACACACATAGCGCATGGAAAAGCCGAATGTGGGAGAACTCTTATAGCCCTGCTTTATAGAAGGCTGGAAATCCATCTTGTTCATCGAATACCCCGCGCTGACTCCCACAGAAAAATCGGAGCGGTGCTCGCCTACCTGCGCCATCACCAAACGGGGAAGCACACATAATGCCAATACACCTATATATCTAAAGTTCCTTGCCATTGCCTGTTATATTAAAAGGAGAGAACGTTTACAGAACCATTCGGATTATACTTTACAAGCATCACGCTGTTGTTCACAAATCCGCTCCAATTGTTCTTTCGTTCAAAATCAAATGGATTCTGTAAAGAGTGGTACTTTATATTCTTCTGATTAGACACAAATGATGTGCCATAATCATTCATTCCTTTTATGAAAAATGCCGCCACATCATATCCCAACAAACCATACCTCGGGTAAGAGTTATACTGGCTGCGGTTAAACCATTTACTGAATTTCCGCTCAAACTGCGCCGTCCGTGAAGATGACGCATCGTTATAGAAAGAAGCAAAGAAAACCGCCCCATACTTGGCAAGGTTTTTCTTGCTCTTTGCCGAGAATGCCTGCCATTCCGGATACCCGAACATACTGATATTATAGGTGCCTGTGCTTTCCAGCGCATTCAGCCTGCCCACAAGCTGCTCAAACGCATTCTGGCTTCCCGACGAAGGTATCAGGATATTTTTCTTTCCGCTTTTCAGAACATTCTGGAGTTTGTCAATCTCTGTAAAACTGATACGCTGATAAGAAATGCCTTTGGCATCAAGAGCCTTCTTGAAACCAATGATGTAGTCTGACTTGTCATTCTTGTCGTTCATGCCGACAAACACCACATTCACATCAGGATTCTGCTCCATAAACAACGTATACACCTTATTATATACGGATGCCTGAGGCGCATTAATCTGGAATGTATGCGTGGCACTGTTCGCTACAAAATCTTTGGAAGAGAACGGAACGACAAGACAAATATCATTGTCTTCCGCAAACTTGGAAACTGCCGGAATATGCTCGGCCTTGACCGGCCCTACAATCATGTTCACATACTTCATCATCGGCTGCGACAATATATTGTCTATAACCGAAGCCGAGCTGCCTTTCTCGTCATAGACATACAAATCGACAGACATGCCGCAAGTCTTCAACGAATCGACGGCAAGCAAGAATCCCTCATAAAAGTCAAGCATCTTCAGATTCTCGGAAGACTTGTTTTCCGTTTCGAGATTAAAAGGCAAAATCAAGGCAGCCTTGACACTCTTAAACATCTTCACCTCCGGCTCCAGCTGTTTGAACACGTCTTCCGGCTGAGGCTCAGGCTCTGTGTCTGAGGCTGAATAAGGTATGCACAGATATTGCCCTTTCTTTATCTTCGCACCCTTGATATTGGGATTGGCAGCGAGCAACTCGTTCTCTGCAATTCCGAACTTTTTGGATATGCTGTATATGGTTTCCTTCTTTTCCACACAATACATCTGCTTGCAGCCCGATTTTTGTTTCGGAGCCGCAATATTTTCTGTATGAGCTGCTGAGGTCGGCTTAGGAATGACAATCACCTCACCTGCCCTGAAATTAGTGGCACTCAACCCGGGATTGGCATCACACAGTTCTTGCGCTGTAATTCCGTATTTCCTTGTGATGGAATAAAGAGTCTCGCCGGCATGGATTGTATGATGCACAGTTCCATTGTCTGACTGGGGTATCTGTATCTTCTGCCCGGTCATGATGGTCTCGCCCATATTGGGATTGAGCGACTTGATGGCTTCTGCCGTCACTCCATACATCTGCGATATCCCATAAAGGGTCTCACCGACCTTCACCTCATGAACAAAACTTGACACAGCAGTATTTTGTGCCGGCATTTGTGTAAATGCCAGCATTAAAGAAGCAGCTAACAATGATTTTCTAAGACTTCCGATATTCATAATCCGCATATATAACGATTTCAAGTTACAAAGGTACACAAAAAAAGTGTTTTTCAGCATCTGCCCCAGAAAAAAGCCCGCATTACAATTATCTTTAACAGGAAATTAAAGCTACTTCCACCCTACCAAATTCTCAAAACCGCACTGCTGTTTTGAAAAATTTACGCACCATTCCGCCTTTTACGTTACAGACAGATAAAAAGAAGGTTCATCCGACATTTCGAGTGATTTGTCTTGTTTTTTTATTGAGTTGAGTCCTGATGCAGGCGATGTTTTGCGAATGGATTTGACAGACTTCTTGACTTGTTGCAAATATGTTTTTGCGGATGTTTTTGGTGTATTGCGACGGAGGAGTCTGTCATAAACATTGGTAATACATCAAATATCCTGACAATTTGATATGTTAAAATCAAATTCCGTAGAATCGCTCAAAATGAACCGAGCCTTTCCTCGGCTGCAAAAACGCGATTCTACGGAGGGTTTTGAGTTCCGAAAACAGAGTAGACAAACAGAACAATTCATGCGACTAAAAGATATACAAAATTCCCTCAAAACATGCCTTTTCCATCCAAAAGCCCACTAAAAGTCAAAATTACAAGGTGCTGAAAATTTATTTTCAGCGTACTCTAATTTTATTTGCAAGGCGCACAAAATTTATTTTCAAGGTGAACAAAATTTTCAAAGCCCATTTTTCGGGTCAAAATCGAGTGTTTTCCCGAATCACTTCCTCAAAAAGACGGCAACCGCCTTTTCCATGCCCTAAAAAAACAAAAATGGATTTTGAACTCGAAAAAATACAATTTCAAGGCAAAATTCTCATAACTCGCTGATTATCAACACATCCTATTTTGACTCCAGCCATGCGTTTTGCATCAAAAACTGTATGGTTTTCACTAAAAACACATTTAATTGATTATCAATAACTTACAAGTAAAACACTCAAAAGTCAAGCACCAAGTCAAAGTCAGTAGCCTCCCCAAATGTTAAAATCCGCCTTCTCGCAAAAGTGACATAATGTCAAAACATCACTTGTCCGCATACTGTTGTCCGGCAATATGGTTTGAGGTAATCGAGAGAGGCAAGGTGGTCGATATATTACCCCACACAGAGAAGGTTATCTTTGAAAAGCAAATTTCGGGAAAAGACTGCACCGGAAACATAGAAAAACAGGGAAAACGAAACAAGCTCTGCCACCACCCATTAATTCTATCGTTCTTGTTTTCCATATATCACTTTTTTGTAGTACTTTTGCATTAGCAAAAACAAATCAATAACGTAACAAAATAAAACAAAGAACAATGAACGCTGAAAAGGTGGAAGAAACAAAGTATGAACCGCTCAACTTTGTGGAAGAAACAGTGAAGAAAGATTTGGAAGACGGCAAAAATGGAGGACGTATCCAAACTCGTTTTCCGCCTGAGCCAAATGGTTATCTGCACATAGGTCATGCAAAAGCAATCTGCATAGACTTCGGTATTGCAGCCAAACACAACGGTATATGTAATTTGAGATTTGACGATACAAACCCTTCAAAGGAGGACACTGAATATGTGGACGCAATTACGGAAGACATCAAATGGCTGGGATTCAAATGGGAGAACATCTATTATGCTTCCGACTATTTCCAGCAGCTTTGGGATTTCGCAGTACGACTCATAAAAGAGGGAAAAGCATATATCGACGAGCAGTCGAAAGAAATGATAGAGCAGCAGAAGGGAACACCACAGCAGCCGGGTACGGAAAGCCCATACCGCAACCGACCTGTAGAAGAAAGCCTCGACCTTTTTGAAAGAATGAACAAGGGCGAGTTTGAGGAAGGAAGCATGGTGTTGCGTGCAAAAATCGACATGACAAGTCCGAACATGCATTTCCGCGACCCTATCATTTACCGTATCATCAAGACACCTCATCACAGAACCGGAACGACATGGCAGGCATACCCGATGTATGACTTCGCACACGGACAGAGCGACTTGTTCGAGGGTGTCACACACTCCATCTGCACACTTGAGTTTGAGGTACACCGCCCACTCTACAACTTCTTCATCGATGAGTTGAAAGAGGGCAAGGATTTAGAGGACAACCGACCTCGACAGATTGAGTTCAACCGACTGAACCTCACTTACACGGTGATGAGCAAACGCAAGCTTCTTGCGCTTGTGAAAGAAGGACTCGTAAATGGTTGGGACGACCCTCGTATGCCGACATTGTGCGGATTCCGCCGACGCGGATACAGCCCTGAGTCAATACGCAAGTTCATCAAGATGATTGGCTATACAAAATATGAGGCTCTCAACGATTTTGCCATGCTTGAGGCGGCAGTACGCGAGGATTTGAACGCAAGGGCAACACGTGTAAGCGCAGTCATTAATCCTGTGAAACTTGTAATCACCAACTATCCGGAAGACAAAGTGGAGGTGTTGGAAGCCATCGACAATCCGGAAGACCCTGAAAGCAAGACACATACCATCGAGTTCAGCCGTGAGCTGTGGATTGAAAGGGAAGACTTCATGGAGGATGCTCCAAAGAAATTCTTCCGTCTGAGCATCGGCAGAGAGGTGAGACTCAAGAACGCATATATCGTAAAATGTACAGGAATAAAGAAAGACGCAAACGGAGAGATTGAGGAAATCTACTGTGAGTATGACGAAAATACAAAAAGCGGAATGCCTGACGCAAACCGTAAGGTAAAGGCTACACTGCACTGGCTCAGTTGCAACCACTGTCTGCCGGCAGAGGTACGTCTTTATGACCGCTTGTTTATGGTAGAAAATCCAAGTGCCGACGAGCGCGACTTCCGGGAATTGCTCAACCCTAACTCACTGGAGGTACGCAACTGCTATGTAGAGAAATATCTTACAGAATTCAAGCCTCTCGACCATTTGCAGTTCCAGCGCATAGGTTATTTCACTCCTGACAAAGATTCTACACCGGAGAAACTGATATTCAACCGCACAGTAGGATTACGCGACAACTGGGCGAAAATATGCAAATAAATTAGTCTTTTGAGGTTGTAAAACATGGGAGAAGCACAGATGCCTTTCAGTTTTACAACCTCAAAAACTATACAATCAGCACTATCTGAACCTAAAAGCCTTACAACCTCCACATTTCCATGAACAAAGATTTTTTTGAATCACAAGAGTTTCAAGACAAACTTGCAAGTTACGAGTTATCCGACAAACTCGGACAGACTTGCTATTTCGACACAGAGGACTTTGTCGACATATCGGATTATTATCTGGAACACAACCAGCCGGACAATGCCATGCGGGCCATAGAGCAAGGACTGCTCATACACAAAGACAACAATCATTTGCAGACCATAAAGGCGGGAATACTCATATACAAGCATCAGTTTGACGAGGCAAGGGATATTATGAGACAATTGTCCGACTACACAAACAATGAAGTTATCTATATCAACGCGCAGCTTGCCTATGCCATCGACCACAATATCAGGAAAGCAGAAGATTTGTTCTGTGAATGGCTTGAAAAAGAAGAGAAGGCACTGAAAGAGAATTATCAAAAAAATGAGCGCGAAGATATAATAAGAGATGACTATATCCATGTCATCATGTCGTTTGTAGAACTTTCGGATGAGAGACATGAGGAAATCGCAAAAAAATGGATTGACAAATACATAAAACGATTTGCACCGCTCGGGAACTATGATTCTGACATGCTTTTGGCAGACATCTGCCGCGATGAGGGCATGGTCGACTATGTAGAACAAATATACACGCTGCTACTTGAAACCAATCCTTATCTTGATTCAGGATGGACAATACTGGCTACCGCACAAAATATCAACGGAAAACTCGAGGAAGCCATCAATTCCGCAGATTTTGCACTGGCAGTCAATCCCAATGACTATGATGCCGTACTGGCAAAGGCTCACAGCTACTATAGCATGAACGACACAGACAGTGCGCTCCCGCTCTTCCAGAAATATATAGACAAAACAGACGATCACAGCCAATACCTGTATCTGGGAATGTGCCATATATTGGCAGAAAACTCTGAAGAGGGATATAAATACATAAAGGGAGCACAAGATTTCTACGAGAGCAAAAATCTGGAGGACAAGTACATATATGCATCTATGTGTTATGAGATAGCCGATGTGTACAATACTGGAAGATTCTATACGGAAGCTGAAGAAACTATTGACAAGGCACTAAGTATCGCTCCTGACAACCCCGATTATTTGCTGTTGAAGGGCAGCATACTGCTTGCCTTTGAAGAAATAGAAAACTCGCTCCGATACTTCGCACAAGCAATGCTCAACACACATGACAGGGTACGTACTTACATACATATCGGAATCAGGTTCATGTCGTTTGAGCTGCATGAGATTGCCGTATTCATGTTTAACAAGGCTCTTGAAGAAGAAGACAATCCAGAGCGTATAATGGCTCACGCTTATCTTGCATACATCTTTTTCCATACAAAACAGTATGAGGAATTTCTCGACCATCTGAGAATCGCATGTAAAGAGTCTCCCGAAGCGGCAAGAAGCCTGTTTTCAGAAATATTTCCAAATGTTGAGCCGGAGGAATATTACACATTCGTTACATCAACAAGAAAATTTACAGCAAAGAATATGGAAGAAGAGCATGGCAAAGAGATATAACGAATAAAAACAAAAAGGAATACGTCTGCAAGCAACATTCAGACAGACCTTTTGAGACAGTATCAGCTTTGCAAAGTCACTCCTGAAACACCCCGTCTCAGACACACTCTGTGAAACACTATCCGTCTCAGACCACTTTTTGACACACAACCTCCATATTATACAAAACAGGAAAATCTCCCCAAGCAGACTTAACTCAGAGAACAAAAAAGAGAGTGTATTGTTACTCAAAGTAACTGATACACTCTCTTTCTGTTTTACCTACAGACTCCACTAACTTAGCTTATACGGAAATCTGTCGAAAAATATCCTCCTATTATTAATTGAACCATTTAACGTAGCAGAAATCCTGACGATGAGGCAGATTAATATTCTTAGGATACATACGGTATGCAACCTTGAAGCTTCCAGAAGTAGGAATACAGTGAGTACCCTCAAATGTAAAGAGGTTTCCATCACGCTTTACAACCTCCAATGGCTCAACACTGTACACATGCTCCTTGCCATCATCATCAACACGAACAGTTACAAGTTCAAGACCTATAGCGTCATCAAGTCCCTGCTCATCTACCACATAACGAATCTTATACTTCTGACCGCTCTGTACATTACCATTCAAGATGTCCTGCTCTTTCTCACATGACACTACTGTAATGTTGTTCCAACGCTCTGCAACCTGCTCTTTCCAAAGTACGATTTCTTTTGCCTTCTTGTAATTGTCAGCAAACAAAACCTTTGAACGCTCAGCAAGTTTAGAATAGAAACGATCGTAGTAATCATCAAGCTGACGCTTCATTGTATAATGAGGAGCAACCTGAGCAATAGAATTTTTCACTGTACGAATCCATCCCTCGCTATATCCCTTTGCATTACGTGCGTAATAAAGCGGAAGAATCTCATTTTCAAGCAAAGAGTAGATTGTAGCGGCATCAAGCTGATCCTGCTGCTCCTGATTCTGATATGTACGCTTCTCTGTAAGAGCCCAACCAGCACCCTCACGATAGCCCTCAAGCCACCAGCCGTCAAGGACAGACAAATTGACAACACCATTCATAAGTGCCTTCTCACCAGATGTACCTGATGCCTCAAGAGGACGGGTTGGAGTGTTCATCCAAATATCCACACCGGTAACAAGACGGCGGGCAAGCTTCATATCATAATTCTCAAGGAATATAATCTTACCGAGGAACTCAGGACGGCGGCTAATCTCATAAATTTTCTTGATAAGTCCCTGACCTGCGCCATCATGCGGATGCGCCTTTCCTGCAAACAAGAACTGTACAGGATAGTTAGGATTATTGACAATCTTTGCAAGACGGTCAAGATCTGAGAAAAGAAGGTGCGCACGCTTGTATGTAGCAAAACGACGTGCAAAACCAATAAGAAGGGCATTCGGATTAATCTTCTCAAGCAATGAGACAATACGAGACGGGTCACCCTGATTCTTCAACCAATCCTCACGGAATGCGCGCTGTATATATGCAATAAGTTTATTCTTTAAAGCCTGACGGGTATTCCAAATCTCCTCATCAGGAACATTATAGATAGCCTCCCAAAGTTTCGCATTGCTTTGGTCATTGTAATAAGACTTGTCGAAATGCTTTCCATAAAGTGTCTTCCACTCAGAAGCACTCCATGTAGGGAAGTGTACACCATTAGTAACATAACCTACATTGTCAAGTTCCTCTGGGAAGTATCCCTTCCATATGCCTGAGAACATATCCTTTGAGACCTTTCCGTGAAGCCAGCTCACACCATTCACCCACGAGCATGTGTTACATGCAAATGTAGACATACAGAAACGCTCTCCCTTATCCTCTGGATTAATGCGGCCCATTCCGATAAACTCATCCCAGCTTATGCCAAGCACTTGTGGATAGCCACCCATATATTTGCCAAAGAGACCTTCGTCAAAATAGTCGTGACCGGCAGGAACCGGAGTGTGAACAGTATAAAGAGAAGAAGAACGGACAACCTCAAGTGCCTCATTAAAAGACAGACCATCCTTCACATAATCAACAAGACGCTGCACATTGCAAAGTGCCGCATGACCCTCATTACAATGATAGATGTCTTTCTTTATTCCAAGTTTCTTCAATGTAAGCACACCACCTATACCAAGAAGAATCTCCTGCTTCAAACGGTTTTCCCAATCACCACCATAAAGATTGTGAGTTATAGAACGGTCAAACTCGCTGTTAAGCTCATTGTCTGTATCCAACAAATAGAGCTTGATGCGGCCCACATTCACACGCCATACGTATGCGTGTACAGTATAATTGTTATAAGGAACATCCACAACAACCGGCTGTCCATTCTCGTCAACTTCGTGCTCAATAGGAAGGCTTCCAAAGTTCTGAGCCTCATATTTAGCAACCTGCTGACCATCCATAGAGAGGGCCTGAGTAAAATATCCATAACGATAGAGGAAGCCAACAGCACACATGTCCACATTACTGTCAGAAGCTTCCTTCAAATAGTCGCCGGCAAGGATTCCAAGACCACCTGAATAAATCTTAAGAACATGGCTCAAACCATACTCCATACAAAGATATGCCACTGATGGACGAGTTGCATCAGGCTTTACGTCCATATACTTACGGAAATCGGCATACACCTTATTTACACGCTCCAGAACCTTCTTGTCCTTTGACAATTCCTCAAGTTTCTCATAATTCATCCGAGCCAAAAGAAGAACCGGATTCTGTCCGACCTTCTTCCACAAGTCCGGATCAAGGTCATTGTAAAGGTCTGTAGCTTCATTGTTCCATGACCACCACAAGTTATGTGCAATTTCATCCAATGGCTTCAACTCCTCAGGGATGAAAGATCTTACGCTAATGTCCCTCCAATTAGGAGTATTAGCATTACTTGCCTGAATTCTCATAATTTCTATTGTTTATATGTAGTTTATTTACCAAAAAGAACTTCCAAAACATCAATCCGTCATATTGGACTTCCACCAATATGCACATGCCTGAATTTTCCTTTCTATATCTAATTATCTCGACACCCTCTTTCCCGCATTTGTGAGAGCAATGTCATAAGCCTTATAATAATATTTTATAAAATGCTTCCACAATGCCTTTTCCGCAATAGCTGCAGCTTTCTTTCTTACCTTTGCCACTGTCTTGCCGTCCATCTTCGAGAACTCAACCAATGTGTCACATATAGAGTTTGCCACCTCATCAAAGTTGAAATCCGAACGATGCACTGTCTTGACACCATCAGCAATCTCACTATTTCCCTTCTTCAGGCTGTTAGCCCAAAGTCCAAAACCCGCAAGATCGGTTGTGATGCAAGGAACATGGAAAGCCACACTTTCAGTAGGAGTATATCCCCAAGGCTCATAATAAGAGGGATAAATACAAATGTCATTTCCAATAAGAAGATCGTAATAATGCATATTGAAAATGCCGTCGTTTCCATCAAGATAGCATGGAACGAAAACCACCTTGACCTTATCTTCCGGTCTGTTATACATATCAAGCCAATTCATCTGTCCCAAAACAGAATCCTCTCCCTGATTATGCAATTCGTGAGTTATACGCGGATTGTCACATGCGCAACCGTCTATATTATTTTTAGCCAGCTTAGCCTTCAAGTCCTCTCGCGCCTCCTTCATCCATGCAGGAACCATTATGAATGCCAGCACCTCGCGCTCAAGCCTATCATCATGCCGCAATCTGTTAAGAGAATCCACAAACAAGTCAATTCCCTTGTTCTTGTATTCGTATCGTCCTCCTGTGCTAATAATCAATGTATCATCACCAAGACTCGTACCCATCAAGGCATTTGCCACAGCAAGCATCTTTTTTCTCGCCGCCTTACGTGCCTCGTCAAACGGCACACCAGTTTGCGGTACAAAATCATTTTCAAATCCATTCATCAAAACCACATCAGCCGGACAATCGAGAAGTTCCTTACATTCATTGGCTGTAATATCACTTACTGTAGTAAAACAGTCCACATTCATAGCAGTCTGCTTTTCAATAGAATGCTTCGACTGCATATTCAGTTCCAATGCCATCTGATCGCCGTTATATGCGAACAAATAATCATAAAGAGGTTTTCCATTGCCTGCAATAGAGCGTCCTATGCTTGTGGCATGTGTCGTAAAAATAGTAGCGACAGAAGGAACTGCTTTCTGCACATACAATGCACCGAGTCCCGTCATCCACTCATGCGCCTGATAAACCACTTTATCCGATGGTTTCAAGCCATAAAATCTGTAATAGCTTTCTACGATTTTTCCCGCAGCATAAGAGAACATTGATGCCTCATCATAATCGCCATAAGCATGAAGAGAATCAACCTGATAATGATCCCATGCCCAAGCGTATATATCATTTTTCTGATTGAAAAAAGGTTTGAAATCGACCAATACGGCTATTGGTTCCCCTGGTATAAGCCAACGTCCTATACGTATATCAAGTCCGTCTATGTCTTTTGCATGTTTCCGCCACTTGGAGAGAAGTGTTTTACTTTCTTTGAAAAGAGGATTCTTCTCACCAATCCAGAAATCCGGTCCTATAAATATCACCTTGTCTGTCATGGCATCCTGCAAAGTCTTCGCTCTTGTAGACAGCACGGTATAAATACCACCGACTTTATTACAAACTTCCCAACTTGACTCAAAAATCAAATCCGGGGTTAAAAGTTTCTTCGGCATAATTCTTAAAATATTTTTTACCTTTCACTTTATAAAAGCCCGACAAAGGTAACGTTTTTTTCTCATATTACAAAAAAAACAGCCTTTTCATAATAGTTCAGACCGTCAAGCCCCACAGAATCACACAAATACAAGCCAATTTTATTCGCCCAAAAGCACAAACAAGAAAGACATATCATAGCATCGCAAAAGAAAAGATGCAAAAAAAAAACAGAACTGCAACTGCAAGTTCTGCTTTTTTGAGCGGAAAACGAGACTCGAACTCGCGACCCCAACCTTGGCAAGGTTGT
>JAMPEL010000002.1 GCA_023665185.1 Roseburia sp.
TGAAAGTCTTTTTCGAGAATCTTGGATAACTTTGCATTTGCTGATGGACTCTACAGATGGACTCCGATCTCCCGGGCGATGCGGATTCCGCTCCATCCTCTTTTTCTTCCAAGGTAAATTTCGTACCTTTGCTCCGAGGTTAAATGTTTTGTCATATTGCAATACAAAATTAGTAAATCTCAGGGAGACTTCGGTCTCCTTTTTTTGTATTGCTGATGGATTACATATCAGAACCTTCAATTTCTCCTCCCCGGTGTGGCGGTTAACCGCCACACCGGGGAGGAGAAATTCTATAAAAGAACATTCCGACCAACAATGAAACATACAAAACTGTGCGTTTCTATTTGGATTCTTCAGAATTCGTCCCATCCCCTTCTCGTCGTCTTGGAGCGTAGCGGAAAGGCGACGAGAAGGGGATGGATTTTGCACTTCGATATTGAATCTATATGTTTACTCATACAATTAAGCCGATTGTAAGTATCGCTAATAGAATAAGCTATTCAGGATAATCTTCGGGAATGAGTGGATATATAGTTTTATATTCCAACCACTCTATAAACAAATTGATAAGTGAGATTGCATAATGCTCGGCTGTCTGTATCCGCAATATTTGGACTATGCTTTCAAAAAAACTCGGATGTATACTCCAAATGAATATTGCGCTGTGTTTTTTGATGGGAATAAATGTATTTTTCTTTCCTTTTTATGTTCTAAAACATTTTACCCTCAGCCAAGAATGTATCATTTCAGACATTCTTGGCTGAGGGTGAAATGTTTTTGCCTGTATTGAACAGTTGTGAAGTATGTCTAAGTTGGTTGAGTGAGCGCATCCTCATGGTGAAGTCCAGTGTACCGTTCTCTGTATATGTTATCTAAGTCGGTTGAGTGAGCGCACCAGAGCCTCGTCTTTTCTGATTCCATGTATGGCAAGTGCATTGAGTATCAGACATAATACCGGATAGACTGCTGCCACAGAAAGATGAAACTTTATATCCGACTCGTTGGATATGAAACTTTCGAGTTTCAACTGATATATATATGCGAAAAATACATATACTCCGATGTATCCAAGAAGCAAGATTGAGCTGAATATACACAAGCGCAATTGGCGCATACGTTTTCTGAACAGCAATAGGCTCACAAGAGAAATCAGAACTACCAGTATCAGCAGTATTCCTAAAGCCCACGGACCGGTACAGTCCATTGTCTTAAATGCATTCTCAGTGCTGAAAGTAAAGTTTGAAAACTCGGCTATAGTGTTGCCTTCGTCTGTATAATATGCCACATTACTGCACAATCCGGCAATACAAAGCATACATATAATAGCAAGCCACACAGATTGGATTCTCTGAATCATATTAAACTAAGGATTAATAAAGAATGAATATTAGTTTTGTCTGTCAGGAAATACAGAATTGAAGTACTGTGTTCTATAAGTAATAAGTAAAAGATTGGCAGGTTGCGTTATATGCATCCGTAGCCAATCTTTCATGCTCATTGTCCAACCCTGTATAATGCCTTCAAATCAGTTGTTATTAAGTTTCTCTGCCGTTTCCTTTGCCGGATTGCGGAAATAGATGTTGTCTTCAAGAAACTCCTGTGTAGCAATGAGAGTAGGTTTTGGAAGACGTTCATAATAACGCGAAATCTGAATCTGCTCCTCGTTCTCAAAAATTTCTTCGAGATTATCGTTCGTTGAGCCGAACTCCTGCAATTTCTTTGAAAGTTCCTCTTTCATTGTTACAGAAATTTGGTTTGCACGTTTGCCGATAACAGAGATAGTCTCGTAAACATTGTTTGTGTCTCTGCAAAAATCCATCAGGTTGCGGGTAACTGTGGTTGCAGGAGCGTTTGTTTTCTTGTAATCCATATCTAATTTATTATTTTATTGCGATTTTATTAAAGTTCCTCAGAATTATAAGCATAGTGCTTGTTCTACACGGCTTTGTTTACTTTGGCATTGGCATGACGGAATATTTGGTTTGCTTCCTTCATGTATTTGCTGTCCGGAAATTCATTCTTGAATCCATAATATTCATCGATGGTCTCTCTGAAACGCTCGTCGATTTTCTCCTCCACGCTTTTTACCGCAAGCTGGTAGCGTGCGCGTAGAATGAGGATATAGAGATCTTCACGTAGGGAAGTGTAAGGATACGACTTCAATGCGTTTTCAGCTGTGATGATGCTTGCCTCGTAGTTGCTTCCTCCGTTGGCGCAGTTTCCTGCGTATGAGCCAAGATTGTAGTAAAGTTTGGCTGAGTCGTATTCTTTTTGTACAAGACGGTTCTGGAGTTGGAAAATCATGTCATTAACCTCTTCCCGTTTGTTTGAATACGGATAAAATTCAAGGAAGTCCTGCAATTGGTTTATGGCAGTATATGTCGGAGTCTGGTCAAGACGAGGGTCTGGCGACTGCATGAACGAAGCCTTTCCGCTATAGAAACGTGCCTCCTCCGTATAGTCACCTTTAGGATAAGTCTTGTAATAACGGTCGAAATACATGGTCGATGTCTCATAGTCGCCGAGGTTGTAGTAGCACATACCGAGCATGAATAACGATTCCTGTGCCTTGTCGGTGCCTTTGAGAATCATCACGAGTTCTTCTAACAGCTGATAAGACCTTGTGTATTGTCCCGCTGCGTAAAATTCTTTAGCAGCTTCGTATTTATAGTCATAATTGGTTGTTTTAAGCAGATTGTTGTAGCTGTTGCATGAAACAAATACTGTCGAAACAACTGTCGCAATTAGAAATACTTTTCTCATAAATCATATAAAATATGGTGCAAAGTTACACATTCAACACGATATAGGCAACTATGTTTTTGAGTTTTTGAGTTTTTAAGCGTTTGAGAACAATGATTTAGAACATAAAAGTCTTTAGTGCCAGAAGAAAAATATGTAATTTCGCGGCACCAAACGAGAATATCCCGTCTGTGCTTATCTATAAATTTATAAACAATGGCTTTTGAACTGACTTCTGAATTTGAGCCTACAGGCGACCAGCCTGAAGCTATCGCACAGCTTACGGAAGGTTTGATTGACGGACTTCCGGCGCAAGTGCTGCTCGGAGTAACAGGCTCCGGAAAAACTTTTACTGTCGCCAATGTCATAAGAAACATCAATAAGCCGACACTGATACTGAGTCATAATAAGACTCTTGCGCATCAGTTGTATACGGAGATGAAGCGTTTCTTTCCTAACAATGCTGTTGAGTATTACGTAAGCTATTATGATTATTATCAGCCGGAAGCGTATCTTCCGGCAACAGACACCTACATTGAAAAAGACCTTGCCATCAATGAGGAAGTTGACCGGTTGAGACTGGCTGCCACATCCGCTCTTCTTTCCGGACGCAAGGATGTCATTGTTGTCTCGTCTGTCTCGTGCATCTACGGTATGGGAAGCCCTATGGACTTCAGTGAGAACATCACGGAGATAGCTGTGGGGCAGAGCATTGACATCAATGTGTTTCTGCGGCGGCTTGTCGACGGCCAGTATGTACGAAACGATATAGAGCTTACTCGCGGTCATTTCCGTGTGAAAGGCGAGAATGTGGACATTTATCTTGCCTACGATGAGAAAGTCGTAAGAGTCAATTTCGCTTGGGACGAGATTGACTCCATTGAGGAAATTGATGCCGTCAGCGGCAGCCGAATCAGTTCTTTCGACAAATACCGCATTTATCCGGCCAACTTGTTTATGACCTCAAAAGAAAGAGTGCAGGTTGCCATACACAAAATTGAGGATGACTTGCATGAGCGGTTGAAATTTTACGAGGAAATTGGCGACAGGACAAAGGCTAATTTGCTTGAGACAAGAGTGACCAATGACCTTGAGATGATTCGTGAGCTTGGACATTGCTCCGGCATAGAGAATTATTCGCGCTATTTTGACGGCAGAGAACCGGGAGAACGTCCGTATTGTCTGCTCGATTTCTTTCCTGATGATTTCCTGTTGGTCATTGACGAGAGCCATGAGTCGATACCGCAAATAAGGGCTATGTACGGAGGCGACCGCAAGCGTAAGACCACGCTTGTGGAGTATGGTTACAGGCTGCCGGCCGCTCTTGACAACCGGCCGCTGACTTTTGATGAGTTTGAAAGTATTACCAAACAGACCATATATGTTAGTGCCACTCCTGCCGATTATGAGTTACAACGTGCGGAGGGTGTCATAGTGGAGCAGTTGATACGTCCTACCGGTTTGCTTGATCCTATGATTGAGATTAGACCTACAGAGAATCAGGTTGATGATCTTATGGAAGAGATACAAAAGCGGATTGAACGGAACGAAAGGACACTTGTCACCACACTCACCAAGCGCATGGCGGAAGAGCTTACCGAATATCTGCTGAACAATGGAGTGCAATGCAGCTATATACACAGCGATGTGGACACGTTCGACAGAGTGGATATTCTGAACAAGCTCAGGGCCGGAGAATTTGATGTCGTTGTCGGAGTCAATCTCCTGCGCGAGGGACTCGACCTGCCGGAGGTGTCGTTGGTGGCTATTCTCGATGCCGACAAAGAAGGCTTCCTCAGAAGCCACCGTGCATTGACGCAGACCATAGGGCGTGCGGCGCGCAATGTCAACGGAATGGCTATCATGTATGCCGACAGGATGACCGAGAGTATGCGCAAGACCATAGACGAGACAAATAGGCGGAGGAGCAAGCAGATGCAGTATAACGAGGAGCATGGCATCACTCCGAAACAGATAAAGAAATCGCAGGCTGATATGCTGCAAGGCAAGAAAGCCGATTATATGAGCAAGGCTTTTACAGGCGAGGAGCATGACAAGGTTGCCGAGGATCCCGTTATTTATGCTATGGACAAGGAACAGCTGAGGAAGTCTATCGAGCACACTCGCGCGTTGATGCAGAAAGCGGCCAAAGACCTCGACTTCATGCTTGCCGCCCAATACCGCGATGAGATGCTGAAATTACAAGATATTTTCGATAACAAAATGTGAGAATATAAGGATGTGTGAGACGAAAGACATCCGAAACCAATTATTGCTTAAACTTATGTCTGTCATTAAATTCATCAAGAACTGGACTCTGCCCATTGCCATGCTGGCTGGCGCAGTTTCCTATTTCGTGTATGTGAATATACACGCTCTCGACCATACTCATGCCGCAGTGAACCATCTCATCAGTATTGTTCAGCCTGCACTTCTCTTTGCCATGTTGTTCGTTTCGTTCTGTAAGGTCAGTCCCCATGAACTTCGTCCGCACGCATGGATGCTTAAACTGCTTGGCATACAGGTTATTCCTTTTGTCCTGTTGGGATTGTGGATTATATTGTGTCCGGAAATGCCGGGACGAGTCATCATTGAAAGTGCGATGATATGCCTTATATGCCCCACAGCCACAGCAGCCTCGGTAGTAACCATGAAGCTGAAAGGCGACTCAAGCATTGTCATCAGCTACACCTGTATCATCAATATTGTCACGGCATTGCTGGTGTCTGTCATCGTTCCCTTTCTTCATGAGACAAGCAATCCTGACATCAGTTTTACCACCTCGTTCTTGATTATTACGGGAAAGATTTTTCCCCTTCTCATCCTGCCCCTTGTGTTTGCATGGGGAGTGAGATTCTTGTTTCCGCATTTTCACACTTTCATCAAGTCAAAGACGAACCTTGCTTTCAATCTGTGGGCTGTATCGCTGGCGCTTGCTATTGGTGTCACCACCAAAGCCATAGTGAGGAGTGATGAAAGAGTCTTGAATCTGATAGGCATAGCTGTCGCGTCGCTGGTATGCTGCCTCCTGCAATTTGTCATAGGCAGACTCATCGGAAGAAAGTACGGCTGTGTGATAGCGTGCGCCCAAAGTCTCGGACAGAAAAATACAGTCTTTGCCATTTGGATGGGCTATACTTTCATGAATCCCGTCACGGCAATGGCTGGCGGATTCTACAGCGTGTGGCATAATGCGGTGAACTCCTATCAGTTGTGGAAAGAGAGGAAAAGAGAAGCGGAGCGCGAATTGCAGTAAGTGCGCTCCGGCATTATTCCTGACATGCTATTTCCATTCCGTCGTATGCAAATCGGAAACCTTCCGGAAGTCCTTTATCTTCTTCTGCATGTAAGCCCACATTGTGCGACATGTGGATGAATACTGTCTGCTCTGCTCCTATGAGTCGTGCGAAAGCTGTCGCTTCCTCCACTGTCTGGTGGCTTGGATGCGGCTCATGGCGCAAAGCGTTTACCAACAACAACTTAATGCCTTTAAGCAGCGGAAGTTCTGTTTCAGGAATTGTTTTCATATCCGTGATGTATGCCATACTGCCGATTCTGAATCCGAGAATCGGCAGTTTTCCATGCATCACCCTTAGCGGCATAATCTCTATCCCGTCTACATAAAAAGGAGTGTGTGGAGAGATGCGTGTCAAATTGATGGACGGAACTCCCGGATAGCGTTTTTCTTTGGGTGTGAAACAATAAGGTATCCGTTCTTCAAGATGGCGGGCGCAAAAATCCTCTGCATACACATTCACCTCACCGAAAGCGCAGAAAGGGCGCAAGTCGTCAAGTCCTCCCACATGGTCGTAGTGCTCATGAGTGACAAGAATGGCATGGAGCGGTTCAAAAGGAACGGAAAGCATCTGTTGGCGGAAGTCGGGACCGCAATCAATAAGTATTCTTTTTCCTTTGGTCTCAATCAATGCAGAGCAACGCAGCCGCTTGTCGTGAGGGTCTGTGGAGGTGCATACCTCGCAGCCGCATCCCACCTGAGGAACTCCGGTTGAGGTGCCGCTTCCTAAAATCGTAATTTTCATTGTTACAGTGTATTTTTGTTCCGTAGACTTCGGATATGTATGATTATGTCATAATTCGGATGCAAAAATACAGTATTTGTTTGAAACAGGGTGAAAGACAGTGCCACTTTATTGATGTGGAATGGATGCTGTGTGGAGACAATCGTTTGAGTGGAGTGGCGGGCTGCTTGCCTGTTGCAGGTATGTTTTGACATTATGTCACTTTGGACGGGAAGGCGCATTTTAACATTTGGAGTGGCTGTCGGCTTTGACCCGGTGCTTGATTTTTGAATGTTTTGTCGATAAATTGCTGATAATCAGTCAGATATATTTTTAGCAAAAACTATGCCGTTTTTGACGTAGAACGCATGGTTGGAGTCAAAATAGGAAGTGTTGATAATCAGTAAGTTATGAGATTTTTGTCTTGAAATTGTCTTTTTTCGGACTCAAAATCCATTTTTGTTTTTCTGGGCATGGAAGAGGCGGTTGCCGTCTTTTCGAGAAAGTGATTCGGGAAAAAGCCCGATTTTGGGCCGAAAAATGGGCTTTGAAAATTTTGTTCACCTTGAAAATAAATTTTGTTCGCCTTGCGAAAAAAATCAGTGCGCCTTGGAAATAAATTTTCAGCACCTTGTAATTTGGGGCTTTAGTGGGCTTTTGGGTGGGGAAGGTGTGTTTTGGGTTGATTTTCTATGTCTTTTAGTCGTGCGGATTGTTCTATTTGTCTTCTCGGTTTTCGAGGCTCAAAACCCTCCGTAGAATCGCGTTTTTGTAACCGAGGCAAGGTTCGGTTCATTTTGAGGCGATTCTACGGAGGTGGGTTTTAACATATCAAATTGTCAGAGATATTCTAATTTTTATTGATTTTTGAGACAGACTCCTCCGTCACTTTGTGACACCTCCCCTAACTTAGGGGAGGAGCCTGGCTATCGTATTCGCAGCGAAGCCAATGGTTTGATTGACAAGGTATATAGCTCCTTCCTTAAGTTAGGGGAGGTGTCGCGAAGTGACGGAGGAGTCTGTCGAAATACACCCAAAAAACAGACTTACAAAAAGTCAAGGCTTCTGTCTGAACACACCAAAACACACTTGCAAAAAGTAAACAACCAGTCAAATCCAGCTTAAAACATCGCCTATATCAAGACTCAATTCTATAAAAAAACAAGATGAATCACTCGAAATGCCGGATGAGTCTTTTTTTGTCGCCTTTCATGATGATGACGATGAATATCTACTGATAGACGCAATTTGAGAGAACCGGTAATGTACCTTTTCCGTTTGACTGAATGATGCTTTTCTTTCGTTTTATATATTGAGATTCGTCCTGTCGGGAATTTATCGGTTTCAAAACCTGATAAGCCATATTCTGTACTTGCTAAATTTGAAGAAAATATGTAAGTTTGCAGAATGAAAAATAGTGGAGACGGTCAAGTCATCGTGTCCGGTACAAGAAAAGCAAGGCTGACGATGAGGAAACAGGAGCAATATGATGCGATAATAAGATATTTTGAAAAGGCGATGCCGGAAGTGGAGACGGAACTGGAATACGGAAACCCATTTCAGCTTCTTGTGGCTGTGATATTGTCCGCGCAGTGTACGGACAAGCGCGTAAATATGGTTACTCCGAAACTTTTCGCCGATTACCCTACGGCAGAAGTTATGGCGGAAGCCGAGTCGGATGTCATATACGAGTATATACGCAGTGTGAGCTATCCGAACAATAAGGCAAAGCATCTTGTGGGAATGGCACGTATGCTGCTCGAAAAGTTTGGCGGCGAGGTGCCCGATACGCTCGATGAGCTGGTGCAGCTTCCGGGTGTAGGGCGCAAGACAGCCAATGTCATTCAGGCAGTGGTGTTTAACAAGGCGGCAATGGCTGTGGACACTCACATTTTTCGTGTAAGCCACCGCATTGGTCTGGTGGGCAACAAATGTACCACACCCTATGCAGTGGAAAAAGAACTGACAGAGCATATCCCTGCAAATCTTATACCGAAGGCGCATCATTGGCTTTTGTTGCACGGACGCTATGTGTGTACCGCGCGTAGTCCCAAATGCGACAAGTGTGGCATCAGGGAGTATTGTAAACATCCGCTCTCCAAAACTGTTTTGTGATATAACGAGGAATGGGTGCGTGGCGTCTTGTCGGTAGAGCCGTTTCGGGAATGACAAGATGTGTGCTTGTGCCTGTTTTGACTAATCTTTATGACTATGTGGAAAAATCCAATCACATACATATTCTTCACCTGTGTGGCTACAGGACAGATTGCCGCGCAGGAAAACGCAGTCTTTGCCGATAATCTGAAAAGCATACAAGTGGAGGTCAATGGCGAATGGGGCAGTCCGCCTGTCATGCTTCTCGGAGGCGGCAACTTTGTGGAAGTTAGCTTTGACGACCTCCAGCACAGCTATGTCCGATATACCTACCGCATTGTGCATTGCAATGCCGACTGGACACCTTCCGACTTGCTTGAAAGCGAGTATTTGAACGGCTTTAACGGAAACAGGATAGAGGAGTATGAGCAGTCAATGAATACGGCGATGGAGTACAACCATTATTCTGTATGCATACCGAATGAGGATATAAAGTTGCTTGTCAGCGGCAACTATCGCATGGATATCTACGAGGATGGCGAGGATGAACCCGTAGCGAGAGCCTGTTTCAGCGTGCTTGAACCCAGAGTGGGAGTGGATATAATGGTAAGTGGAAACACGGATATTGACACCAACAAGTCGCATCAGCAATTGAGTTTCCACATAAACTATCAGGGCTATCAGGCAAACAACCCGCAAGAAGAGTTTAAGCCGGTGGTGTGTCAGAACAGGCGTTGGGACAACAGTGTGAGCGGAGTGCGTCCCACTTACATGCGGATGGACCAGTTGATTTATAGCCACAACCGTCAGCTTATATTCAATGCAGGCAACGAATACCGCCGTTTTGAGATTCTTGATGAGCATGTGCCGACCATGCGTGTGGACCGTATGGTGTATTCAGACCCCTATTATCATGCCGAACTGTTTGTCGATGAGCCTCGGCGCAATTATGTGTATGACGAGGATCAGGACGGACGCTATTGGGTGAGAAACAACGACAATGAGATGAATGATACTGAAAGCGATTATTTTCTTACTCATTTTCGTCTTGAAATGCCGCAGATGGCAGGAGGAGAAGTCTATCTCAACGGCGAGTTGACAAATAACAGACTGAGCGAGCAGTACAAGATGGAGTACGACTTGATGGAACATGCCTACAAGGCTGTCGTACCTTTGAAGCAAGGATCATACAATTATCAGTACCTGTTTGTGCCGGACGGAAGCAGGATGGGGCAAACAGCCTATACGGAAGGTGATTTTTATCAGACTGAGAATGAATACTATGTGTATGTGTATCATCGTGCATTTGGCACAAAATATGACAAACTGGTTGGTTTTGGCAGCTTGAAATTCAGTAATTGAGCTGTTATAAGTGATGGACATTAATTTTCTAATCCCAAAAAAAGACTTTATTGCGTGACAAGATACATTATCATATTACAACTGCTGATGTGCTCTCTCTTTGCTGGAGCGCAGAACATACAAGGAATAGTCAGTGACTATTTTGACCAATATGAGCGCGTGGATGCCAAGATTGCAAGGACAAAACTAAAAAGCTGCCGGGTGGACGACAGCCGGAAAGAGATAACCATTGTGGCGGGAGGAGGCTTTCAGGAACAGCACTTTACGGAGAGTGAGGTGGACAAGGTGTATTCCGAAATCCGCGCCCTTCTTCCGAAGAAAATGAGGGACTACAAGATACAGGTCATTACAGATGACAGACCGATAGAGGAACTGGTTCCAAACTTTTTCAGAAGCGGAAAGAAAGACGAGGCAAGATTGTGGACAAAAACTTATAGTGGCGCGCCGTGGGTAAAGAACATCAGCCGCCCCTATACGGCTTCATCCGGGCTTGACGGCGCGCATATCTCATTATGGCAGAGCCACGGACTTTTTTTTCATTCGGACAAGAACGAATGGAGGTGGCAGAGACCGCGCTTGTTTTGTACGACGGAAGATTTGTTTTCCCAGACATTTGTCATACCTTATATCATACCGATGTTGGAAAATGCGGGAGCTGTGGTGTTCACTCCCCGGGAGCGCGACTGGCAAAGCTGTGAAGTGATTGTCGATAATGACAATCCTCACAAAGACGGCATGTATATAGAGGGAGCGAAGAAAAAGAGCCACAAGCGGATATGGTATAATGCGGCGGAATATGGTTTTGCGAACACCAAAGATGTGTATTTGCCGTGCGACTCGCCGTTTACATACGGTACATCGCGTTATATTGCCACTACGCGGGATGAGAAAAACGAGGCGTTTGCGGAGTGGATTCCTGATATTCCGGAAGAAGGCAAATATGCGGTTTATGTATCATACCGCACTTTGCCGAACAGTGTGACCGATGCGCATTATACGGTGTATCATAAAGGTGGCATGACCGAGTTTCAGGTGAACCAGCAGATTGGAGGAGGCACTTGGGTATATCTCGGAACGTTTGAGTTTGATGCGGGGACGCACGACTACGGTATGGTGGTGCTCACAAACCGCAGCGGAGAGAACGGGGCGGTCAGTGCCGATGCTGTGCGGTTTGGAGGCGGCATGGGAAATATTGCGCGCGGAAACGGCATGTCGGATTTGCGTACAAGCGGTTTGCCGCGATGGGCGGAGGCTGCCAAATATTCTGTACAGTGGTATGGTATGCCATACGATATATATGGCTCTTCGTTTGATGATGACTACCGCAATGACATCAATTGCCGCTCTCAGACATTGAACTATCTGTCGGGGAACTCTGTCTATAATCCTCAGCGTGACGGACTTGGTGTGCCGTTTGAGCTTTCTGTGGCTTTCCATACAGATGCGGGATTCTCACGTACAGACGATTATGTAGGCTCGTTGTCTATATACAGAACTGATTTCAATGAAGGACTGACCGGTGCCGGACTTGACCGTTATGTGAATCGTGACCTTTCGAGTATCCTCCTTACGAATCTGTCGCGAGATTTGAAAAAATACGGATGGATGGTACGGCAGTTGTGGAACCGCAACTATGGTGAGGCGCGCGAGCCGATGGTGCCCGCATGTATTCTTGAAATGCTTTCACATCAGAATTTTGCCGACATGTGTAGAGGCTATGACCCGAAGTTCAAGTTCGATTTCTGCCGCTCTGTATATAAAAGCATAGTCAAGTTTGTGGCAACGGAACACAAACGGAATTATGTGATACAGCCGCTTCCTGTAAGAAACTTTTCGGTGGGACTGAACGAGAAGAAGCGGACAGCGGAGTTGCGGTGGAAGCCAACGCAGGACGAGCTTGAGCCGACAGCTGAACCTACCCACTATATAGTGTACACTCGTACAGGCTATCAGGGATTTGACAACGGAATTATAGTCAAGGGAACATCATGTTCTGTGGAACTGTTGCCGGATATGGTCTATTCTTTCAAGGTTGCGGCAGTGAACAAAGGTGGCGAGAGCTTCCCGTCGGAAACATTGTCGGCTTGTATCTCTTCCAAAAATGAGGGCACTATTTTGGTTGTCAATGCCTTTACGCGTCTTGACGGACCGGAAATCATTGATACGGAAAGCGAGCAGGGATTTGACCTTGATGCTGATCCCGGTGTGCAATATGGCCCTTTTGCCGGATTCTGCGGGCGGCAGCTAAGTTTCAATAAGGAGAATATAGGTTCGGAAACAAGAAGCGGACTTGGATATAGCGGCAGTGAGCTGGAAGGAAAAATTATTATGGGAAATACGTTTGACTATGTATTTGTTCATGGAAAAGCTATCAGGCGGGAAGGCAGACATTCGTTTGCCTCGGCAAGTGAGGGTGCAGTTCTCAATGGCGATGTGCGTTTGGACAATTACAAAATGGTAGATATGATATATGGTGTTCAGAAAGATTTTGACAGCAGGACATCACAGATGTTGGAAGATTACTGCCTCAAAGGTGGACGTGTACTCGTAAGCGGAGGCAATTTGCTGAAAAGAGGTGGGATGGTTTGCCCGTCACTTCGTGTGCGGTATGGAGGTTCGCTGACAAACAAACTCATAGATGGGGTGAGCGGTTGCGGACTTTCATTCAGCATATTCAGAGAAATGAATCCCTTGTCTTACAGTGTCCCTTCGCCCGAAGTGCTGGAGGCGGGCGACAACGCTTTTGCCATGTTGCTGTATGGCAATGGGCAGACTGCGGGAACGGCATATGATGGGGCGGACTACAAGGCTGTGACACTCGGTTTTCCGCTTGAGTGTATCACGGACGGCACTGTCCGCGACAGCCTTATGGGAGCCATAATCAGTTTCCTGTGCAAGAAATAAGGATACAGACAACATACTTGATATATACAACAAACAATAATTTATATGTATAGAATACAGAGCAATGCTTCCGGAACGCGAAGTATAGAGGTTTCAGAAGAGAATTTGAAGACAATAGAGAAATATTCGTTGCTCAAGGGACTTGTGCCGAGCAGCGGTATTGTGGATGAGGAGACTCTTGACAAACTGAAGTGTAATGTGAAGTCGTACATCATGAGAAATGAGGAGTGCAAGGACCTTGTCGATTTGTGTTACAATGTGCTCTATCATGACAACATGAAGACTTTCGGTCTGAAAGAACTCATCATGCTTTATGTGAGCTGGAGCGATGAGCAGCAGGATGAGGAGAATGTGCAGGATGAAGTTGTAGTGGCCGATGAGTGAGTACAGACTGACGGACTGGTTGCCGACGACTAAAAAAGAGGTGGAGCTGAGAGGATGGGACGAGCTGGATGTCATTCTTTTCAGTGGTGACGCTTATGTGGATCATCCCTCATTTGGTGTGGCGGTTATCGGACGGATACTGGAGGCGGAGGGACTGCGTGTAGCGATTGTGCCTCAGCCTGATTGGCATGGCGACTTGCGTGACTTCAAGAAACTCGGACAGCCGCGTCTGTTTTTTGGAGTGTCTCCGGGATGTATGGACTCTATGGTCAATAAATATACGGCAAACAGACGCTTGCGCTCTGAAGATGCCTATTCGCCAGACGGGCGTCATGACATGCGTCCGGAATATCCGACTATTGTCTATACCCAAATATTGAAGCGGCTCTATCCGGATGTCCCGGTGGTGATTGGCGGAATAGAGGCTTCTCTTCGCAGGCTTACCCATTATGATTATTGGCACGACCGGCTGGAGCCAAGCATTCTCTATAGCAGCGGTGCCGATTTGCTTGTCTATGGAATGGGCGAGAAGCCTATGATTTCGCTTGCCCGTTTGCTTGCAGAGCAGGGAAGGGAAGTGGATACAAGGTTGTTTCACAATTTGATGCTTCGGTTTCCACAGCGTCAGACGGTGATATTGTTAGATCAAAAGGAAATTCCGCAAGGAATAAAG
The DNA here is from genome assembly GCA_023665185.1 of Roseburia sp. Lineage (GTDB taxonomy): Bacteria > Bacteroidota > Bacteroidia > Bacteroidales > Bacteroidaceae > RGIG8745. Next base: position 14,179 of record JAMPEL010000002.1, read on the forward strand.
AGCGATGATATATTGTTGCATTCTCATGCGAGATGTCTTGCGGACAAGCGTTGTCAGGCTGAGAACTTCCGGCATATAGAGGAGGAGTCGAACAAGTATGAGGCACTGCGTATCATACAGGAGGTGGACGGAAAGTATGCCGTAGTGTATCCGCCTTACCAGCCGCTTACTCAGGATGAACTGGACCATTCGTTTGATTTGCCTTATACAAGGCTTCCGCATCCAAAATATAAGAGCAAGCGCATTCCTGCATACGATATGATAAAGTTTTCCGTATGCCTGCACAGAGGATGTTTTGGCGGTTGTGCTTTCTGTACTATTTCTGCTCATCAGGGAAAGTTCATTGTCAATCGCAGTAAGGAAAGCATACTGAAGGAGGTGAAGGCGATTGTGAGGATGCCTGACTTCAAAGGCTATTTGAGCGATCTTGGCGGACCAAGTGCGAACATGTATTCCATGCACGGAAAGAACCTTGACATCTGCCATAAGTGCAAACGTCCTTCGTGCGTGCATCCGCAGATTTGCGGAAATTTGAACACCGACCATAGCCGTTTGCTTGATATTTACCACACCGTGGACGCTTTGCCGGAAGTGAAGAAGAGCTTTATCGGCAGTGGAGTGCGCTATGACTTGTTGCTGCACGACAGCGGTGATGAGAAAGTGAACAGGGTGAACGCTAAGTATATGCGTGAACTGATTGTGAGGCATGTGAGCGGAAGGCTGAAGGTGGCTCCGGAGCATACTTCTGACAAGGTGCTTTATTTGATGAGGAAGCCGTCGTTCAAGCTGTTCTATGATTTCAAGCATGTGTTTGATAAGATAAATAGGGAAGAACATCTGAACCAACAGCTTATACCTTATTTTATAAGCAGTCATCCCGGGTGTATGGCAGAGGATATGGCGGAACTTGCTGTGCTGACGAAAAATCTTGATTTCAAACTTGAGCAAGTGCAGGACTTCACACCGACTCCAATGACTGTGAGCACCGAGGCATGGTATACAGGTCTTCATCCCTATACTTTGGAACCGGTGTTTTCTGCAAAGACGGCAAAGGAAAAGCTTGCCCAAAGGCAGTTCTTTTTCTGGTATAAGCCGGAGGAGAAAAGAAAAATCATGGACGAGCTTCGGAGAATGGGCCGAAATGATTTGGCGGAAAGACTGTTTGGCAAGAACAAACGAAAATAGAATGTAATAATCCGGCGGGAATGTATTAAATAACTGACTCAACTTACCAAATTATGGATGAAAACAGAGAGATGGCACTTGCGTGGCAGTTTATCGAAAGTACCAATATAAGTGTGTTTCTGACCGGAAAGGCGGGGACGGGAAAAACCACGTTCCTGCGCCGTTTAAAGGAATCTTCTCCAAAGCGGATGGTGGTGGTGGCACCTACCGGAGTTGCTGCCATCAATGCGCAGGGAGTGACGATACACTCGTTCTTCCAATTGCCTTTGACTCCTTATATTCCGGATATGAGCTATAGGGATTCCAATATGCACTATCGGTTTGGAAAGGAAAAGAAGAACTTGATAAAGAGTCTTGACCTCGTTGTCATTGATGAGATAAGTATGGTGCGCAGTGATTTGCTGGATGCCGTGGATTCTGTATTGAGGAGGTATCGCGATCGCACCAAACCTTTTGGAGGAGTGCAACTTCTTATGATTGGCGATTTGCAGCAGCTTGCGCCTGTGACGACAGATCGTGACAGGGATTTGATAGGACAGTATTATGACACTCCTTACTTTTTTGGCAGTAGGGCTTTGGCGCAAATGCAGTATGTGACTATTGAGTTGACGAAGATATACCGTCAGACCGATTCCGATTTTATAGCCATGCTTGCCAATATCCGCAACAATAATATAGACGCGGCAACAGTGTCGATGCTTAACAACCGCTATATCTCGGACTTCATTCCGAATGATAGCGACGGGTATATTCGTCTGACCACCCATAATTATATGGCGCAGAAGTATAACGAACAGAAACTTGACAGTATTGATGCACAGGATTTTCATTTTCAGGCTGAAGTGACAGGCAACTTTCCGGAACAGTCGTTCCCTGCTGAGAAAGACCTTGTGTTAAAACGGGGTGCTCAGGTAATGTTTATTAAAAATGATATATCCGGCGGACACCGATTTTATAATGGCAAAATCGGATTTGTTACTGACATGGGACATAATTACGTGAGGGTCAGATGCGCGGAGGATGAGATGCCTGTTGATGTAGAGCGGATGGAGTGGGAAAATATGAAGTATATCATAGACGAGAACACGAAAGAAATCAAAGAGGAAGTGGATGGGGTGTTCAGGCAATATCCGTTGAGGCTTGCATGGGCTATTACAGTACATAAAAGTCAGGGACTGACGTTCGACCGTGCCGTGATTGATATTAATGAGGCTTTTGCGCATGGGCAAGTGTATGTGGCATTAAGCCGCTGCCGTTCTCTTGAGGGGCTTGTACTTGCCAATCCGTTGAATATAAAGTCTGTAATCACCGACAAGAGTGTGGCGGCATTTATAGGAATGGAGCGGGAAAGGGCAATGCAGGCAGAAAGCAGGCTTGCCGATATGCGTTATAATTATTTTGTGGCTTTACTTGACGAATTGTTCGACTTTATGCCGATGAAGTACGATTTGAATTATCTGGTAAGGGTGATGGAGGAGCATCTGTATAAACTTTATCCGGACTTGCTGGGTGCATACAAGGAGGCTATACCGCATTTTGATTCCGCTGTGATAGAGGTCTCAGTGAAATTCCGCAAGCAATATATGGCTATACTTGCTGCGTCTTCCGATTATGCGAATGATGTTTTGCTTCAGGATAGGGTGAAGAAGGCCGCCAGATATTTTTCGGCAACGCTTTCTTCGATATTTGATGCTTTGATGCCTGCTCTGTCAGTTGAAATTGTGAACAAGGCAGTGAAAAAACAGTTTGTGAATGCTGTGGACAGTTTCAAAACAACTCTCAAAACTAAGTCGGGTTTGTTTGAAAAAGTTACGCTTCATGGATTCTCCGTCCGGAGTTACTTGAACGATAAGGCTGTGTCCATGCTGGATGGAGAAGAAGAGGGTGCATCAAAGAAGAAAAAAAGAGAGAAGAAAATGAAACTGAATGAGCCGAAACCGGAAAAGGAAAATACTCGCCAGATTAGTTTGAATATGTTTCTTGAAGGAAAGAGTGCCGATGAGATTGCTGCTGAGAGAGGATTGAATAGGAGTACTATTATGGGACATCTTGCCTGTTTCATCCATACAGGCGAGGTGAATGTTTCCGACCTTGTTCCTGAGGAGCACATTGCAGCCATCATTCAGGCTATTGCAGAATCAGAGGCTGATGTGTCGATGAAGCAACTGAAAGAGAAACTCCCTGAAGAAATCAGCTATGATGAGATTCGGATAGTGTTGAATTTACAAAGCCGGCATTCCGGTGCATAATGTATTCATAACATATAATTAATGTCTGTACTTCGGTGCAGACATTTTTTTGTCTGCAATATAAAAGTAGAAATTGCACACAAAAATCTCTAATCAGTACAGTTGATTAGAGATTTTTGTACAGTGGATTTGAAAAATCAGTGAGGATATTTGTTTTTTCTTGTGTGCAAGATTCTTCAAACCGCATTGTGGTTTTTATAAACTGCACTGCGGCTTTTATAAACTACAGTGCGTTTTTTAAAATTTGACCTATATGCCCAAAAATTTAGTGCGATGAGAATGACTTTATTCAGCCTTCCAGTCGTGTTTGTAGAACCGCATAACTGTTTCTTCTGTTCCCATAATCCCGCAGCCCGGAAAGGAAGTTTTGCCGTTTTTGCATTCTTTCCGGAAGTTGCGAGAAAGAGGTTTTATCATTCTCGCGCTCAAAATTCTTGTCAAACTCATCAATAACGCAAAAAATATCTATAACTTTGTCGTTAGTAATCATTGTCACCGGTCTTGTAATTTGTTGTCTGTCAGACTTGAATGTGCAAGATGGTGCGATGGCTATCGACCTTTAATTGGATTTTATTGTCCCGAACTCATGTAATATAATAGTAAGTGTATGTCGAAAGCCTCAGAATTGGGAAAAACCGGAGAAGAGCTTGCCGGTACTTTTCTTATGAAGAAAAAGTTCAGATTGTTGCACCGCAATTGGAATTTGTATAAGGGATACGAGATTGATATTGTGGCACAATATAGAGGAACACTCCATTTTGTGGAGGTTAAGACACGTATGTCATCGGATTTTGGAGGGCCTTTTGCTGCCGTTGACGAGCGTAAGATGCGGCATATATACAGTGCTATCAGCCATTACAGAAGGTGTTATCGCATAGACGAGAACGAGCCGTTTGTGTTTGATGTTATTGGTATCACTTTCAGTAAAGACGGCACGTATGAACTGGAGTTCAGGGAAGATGTGGGACGTTTGTTTTAATGTGTGTGTGAATATATAAGTTTATAATAATTATGAAGACTATAAAAGAACTATTGCGGATTGGTAACGGACCTTCGAGCAGTCATACAATGGGTCCGCGGTTCGCCTCTGAAAAATTTTTGAGAAAGCATCCGGATGCGGCACACTTTGAAGTGACTTTGTATGGCAGTCTTGCCGCTACCGGACGAGGACACCTCACAGATGTAGCTATTATTGATGTTTTCGGTTCGGAAGACAGAGTGACTATTGTATGGCAACCGCGTATATTTCTGCCATATCATCCTAATGGGATGACCTTTAAGGCAATGGATGCCTCCGGCAATGTAATGGATGAATGGACTGTATATAGTGTGGGCGGCGGAGCACTTGCCGAGGAAGGCGAGAAAATGCAGCAGTCGGAAGATATATACGACATGGAACATCTGAGTGAAATTCTGCAATGGTGCAAGCGTTATGGACGCTCTTATTGGGAATATGTAGAAAAGTGTGAGGGCATGGCAATCTGGGATTATCTCAGGGACGTATGGACTACCATGCGTGAGTCTGTCGAGAACGGATTGGAAGCGGAAGGTGTGCTTCCCGGTCCTCTGCATTTGCAACGGAAAGCAGCGGCATACCATATCAAGGCAAGCGGCTATACAGCCTCACTTCATGGACGCGGACTTGTTTTTTCGTATGCGCTTGCTGTGAGTGAGGAGAATGCGGCCGGTGGACGTATCGTCACGGCACCTACATGCGGCTCATGTGGTGTGGTTCCAGCCATACTGTACCATCTCTGGAAAAGTCGCTCATTTAGCGAGATACGCATACTCCGCGCTATAGCTACGGCTGGGTTGATTGGAAATGTGGCAAAGCATACAGCGTCCATTTCCGGAGCGGAAGCAGGATGTCAGGCAGAAGTCGGAGTGGCATGTGCTATGGCGGCAGCGGCAGCCTGCCAGTTGTTTGGCGGTAGTCCGGCTCAGATAGAATATTCAGCAGAGATGGGTTTGGAACATCATCTTGGTATGACTTGCGATCCTGTGTGCGGCATGGTCCAGATTCCTTGTATTGAGCGTAATGCCTATGCTGCGGCGCGTGCGATGGACTGCAATATTTATTCCTCATTTTCCGATGGAAGCCATCTGGTATCTTTCGACAAGGTGCTTTCTGTCATGATGCAAACCGGGCGTGATCTGCCTTCCATATATAAAGAGACGAGCGAGGGCGGACTTGCCAAGAACTATGAAAGAATGCTATGACAATGTCATCTCTTTTGGATATACGCGTTCCATATATATAATATAAGAGTCACATAGTAAAGAATGAAAGACAGGACATTCAAGGCGAAAGCCTCGTCATTCCCGAATAAGGATAATACGTGTGTGTATTCTGCGCATCCGATTAGTTGTGCGGAGGCAAACATGGTAAGAAAGTATCCGGAAGCGGCTTTGGATAGTGTGGTGTGGGCAGCAATGACATCGTGCATTGTAGTGAATCTTCCTGAGGTGTATCCATATCCGTTACCTGCAATCAAGGCAAGGACAAAAAGCAATCCTGGTATGCTTTTGCTGAAAGGTGAGTCTTGAAGCGTGCCAAATGCGTTGAGGAGTATTGCTCCTGGCAGAGTGATGAGGCCGAGAACAAGCAGGCAAAAGAGGGTGAGCAGGGTGAGAGTGAAGAGCAAAGCCCTCTTTTGCTTTAGTGAGGAACGGTGGAAGAACGATGTAAGTATGCCCGATTCTGCTATGACCCCTGTTCCTGTCATCAGCAGAATCACCTCGGCAAGTGGAGCCGATGTAAAGTTGGTTACAATGTTTGCGGTTGCCCACCGTATGCCGTCGGCGCAAAGCAAATTCTCCATGCCGAGATTGTATACGTTGCCCACCCATGACAGAAAGGCCAATACCAGTGTCATGCATACCAGTATTAGAGGCAGGCGGTTGAGCGTATTGTGTAGACAGGAGTTATTCGTCATCTGCTTCAAGAGAGTCTATGTCGATAATACGTAATTCAAGTGCCCTTGTTACGAGACGTGTCGCATTGATACTTCCTGCCGCACGTTCCGATGCAGAGAACAGGCGCGACACAAGGTCATTCTGTCTTTTCTCCAACGATTTTACTCCAAAAGGCATCCCTTTCAGGTTGGTTATCATCTCCTTTGTATAGCCGAGAGCCAGATGACGTAGCAAACGCTCGTCATATTCATCTATATCGTAGTCGATGATGGCATCCTGCCGTCTGCTTTCGTTCAGTACCGACATGCGGAAACGGCTGATGATCTTTTCAAGAATGGGCTGGTTAAAGACCATCCGTTTGCCGTCAATCACGCTTTGTACATCACCTTTAGTGAGCAGTTCACCGCTCTTCAAGATAATGCCGTCCGCACCAGCATCGAGTGCGTCCACCCACAACTTTTCGTTCAGAATCTCGCCTGTAAATATCAATACATGTATTTCTTTATATTTCTTTCTCAACTCACGGCAAATGTCTACCCCTACAGTGGTGGAGCCGCCCAATCCGAGGTCAAGTAACACAAGATTCGGGGTGTGTACTTCCAGTAGTTTCCATAATTCGTTTTCGTTCATGGCGGTTCCCACAACCTCAGCCTGAGGGATGTCGTTGCGGAATATCTCCTCAGTGCCTTTCAGTTCCAACTTTACATCTTCCACAATGATTACTTTGAACTTCTCCATATTTTTTTATTCCTTTCTTCTTTTTCTATATGATTGGTGAATGTCAGTCAATTCTAATTCTTTTTCTTTCCGGGATGGTGAAGACAATGGACAGACATCCTTTGTCTGGATTCTTTTCAGCGTAAATTCGGCATCCTCTTTGTCCTACAAAATCATCGTGCTCGCGTATTATTTGTTTGCATATCAGATATTGCGCATACCGTAATTTGTCAGACATTGCGTCATATTGTATGTTGTCCGCATAGAATATCCGTTGTGGGTTGTCCGAATTTGCGACAAGTCGGCTGTCAGAATAAGTGAACACCACAAAACCGTTTGAGCGTTTGAATGTAAGCGACAGAGCACCGTCAGTCTTGTCCTCAAAAGAGAATGACAAAAGATTGTCTATTAGATACTCCAGCATCTGAATGTCTCCAGTCACAGACAATCCGTCTGCGTTTCCTGTATGTATCAGGATTTGTGTACGGTATTTTCTGTTAAGCTTGGCGACACCGTGTTCCGCGTATGACGCAAGGTCAGCCACGTTGATAGTCTTTCTTCTGAATACCACTTTGTCCAACTGACGCAGCGCGCAAGAAGAGAGTAGTGTGAATGTCTCCTTGTAATAGCATATCAGCTCGGACATATTCTGTAAATGAGTCGCAAACGTTTCTCTGTCGGAATCCGTTTCCCGCATAGAGTCGGCAATCTGCTTAATCTTATTGGGATAGTACATTGTTTCATGCTTGATGGTAGAAAGACAGTTGTCAAGTACCATATTTTGCACATGAATATTGTTTGCCTCCATCTCAGCCCTGTTCCTTTCGTCCTCAAGCTGCTCTATATTTTGCTGTCCGGTGTTGATTTTTATCGAAGAATAATATAGATGTATGGCTGTGAATTGTGCGATAAGCCGGAATATCAGTTCCTCGTTTTCCGACAGGTAGACACTGTGCATAACCATTACTATAGCTCCGAAAGTGTCGGAGCCTTCTTCCGTTTCCTGTGTCAAAGGATAAGCCCGAAAGCGTCCTTCTCCCTTTACTATGGGGCGGGCTTCCTTCACGCATATATTCATGATTTCCTTTACAATGTCCCGGTCCGGGCAGGATGCGGAGAAAGTGCAATGTGTCTGCCTGCCCTTTTCGTGGATAAGGCACAATCCTATACCGTCTGCCAAACGTATGTCGCTGACTCCATGTAGCAGCACCTCTGTTTCTGTTCCTTCTTTTGAAGCGAACAGATGCCCGTTGAACTGCATCAGCTGCCTCATGTTGAATATTGGAAGCAGGTTGTGTCGGTAATAAATGAGGTAATATACCAGAAGTCCGGCGATGAAAACAAATATGAATATAATAAGGAAAGTCTGTTTGTTGATGTTCGACTGCCTGATTGTATTACAGTAACTTTCAAGATTGTTGTCTTGCGCCATCAGTTTGTACAAGCGCGTGTAAATCTCGTTGTTATAAGTGTACAGATTCCATCTGTTGAGTGCCAATGCCGCGATAGCCGCCTCGTTCCTAATATCCAGAATCACATGATAGTCGGTGTTGAACCCTTTGTTCCAAAGGTCAATCTCCGGCATTTGTGTGTTTCCCTCCATCACCATAAGTTCTGTACCTTCAGGCACTTCCTGAAGATAATACTCATTGAGTGCCATGCGGGCTGAGTCAATATATAGCAGGGCTGCCGAATACATGCCCTCCACATTGGCATAGTATGCTGAGTCCGCATAGTTTGACGCTTTGTGCAAGATAGGGTCGTCAGAAGTCCATTCGTATATGTCCTGCGACTCGTTTTCGGAGCGGGAAGTCTCGCATGATGTGGTACACAATCCGTGCAGCGCGACAGCCGCCACTATACATGCACCGCGTATAATCCCTTTGGGCAGCCGGAAAAAGAAACGGCTTCCCTTTCCTGGTGTGCTTTCGATGCCGAAGTTGCACACTGAAAAGAATTTGCCCGTCTTGCGGTATTTTTCAATGATGCCTTTACAATTCATCAGTCCGAAGCCATATCCCTTGTTCTTTTTCAATTCCGGATTTTCCTCCGTATTTCCTATTTGTGCCGAATCATACACCTTCTCGCCACATATAAGCGCGATGTCCTTATCCGACAGTCCGCATCCGGTGTCTGTAATGTCTATCTCCACATATTCGGGCTGTTCTGTCGCTCTCAGGCATACACAGCCTCCCGCCGGAGTATATTTCCGTGCATTATCGAGCAGTGTGTTCATCATGAACAAAGTCAGTGCCTTGTCTGCTTTTACGACAGCCGTAGTTGGCTCTATTTTCAGCGAAATCTGCTTGTTCTCAAATGCGCTTCTTCCCTTGCCCAATGTGCTGAACAGTCTGTCCAGACTGAAATTCTCGATGTGCAGGCTTACCGTGCCTTGTCTCACCTTTATCCAATGTGTCAGAACCTCATTGTATTCATTTATTTTGTCGATAAGCTCACTGACATACAGCAGTCTCTTTTCTGCGACGGCACTGTTGTCACACTTTGCCAGTTTGCTGATTTCATTTACGGCACGGTCAAGAAACGGAGTGATGCCATAGACAATTGACAGGCATGTCCGTTTGTCAATGTTTGCCCGCTTGTTTCCGGCAATGTTCATTTCGTGCATACTGTGCTCTTCCTCTATACATCTGCCTTTGTCTCCCAGCCACACAAACGTCTCTCCGTTTTTCACTGCCCATCGGAAAAATACTCTTACAATATTCAGTAATTCAAGGTCGTAAAGTTTCAGTTTTCCGTCCTCCTTTTCCCATTCTTTCCCCGCCTCTGGAAAAATGCGCCTGACATCATCGTCTATTGCCTTATGGATAGAGTTTGCCATATCCTCCTTGTCTATGGCATCTGTCGGGATAGACATGGTCAGCTTGCGGCAAAGCTTGGTGACATCCGACAGCTTTTCAGCCTGATATTTGCTGCGTTGTTTCAAACGTATGTTTATGCCTCTCATAACACAAATCAGTATCACGATAAATGTCCCGACGATGATGAGCATGGCATTGGTCTTTTTTTCCTCTATTGCCAGTGTCTCATAACGTTGTTGCATCTTCATGTCCTGACGGGTGGCATCGAGAATATCCAGATAGATGTTTCTGTTGTAGTCTGATTCCCGTTTCATTCCCATCGCACTGTACACCTTGCTCAGATGTTCTCGTATGCTCGCCATCCATTCCGGTACTGTAATGACCGTTCCGTCCGCAATCCAGCGCATCTCGGTCGAAATGCTGTCATAGTCTTGGGAATACGGATATACTCTGTCGTCAGGCTGTATGCTTGCATTCGTTCTTTTTTCTGCCTGCTGTATATGGTGTGGCTTGCTGCAATAAGTTGAGTGGTGGACATTCACATATTCCAGTGCTTTGGCGACAGCCTCCAGAGCTGCCGTATAGTGATGGTCGGACAATTCCATCTCGGATATTGTGATATAGGCTGCCGCCGTATAAAACATACATCCATAGCTGTCCATAATCTTCAGAGACTGCTCCGCCATGAAGCGCGGCATGTCAGGAATGTCTACGCTGTCTGCCTCCAGCATACCTCTTATGAACATCAGTCTTCCTCTGTTCAGCGAGTCTGTATGAATAAGGTTGTCAGCAAGAGCCTGCATTGCCAAACCCTCGAAGAGCCGCAGCCCCGAGTGGCGGCTCAAAGCCAGTGCACGCACGAGCATTCTTTCCTCCTCATCCCTTATGTTGTCGGTTTCGGAAGTCTTGATAATTCCGCCAGAGCCTGTCATGTAAAAATAAGAGGCAAGTTGTGCCGAATCATTCTCAATAATGCTGAACCGGACGGTAATCTTGGCAATCTCTTCTGCCGCCTGCCTTTCTTGCCTCAGATAGTAATAGTAAGTGGACGAGACAAGGTGAAACTCGCTTTGCGCATAATTCCAAAGTCGCTTTTGCCTTTCCGACATGTATGTGTCTTCCTTGCTTATGCGGCTGATACGTTTTTGTGCGCTTTGGTGATAATCATAGAACTCTTTGTTGGCTGATATGCGCTGGCATATTTTCATCATGCCCACATCGGCAATGAGTTTCAGAAGCTCATTGTCGGACTGGTTGAGAACAGCTGCAAACAGTTCTTTTGATCCTGCATAATCCATTCGCATAAATCTGACAAAGGCAAGATGGCAGAACGACTCGTTCTTACCGTCCGCATATCGTGATGTCTTTGCGAAAGCTCTCCGGGCATACAGTTCTGTAGAGTCGAGTGAGCGGTAGCGGCTGTTGTAAGCCGCCATGTTGAGTGAGTCGACATGTGCGTGCATTTCGGTTGTGCGGCTGTTGTCACATGCCGCGCACACGCACAGTGCCGATACTGTCAAGAATATATATATCAGATTCAGAATGATTCTCACTTTGTCAAAACTACATTTTATATACAAAAATAATGTATTGCCACGACTTTTGTACTATAACTGTGCGTTTTTTGAAAAATGTAGCGTATATTAGCGTCCGGTTTTCAAACTCTGGCAAGATTATGAACAATGTATATTATAACCAATTGGTGGAACTTCTGGCATACAAGCCGGAAGGAATGAGGTTGTGCAGTATTGTGAAATACATATACAACTGTAATTGCAGTCTGTTTGAAGACACCGGTCTCTATAATCAGATATATGCCAATGTGCGCTGGTTCCTGTGGTCTCAAAGCAGGCAAAAGGATTCTCCGTTCAGAAAAATTGACGGCAAACGGGGCATGTATGGATTGAAAAAGAACTTCATGGTACAGCTTGAGCTGTGTTTTGACAATTGGGAATATGACACAATACAGCCGAAGCCAGTGAAGAAAAAAATGGAGGGCGAGCAGCGTAGTCTGTTTGAATGGTAGGCATTATGCCATTTGGTTGCGCTGTTTTTTTATTTCATACTCAGACATCTCTTACCGTGCTCTGCGTGGCATCAGCAGTGTATCTTATTTCTTGTTTTCCCTGTATTTTTTCTATTCCAATACACTTTTTTTATTCTTTCATAATATTTCTCTGGCAATCCATGCGCAAGCCTCTGCATCGGCGAGCGCGTGATGGTGGTTGTCGAGTCTGTATCCGCACCGTGCCGCCACTGTGTGCAACTGATGGTTGGGCAGTTCCGGAAACATCCGGCGCGACATGCGCAGGGTGTCGAAAAACTGATAGTCGGGATAATCCATCTGATAAACGCGGAAAACCGCTTTCAGACACCCCTCGTCGAAAGGGCTGTTGTGCGCCACGAGTGGCAGTCCTTCGAGCAATGGTGCAATCTGTTCCCATACTTTCGGGAAAACCGGAGCGTTGTCCGTGTCCTCACGTGTCAGTCCGTGTACTTGCGAACAACGGTAGTGATAGTAATTAGGTTCGGGATTGATGAGCGAATAGAAGGAATCCGTTATTTCCCCATCTCTTACTATTACGATGCCAACAGAACATACGGATGACCTTTCGTTGTTGGCGGTCTCAAAATCTATGGCTGCAAAATTTTCCATCTCAGTAGTCTTTTTGTTGAAAAACAGGTTTTGGTGACGAAAATGCCATTGGTGTCAGCTTGTGAAGACAGGTTGTGTTTGTGGCAAGTTCCGCATGGGCAGATTCCGATTTGTATTTGTAATTTGCCTGTTTTGTTGTTTTTGCAAAGGTACATGGATTTTGCATGAAGTCTATGCCAAACGAGCAAAGATTTCCATTTGTTGCGATATGTTTATGGATTGTGTATTTGCGAGTGATAGTAATTTGATTGATAATATGACAAAATGTTTGTATGTGTTGGGTTTTGCTTGCTTTGTGTTTGTTTGAAGTGTTAAAATCTAACCCCCGTAGAATCGCCTCAAAATGAACCGGACTCCGCCGAGGTTGCAAAAACGCGATTCTACGGAGGGTTTTGAGTCTCGAAAATCGAGCGGACAAATAGAACAATTTGACCGACTAAAAGATATAGAATTTCAAACCCAAACACACCTTCCCCACCCAAAAGCCCGCTAAAACCCAAAATTACAAGGTGCTGAAAATTTATTTCCAAGGCACACTGATTTTTTTCGCAAGGCGCACAAAATTTATTTTCAAGGCGCACGAAATTTTCAAAGCCCGTTTTTCGGGTCAAAATCGGGCTTTTTCCCGAATCACTCCCTCAAAAAGACGGCAGCCGTCTTTTCCATGCCCCGAAAAACAAAAATGGATTTTGAACCCGGAAAAAGGCAATTTTAAGACAAAATTTTTGTAAGTTGCTGATTATCAGTATATCCTATTTTGACTCAGACCATGCGTTTTACGTCTAAAACTGCATACTTTTTGCTGAAAATGTATTTAATTGATTATCAGTTATTTACCTATATAACACTTGGAATCGACCACGAATTAAAAGCCGAAAACAGTGAGATATGTTAAAATGCCTCCTTTTTTCTGAACTGACAAAATGTCAAAAAACTTGCCCGCGTATGGTTGTGCGGTAAAATGAATAAGGTTTGTGGAGTCCCCCTTTATTAAGAACGTACAAAAGGTGCAATTGGATGTCGGTACAGGGCAATTGCTTCAAGCTAATGCCTGTACATATTGTATGATTGACATTATCACTCGAAATGCAGGAAGAACCGGAAATAATCCTGAATAATGCCTGTCGGATGCTTCTGTAAAATCTCTTCACAGACGTTTCTTGCGCAATGATTGAATATTTCCTGAAATTTTCTCTATTTTTGCAGGTACTTTGGTACACGGATTCCATTGGCATTGTTTTCCTCTGCATGACAGGAGGACGGATATATGGGCTATTCAGTCAGAATGTTGTTGAATAGTCCTGCATGTCATGAATAAATAGTAAACAGATAAAAAAACTACAAGAGATATGATTGTTTGCATTGCGGAGAAACCAAGTGTGGCGCGGGATATAGCGGCTGTCATAGGAGCTACCGCCTCGCACGACGGATATATGGAAGGCAACGGCTATCAGGTTACATGGACTTTCGGACATCTGTGTGAGCTGAAGGAGCCTCATGAATATACTCCGCTATGGAAGCGTTGGGATGTATGGGACTTGCCCATGATACCCCAGCGTTATGGCATCAAGTTGAAAGAGGATAATGGAGTGAAGAAGCAGTTTGGCATTATCGAACGCCTGATGAGGCAGGCAGACGGGATTGTGAACTGTGGTGATGCCGGACAAGAAGGAGAACTGATACAGCGGTGGGTGATGCAGAAAGCGGGAGTGACATGCCCCGTGAAAAGACTCTGGATTTCATCGCTGACAGAGGAGGCGATAAGGGAAGGCTTCAAAAGCCTGAAAGACCAGAGCGAGTACCAGTCGCTTTACGAGGCGGGGCTGAGTCGGGCCATTGGCGACTGGACATTGGGGATGAACGCCACACGCTTGTACACACTGAAGTATGGGCAATACAAGCAAGTGCTTTCCATTGGCCGTGTGCAAACTCCGACACTTGCGCTTATTGTGCGCAGGCAGCTGGAAATAGACAATTTCCAGCCTGAGCAATACTGGATTCTGTCTACCGTTTATCGTGAGACAACGTTTGCCGCCACCAAAGGCAAGTTCACGTCGCAGCAGGAAGGCGAGGAATTTCTGGAGAAAGTGAAATATTCGCCTTTCACCGTGACGGATGTGTCGGCAAAGAAAGGCACTGAGGCTCCGCCTCGACTGTACGACCTCACTTCGTTGCAGGTGGACTGTAACCGGAAGTTCGGCTATTCGGCAGATCTCACTTTGCAGCTCATACAAAGCCTTTACGAGAAGAAGTTCACCACTTACCCGCGTGTGGACACCACTTTTCTTAGTGATGATATATATCCGAAATGTCCGAACATTCTGATGGGCATACGCGGGTACGAGCAGTTTACGGCACCTCTCTACGGACAGAAGCTGCCGAAAAGCAAGAAGGTGTTCGACTCCTCAAAAGTGACCGACCACCATGCCATCATACCGACAGGAGTGCCGGCGCAGAATCTGACAGACATGGAACGCAATGTCTACGACCTTGTCGCACGCACATTCATTGCCGTGTTCTATCCCGACTGCAAGTTTCTTGCCACGACAGTTCTGGGAAGTGTGGAAGATGTAGAGTTCAAGGCTACCGGAAAACAGATTATGGAACAGGGGTGGAGAGTTCTATTTGCCAAAGACAGGCAGACGGACGAGGAAGCAAAGGGAACGGAGGAGGAAAAAACGTTGCCCGCCTTTGTGAAAGGCGAGAGCGGTTCCCATTTGCCTTCATTGATGGAAAAATGGACTACTCCTCCAAAACCTTATACGGAGGCGACCTTGTTGCGGGCGATGGAGACAGCCGGCAAGTTTGTGGACAACGAGGAACTGAGGGACGCTTTGAAAGAAAACGGTATAGGCCGTCCTTCTACGCGAGCTGCTATTATAGAGACCTTGTTTAAGCGCAGATATATAAAGAAAGAGCGGAAAAGTGTGGTTCCCACACCTACGGGGATGGAGCTTATCGGACTTATCCGCGAGGAGCTTTTGAAGAGTGCCGAACTGACCGGTATATGGGAGAAGAAACTGCGTGAGATTGAGAAGAAAAAATATGACGCGCGTCAGTTTCTTGACGAGTTGAAGCTGATGGTGGCGGATATTGTCAATGCTGTACGCTCGGACACTTCCAACAGGCGGGTGGCAATTACTACGGAGGAAGACCTCAAAGCCGGGAAGAAAAAGCGACCGCCTAAGGAAGGAGGCGAGGGGGGGAAAAAGACGAGGACTCCCCGGAAACCTAAAGCTCCGGCGGGAGAGGGCGGAGCGGCATTGGAGACTGTTCATGCGGAATCGTTGAAAACGGTGGATTCTTTGCGCACTGTAGCCGGTTTCCAGCCTAAAGGCGGTCGGCAAGCAAAGGCTGTCGCCATGCCGGAGAGCGGTGGAGGCGATGAATGGGTAGGCCTGCCATGCCCGGTATGTACAAAAGGACATATCATTAAGGGACGGACTGCCTACGGATGCTCTCGCTGGAGAGAGGGATGCACATTCAGGCGTCCTTTTGAAGAGAAGGCGTCCGATAACAATAAATGAGGCGAAATTCCGTTTATACCTAATATAATAGGACATTACAGTGGAGAAAACAAGAAAACTGAAATATGATGTGATATTCTGTTTGTGCGCATGTTTTTTTGCGGCATGCAGCAATGAGAATATCCCTTTCAAGAAAGGTGAGCAGAGCTATGCGATAGGCGAGTACTATCAGGCTGCCGCTTACTATAAGAAGTCCTATACAAGAACATCGCCGAAGGACAGGGATAAGCGTGCTGTGAGAGCTTATAAGATGGGCGACTGCTATCGGCGGATAAACTATGCGCAGAAAGCGGTTGCCGCATATCAGAACGCTGTGCGCTATAATTGTCCTGACAGCACCGCACTATTTTATCTGGCACAGCAGCAACTGAAGATAGGAAACTATAAGGCTGCCATGCAGAATTTCAAGTTGTATCTGGAAAAAGACCCGGGAAATGAGTTGGCACGTAGCGGACTCCTCTCTTGTGAGCTTGCCCCGCAATGGAAGGCAAATCCCAATTTGTATAAGATAAAGAAAGAAGCGGTGTTCAACTCTCGGCGGACGGACTATTCGCCGATGCTTGTGGGCGATGATGCCGACCAGCTTGTATTCTCTTCTACCCGCAACGATGCCAACGGTGACGAGCTAAGCGGTATTACGGGAGTGAAATACGGGGATTTGTTTTTTTCGAGAAAAGATGAGAACGGAAAGTGGAAGCAGCCCGAAGTCATTGAGTCGGATGTCAATACGGAATATGACGAGGGAGCAAGCTGCATCTCGCCCGATGGAAAGACCATGTATTTCACACGTTGCAGCAGTGACCCCGATTATCCCCGATATGCCGAGATATGGGAGTCGGCGCGCAGCGATGCCTCATGGGGCGCACCTAAGAAGTGTGAGATTTCAAAGGACACCCTGTCTTCGTATGCCCATCCGGCCATTTCGCCTGATGGCAAGTGGATGTATTTTGTGAGTGACATGCCGGGAGGAATAGGCGGACTGGATATATGGAGAGTCCGGCTTTTCGACTCGGGATTTGGAGGGGTGGAGAATCTCGGGCGGCCGATAAATACCCCGGGCGATGAGATGTTTCCTTCGTTTCGTCCTAACGGCGACTTGTATTTTTCCTCGGACGGGCATCCGGGCATGGGCGGACTGGACATTCTGAAAGCCGTTCCCGATTCGGCAAGAGGATGGATTGTGGAAAACCAGCAGTTTCCGCTCAATTCGAGCGGCGATGATTTCGGCATGACATTTGAGGGATTGCACAACCGGGGATTTTTCTGCTCAAATAGAAATGACGGAAAAGGATGGGAGCACATATTCAGTTTTGAGTTGCCGGAAGTGTTGCAGACTGTTACCGGATGGGTATATGAGAAAGACGGATATGAGTTGCCGGAAGGTCTTGTGTATATGGTCGGCAATGACGGTACAAACGAGAAACTGAGTGTGAAGGGAGACGGCTCGTTCACGAAGGTGCTGAAACCGGGAGTGGAATATGTCTTCTTGGGAACCTGCAAGGGCTATCTGAATGTCAAGCAGGAACTGACAGTGGCACCGTCAGAGCATAGCGAGGAATATACGTTGCAGTTTCCGCTTCCGCCAATCAATGTGCCAGTGCTTATTGACAATATATTCTACGAGTTTGATAAGGCAGATCTGACTCCTGAATCAACGGATGCGCTTGACAAACTGGTGGTGATGATGACCGAGAATCCGAACATTACTATTGAATTGGGAGCACATTGCGATTATCGGGGCAATGATGCCTACAATGAGCGTCTTTCACAGCGGCGTGCGGAATCGGTAGTGAATTATCTTATCGACCACGGAATAAAGAAGGAAAGACTTACCGCTATGGGGTATGGAGAAAGCCGTCCGAAAGTGATACGTAAGAAACTGACTGAGACATACAAGTTCCTAAACGAGAACGATACCTTGACGGAAAACTATATCAAGGCGCGTCCGGAAGAGGAACAGGAGATTTGTAATGCGCTGAACCGCCGCACGGAATTTAAAGTGCTGCGTACCACTTATGGTACTACGCTGCAAGAATATAATCTTGAAGAGGAGGAGCGGAAAGCGCGGAAAAAAGAAGAGAATGAAGAGGAGGAGTATTTTGACTTTTGATTCTCGCCGCCTCTTTGTTTGTTGAGGCTTCGGAGTGAGTGATACACATAATGAAAATAGATATATCATGTGGTTGCCAGAAGATTTTACCGAATATATGCGCCGTATGCTTGGTGCGGAAGAATATGCAATGTTTGCCGCTGCGCTGGAGAAACCATCGCCTGTAAGCATCAGATATAATTCGCGGAAATGGACAAAAGAGCACAAGGGAAAAACTGTGGAGTGGTGTCAGTCCGGATTTTATCTGGACTCCAGACCGACATTTACCTTTGATCCAGTGTTTCATGCCGGAGGGTATTATGTGCAGGAAGCGTCGTCTATGTTTCTCGATTATCTGTTGAGGAAATATGTAGGTAGTAGTCCGGTGGTGGCACTTGACTTGTGTGCCGCACCCGGAGGTAAGTCTACGTTGGCGGTGGATGCATTGCCGGAAGGCTCATTGCTTGTGGCCAATGAGGTGGTGAGACAGCGTGCGAATGTGTTGGCGGAGAACATGACGAAGTGGGGAAATCCAAATGTAATAGTGACCCACAACCAAGCGTCTGAATTTCAGGCTTTGGGGAGCGTGTTTGATGTCATTGTGTGTGACGCTCCGTGTTCCGGTGAGGGCATGTTCCGCAAGGACGAGCAGGCGATAAAGGAATGGAGCGTGGGCAATGTGGACACTTGTTACCGCCGTCAGCGCGAGATATTGGGCGATGTGTGGCAATGTCTGAAACCCGGAGGATTGTTGGTTTACAGCACATGCACGTATAACATGCAGGAAGATGAGGAAAATGTGCTGTGGATGAAAGAAGAATTGGGAGCGGAAGTATTGCCGTGTTGTGCCGAACAAAGCTGGAACATAGCTGGAAGTCTTTTGGAGGGATGCGATTTGGATGTTTGCCATTTTTTCCCTCACCGGAATGAAGGCGAAGGATTTTTCATCAGTATATTGCGCAAACCAGAAGACGCAGAGTGGGTTTCTCCGCAAAAAAAATGCGGCAAGCGTAAGGATAAGAAGAAGGTACAGTCGGTTGTCGTACCGAAAGAACTGAAGGGATGGCTGAAGGATTCGTACAGCATGAACTTCATGGCTGAGGGCGATAAGTTTGTGGCTTTCCCTGCATGTCATTCCGGTATGCTTGATGCGATACGCGACAATCTTACGGTATTGTGCTATGGAGTGACATTGGCAACAGTCAAGGGAAAGACGCTGCAACCGTCGCACTCACTTGCCATGAGCGCATTGCTGGACAGACAGGCTTTTAGTATGGTGGAACTGACTTATGAGCAAGCCATAGCATATTTGCGTACAGAAGCGGTGACTCTTCCTGTGGAGGCGGAGCGCGGATTTGTGATTGTGACATATCACGACACCCCTCTTGGGTTTGTGAAGAATTTAGGGAACAGGGCGAACAACCTGTATCCGCAAGAATGGCGCATACGTAGTGGGCATTTGCCTGAAACTGTCGTTTGTGTATAGTGCGGTGGCAGTTCCTGAAATGAGGACTGGCAGAGGTCGGTTGATGCTCCGGATATTTTTTCTGCCTGTGAATTTTAATCGGTTAAAGATATGTTTTGCTGAGAAATAAACGTAATGTTTTGATTTCTATTTATTATCTTTGCACTTGAAAATGCAATGTGGTCTTGTGGAGACAGGAGCACACATTGGATAAAAAAGACTTTTTTATATTTATATGAATTTATACGTAAGATATTTTGATCACGAGACGCTTGCCAGAAGTGTCGGTGAGGCAATGGCTTTTCTTGAGACAATACGCGAGATAAAGACAGATGCCAGTGTTGCGGGACGTATTGCGGCTTTTTTGGAATCGAACAACGCATATCCGTTTCGTTTGAAGGTAAGCTACAATAATTATGTGCTGTTTCTTAAGACTGAAGCCAAGTCGCTTGATGAGTTTAAGCGCATGGAACAGATGCGTCGTGAACAGCGTGTGGAAAGACCTGCTTTTGTTCAGCCGGAACGCAAACGCTCTGCCACAGATTTGCTGAACGAAGAGCGCGAGGGTTGGTATGAGGCAAGTTTGATGTTTAAGCGCGTGGTTCTTATACGTGATACCAATAAATTCCAATATAAGGATACACGTTTCAAGGTTCGTCTCAAGGCGCACAGTGGAATGGATTGCTATAATCGTATTGTCAATCATCTTCGCAACAGACAGGATGTGGACTCAAGAAGTCAGTTCCCGTCTGCCAAAAGTGCGAACTTTGATTTCAAATTTATTGAAAGTGACAAGCCTCAGCAGAATAATGAAGGTAAAGAGGAAGTTTCAGCTGTAGCAAGTTTGCTTTCTGTGAAAACCGATGTCAAGATTCAGAATGATGCAGAGCCTATACCTACTGAGTTTGACAATTATTCTGTGCCTGAAGCCGCATTCGGCAATGGAGACAATGAGGCGCAGAGCGCAAAGGAGTAAAGTGGTTTTGTATAAATAAAAGGGTGACTTTCGCAATCTTTTCGTGCCGTTTGTTCTTTTTGACGTGCGTATGAAGATGCGGAAGTCACCTTTTGTTTCTGTGTCCGTTTCTAAAGTGGGTGGTATTGGTAGCGATGCCTCTATAATCCTTGAAACGGTATGAATGGGGGAGGAATATTTCCTTGCAGAGTCTATGCAAGGACTTTATTTTGAATGATTTGCAATGTTGATGTTACAACTGTGACAGATTTTTATTGTAAGCTTATAAGTGATGTCTGAGAAACCGCTTACAGGATTTCATGACCTGTATATGTTTTTCAGAGGAGGCGATGAGGTACTGTTCGGTATGGACTGGTGGAATTTTGACAATTAATAAGTTCCGGAAGGATTTGGTTTCAGAAAGAATATGGATTGATTTGTATGTCGATGTTTTTTTAATGATTAATTTTGCGGGCAAAGAAACATAAACAGAACGAAATGAATAGAAATATTCTTTACGCAACCGCTATGGTTGCTTTAATGTTGCCTTGTAGGACATATGCGCAAAGTAAGCTATATCCGCAACATTTTAATCTTGAAGAAGTTACTTTACTTGACGGTCCGCTGAATACAGCAATGCAACGCAATCACCTTCTTCTATTGGAATATGATACAGACCGTTTGCTGACTCCTTTTGTACGGCAGTCCGGACTTTCCGATGATAAGAACAGCAAGTATTACGGGTGGACAACCTCGCATCCTACCTTCATCAACTGGGGCGATAGCGGATGGTCGCTTGAGGGTCATATCGGAGGACATTATCTTACGGCTCTCTCTCTTGCATACGCTTCTTGTCGCGACAAGGATTTGAAGCTGTTGTTCAAGTCACGTCTTGATTACATGCTTGATGTGCTTGCCGACTGTCAGGCAGCGTACAACGGAAATACTGATGGCATGGAGGGATTTATTGGCGGACAACCGATAAATCAGGTCTGGACAGGACTTTATAGCGGCGATTTGGCTCCATTCAAAAAATATGGCGGATGGGTTCCGTTTTATTGTCAGCACAAGGTGCTTGCCGGATTACGCGACGCATGGCTTTATTCCGATAGTCAGAAAGCCAAAGAACTCTTCCGAGCCATGAGTGACTGGAGTGTCAATGTGGTCAAGAATCTCTCGGAGGCGCAGATGCAGGATATTCTCGGATGGGAGCATGGCGGGATGAACGAGGTACTGGTGGATGCTTTCCATTTGTTGGGCAATCGGTCTTATCTTGATGCAGCCAAGAAATATAGCCATGTTTACGAAATCAATGGAATGCAGGGAAGTGAGGGAAATTATTCCAAGACTTTCCTTAACGGTCAGCATGCCAATACGCAAGTACCTAAGTTCATTGGTTTTGAACGAATTTATCAGGAAGAGCCTTCAAACAATACATACCGTGTGGCAGCGCACAATTTCTGGGATGATGTGGCCACACACCGCACAGTGTGTATTGGCGGAAACAGTGTGAGCGAGCACTTTCTTGCAGAGGACAGGTGTGGCGAGTACATGACCAATCTCGATGGGCCTGAGAGTTGCAACTCAAATAATATGCTCAAATTGTCGGAGAATCTGTTCGATGAGACACATGAGGCGCGTTATGCCGATTTCTATGAGAGTACGATGTGGAATCATATCCTTGCCACACAAGACCCTGAAACCGGAGGATATGTTTACTTCACATCATTGCGCCCGCAGAGTTACAAGATTTACTCGCAGGTGAATCAAGGCATGTGGTGTTGTGTCGGTACCGGTATGGAAAACCATTCCAAGTACGGACATTTTATATACACTCATTCGGAGGATAATACCACGCTGTATGTCAATTTGTTTGCCGCAAGCGAATTGTCTTCTAAGAATTTCGGATTGAGGCAGCAGACCGATTTCCCTTATAGTCAGAATACGGAAATAACGATTACCAAAAGCGGCAAGTTCACACTGGCACTTCGTCATCCTTCATGGACTGCCGCAGAATACTGTGTCAGTGTCAAT
The DNA here is from genome assembly GCA_023665185.1 of Roseburia sp. GTDB lineage: Bacteria > Bacteroidota > Bacteroidia > Bacteroidales > Bacteroidaceae > RGIG8745. Next base: position 36,791 of record JAMPEL010000002.1, read on the forward strand.
GGGAAGGTTATTCCTTTGGAAGTCACGGCAGGAACTGCATCATACGTTTATGTAGAGCGTGAATGGAAAAAAGGTGATGTGATCACTGTGAGCCTGCCTATGGAGATGAGATATGAGGAATGTCCGAACTATGGCGACTATATTGCTTTCAAATATGGTCCGATATTGCTTGCCGCAAAGACAACAGCGGCATCGGCAGAAGAAGCTGCGCGGACAGGGCTTGAATATGAGGATTTGCAGAATGAATATGGCGAGGAAGGACGCATGGATCATGCGCCAAGCAGCCGTGCCACGATGAGAGGCTTGTCGTCTGCCCCGTTGCTTATTGGTGAAAGAGACAAAGTGCTCGACCGCATCACTTCTGTTGATAAGAGCAAACTGTTGTTTGCCATTGACGCGCGCAGTGAGGAGGGCAGCGGCAATTGGCAGACATTGACGCTTGAACCGTTCTTCTCTGTCCACCATGCGCGTTATTCATGTTATTGGTATCAGCAGACGGCAGAGAACTATCTCCTTAGCGATATGGGACAGGCAGATAAAGCTGAGAAAGAACTGGCTGAGCGCACTTTAGACTTTGTTGGCACAGGCGAGCAACAGAGTGAGGCGGGACATCAGGCAAAATACAGCACAGGTTCTAATTCAGGTTCTTATAACGGTGAGTTTTATCGTGATGCGCAGCCGGGAGGATTCATTGAGTACACACTTGCCAATCCTAAAGGAGAGACGGAGAACCTTGCCTTGATGTGCCGTTTTACGACTGCCGACAAAGGTCGTAAAGCCACTATCTATATTGATGAAGTGAAGGTGGCTGATATTACAGTTCCGGATTCTTATTACACTGCTGATAAAAAAGGATTCTATAATATAGAGTATGCTTTGCCAGCTGATTTAATGACAACGACCGATGGGCAGCCTAAGCAGTCTGTGGTTTTCCGCATTGTAGCTTCCTCTTCCACATTGTGTCCGGGACTTTACTATCTGCGTCTGGTCAACGGATATGAGAATCACGGGTATGAGTTCAAGGCGGAAGACTGGAAGACCGGAGATGCAGGCAGGGTAAGCCAAAACAATATTGAATATGGAAATGACAATAGCATTATGGTTAAGTCAGGCAAGGGAGACAATAATGTATGCCTCATGCTCGACCACAACCACTGCAATTATAATGTGGACAGCCATGACCGTTATCTTGTTGTGAAAGGGAAAAATCTCAGCATGGCGGCAGGAAAGTCATATTTATGGTGGCTCAACGGCATGAATCGGGGCACAAGCGTGGCTCCTACAACTGTGAAGAAAGCTGTGGATGGAGAGATTGTAATTGCATGGGACTTGTCAGCAAGTGGGATTGATGACTTTTGTAAGGGTGACATTTATAGCATCTGTCAGGGGCAGACAATCTTCGGTCTTACATCAACTACTGGTACTTCTGTCATTAGCTATATTGGCTTTCTTTCTTCTGTTGAGGATTTTATAGAGGCCGTAGGAATTGAACGCATCTCATCCTGCGGTCAAAAAGATGATAGGGTGGCGGAGGTCTATTCCATCAGTGGAGTGAAAGTGCGTACCAGAACATCTTCTGTCGATGCCCTTGACGGCTTGCCTCATGGCACATACATTGTTAATCACAATAAAGTGGTGAGATAACAAGACAACAACACACATACCTATAATAATATAAGGCTTGCCTTATAACGAGGAGTTCCTGAACTGTCCGGATAAACCGATGGTTAAGGAACTCTTTCTTTTGCCATATATTTTCGTCTTTATGATGGCATGGAAACGTCAGGTGCAGAGACATTCTTCAAGTAGTGTTCTGAGTGTCTCATCATTCACATTGTCCGAACAGTGGGCGATAAATTTTGGTTTGTCCGATATTTCAAATGGCAAGTGGGCATAAACTCGAAAGAAGCCTGCCGGACATTTTATTCATTAGGACTGTGACAAGCAACATGTACCAACAAAATACCTTTTGTTGCGGTATACTTGTGGAATGTGTATTTGCAAAATGATAGTAAAATATTTGTATACTGATGTTTTTTTGTTGTTATATTAATATTTTTACTTGCTTTTGTATAATTTGAAATGTTAAAATCCAACCCCTGTAGAATCGCTTCAAAATGAACCGGACTCCGCCGAGGTTGCAAAAACGCGATTCTACGGAGGGTTTTGAGCCTCGAAAACAGAGGCGACAAACAGAATAATACAGCCGACTAAAAGATATATAATTTCAACCCAAAACATGCCTTTCCCATCCAAAAGCCCACTAAAGCCCAAAATTACAAGGTGCTGAAAATTTATTTCCAAGGCACACTGGTTTTTTGCGCAAGGTGAACAAAATTTATTTTCAAGGCGCACAAAATTTTCAAAGCCCGTTTTTCGGCCCAAAATCGGGCATTTTCCCAAGTCGCCTCCTCTAAAAGACGGCAACCGGGTTTTCAATGCTCCAAAAAACAAAAATGGATTCTGAACCCGAAAAAAGACTATTTTAAGACAAAAATCTCATAACTTGCTGATTATCAGTATGTCCTATTTTATACTCAACCCTTAGTTTTTGGACTAAAACCGCATACTTTTTGATGAAAATATATTTAGTTGATTATCAATAACTTATAGTCGCGTTGTCCAAAAACAAGTGCCCATCGGAAATCAACAAACACGAAATGTGTTAAAATCATGTTTTCCACCAAAGTAGCATAATGTCAGCAGCACTTGTCCGCATACAGCTGTCTGGCAACATGTGTGGCAGAATGATTCGGTTTGTGGAGTTCTCATTTATAAAGTGCGTACAAAGGGCGCATTGGATGTAGAGAAGCGGCAATATTTCAATCAAGGGCTGTCCCCCGCAGTGTGATTGCCATTCTTATTCGAAATGTAGGATGAATCATTTTAATGCCATATACTGAATAAATGATTCGACAATTTCGTTTGATTTGGAATTTATGATGTACATTTGCAGGATAAAGTAAAAAACGAATCTGTAAGTTCGCCATGAAATGTTCAGTAAAAAGCATAATTTGTTTTCCGCTTGTCGTATGGAAATGGTATGCCAGTCAATACAAAGGAAAATGGTACCAGAGGATTGTGACTCCGGCAGCTTCTTTTGTCATGTTCTTTTTCCTGTATTTGGGAGCAGTCGACATAAATCTTTTCGGCTTGTTTGGCAAATCTCCTACAATGGAGTGTATCGAGAATCCGATTACAAACGAGGCCTCTTTAGTATATAGTAGCGACAGTGTGCTGATTGGCAAGTTCTTCAGTGAAAACCGTTCGCCAGTGAAGTTTGAGGACATCTCTCCCTACGTTACTTACGCGCTTGTATCCACTGAGGACGAGAGGTTCTTTTTGCATCATGGCATAGACTATCAGGGCGTTTTTGCGGCTGTGAAAGATATGATGAACGGCCATGCCCGTGGTGCGAGCACGATAACCCAGCAACTGGTGAAGAATCTTTTCAAGATTCGCTCTCAATATTCCACCGGGCTTTTGGGCAAGATACCCGGATTCGGAATCTTTGTGATGAAGTCGAAAGAGTGGATAACAGCCATAAAGATTGAAAACAAGTATAGCAAGCAGGATATTCTTACGCTGTATCTGAACACGGTGGATTTTGGAAGTAATGCCTATGGCATCAAGACTGCGGCGAAGACCTATTTCAATACTACCCCGGACGCTCTCACTCCGGAGCAGGCAGCCACGCTTGTCGGACTGTTGAAGGCGACGACCACATACAATCCCAAAGTGAATCCACAACGCAGTCTTGAGCGCAGGAATGTGGTGCTCCATAATATGTACACTCATGGCAAGTTGGCAAAGCGGGAGCTTGATTCTCTTTTCCGTTTGCCTATCACGCTCAATTACAAGGTGGAGAAAACGTATGACGGGAAGGCACAGTATTTCAGAGAGGCACTGCGTGAGTATCTGTCACAATGGTGCAAGGACAACAATGTGGACATTTATTCCGACGGACTGAGGATTTATACCACATTGGACACACGGATGCAGAAATATGCGGAGTATGCTGTACAGAAACAGATGCGTGTGATACAGGAGCGTTTCGACAGCCATTGGCGCGGAATGAATCCATGGAGAGGAGAAAACGGAAAGGAAATTCAGAACTTCATAGAGGACATTGCAGGACGTTGCGAGTATCATAAGATTCTTAGCGCAAAGTATGCCGACAATCCCGATTCTATTGATTTCTACATGAACCTGCCTCATCGTGTGAAGCTGTTTGCATACGATGCGCCTGACCATCAGATTGAGTGCGAGATGAGTACAATGGACTCTATTCGTTATATGGTGAGGATGATGCACTGTGGGTTTGTGGTGATGGAACCACATACGAGCCATGTGAAGGTATGGGTGGGAGATGTGGATTTCAACGCTTGGAAATATGACAAGGTGACGGCAATGCGTCAGCCGGGGTCTACCTTTAAGCTGTTTGTTTATGCCTCGGCATTTGAAGATGCCGGTCTTACTCCTGTCGACCGCAGAGTGGACAGTTATATCAGTCTGAAAGTTCCGGATAAAAAGACGGGTGAGGTGAAAGTGTGGACTCCGCATAATGCCAACGGATACTGTACGGAAGGCAATGTGCCGTTGAAATCTGCTTTCGCGCAGTCGATAAATACGATTGCTGTGAAATTGGGACAGGAGACAGGCATTGACAATGTGGTCAGGATTGCTCATGCTATGGGCATACACAGCAAGCTTGATAACACACCCTCGCTTTCGCTTGGTGCGTCTGACGTGACATTGCTTGAGCTTGTCGATGCTTATTGCACGGCGATGAACGATGGTATGCAGCGTGACCCTATATTGGTTACTCAGATAATAGACCGCGACGGGAATGTCATTTATGATTGCGAAAAGGATGTGCCGGCGGCACAGCGTGCTATTTCTTATCGCACGGCTTTCTATTTGCAGCGTCTGCTTTGGGGAGGAATGCGTGAGCCGGGAGGCACTACAAGTGCGTTGTGGCAGTATGTGCATTGCTATGACACTGAGCTTGGGGGCAAGACAGGTACTTCGTCCAATCACTCGGATGCGTGGTTTGTCGGTGCGTCTCCGTATCTTGTCGGAGGCTCATGGGTGGGAGGCGAATACCGTTGCATTCATTTCCGTACCGGACAACTTGGACAGGGAAGCCGTACCGCATTGCCTGTATTCGGCTATTTCATGGAGAAACTGCTTGCCGACCCTGCTTTTGCCCATTATCACGGAAAATACCCGGGACCGAAGGAAGACATTAATCCGAATACTTATATCGGACCGTCTTTTTACGCTCCAAAACCGGAAGACTCAGACAGTTTGGCGGTGGAGACAGGCGGAGAAGGTACTGTAAATGCTGGTGGCGGTGTGTCGGGAGATGAAGCTGTTGTAGAATTGTCAGACAATGAATGATGGGTACGGAACGGACTGATATAGATAATATTGACATTGATAATCTGCAATTCAGAAATGCGCTCAATCTGGTGCAGTTTACCGCACAGTCTGTGTTTCTTACGGGAAAAGCAGGTACGGGAAAATCTACTTTTCTGAAATATGTGTGCAAGACGACAAAGAAGAAGTTTGTGGTGCTTGCTCCGACAGGCATTGCTGCGATTAATGCCGGAGGATGCACCATACACAGTTTCTTCAAGCTTCCTTTCCATCCTTTGGTACCTGACGACTCCCGCTATGTCGGCAACCGGTTGCGTGAGTTTCTCAAATATAGCAAGGAACATTGCAAACTGTTGAAATCGGTTGAACTTATTATCATTGATGAGATTTCTATGGTGCGTGCTGACATTATAGACTTTGTCGACCGTATTTTGCGTATGTATTCAGGCAATATGCGTTTGCCCTTTGGCGGCAAGCAGATGTTGCTTGTGGGTGACGTGTTCCAGTTGGAGCCGGTTGTCACCCGTGATGAGCGTGAGATTCTGAACCGTTTTTATGATACACCTCATTTCTTTTCAGCACGTATATTCCGTGAGTTTCAGCTGGTTTCGATAGAACTGACAAAGGTGTACAGGCAGAACGATAAGGTTTTTATCGGGGTGCTCGACCGAATACGCACCAACTCCGCCACATCGGCTGATTTGCAGCTCCTCAATACTTGTGTGGTGCGGAACGAAGAGGAGAACACTGTGCATCGGGATATTACCGGAAAGGAAGGGAATGGTGCGGCTGTCGCTCCGTCTTCCGGTTCTTCTTTAGCTGATGCGGCTTCTTTTACCATCACTCTTGCCACACGAAGGGATATTGTTGAGACAATCAATCAGAAGAATCTTGCAGATATTGAGGGTGACTCAATGTTTTTCAAGGGAGATATAAAAGGTGAGTTTCCGGCAAATTCTCTGCCCACTCTGCCTGAATTGGAACTGAAAGTTGGGGCGCAGATTATTTTCATCAAGAATGATCCGGAAAAGCGGTGGGTGAACGGAACTCTCGGACAGATTGTCGGTGTGGATGAAAATGGAGATAAATTGTATGTGGTGTCAGATGATGGAAAGCATCATGATGTGGAGCGTGCCCAATGGGCAAATGTCAGATATACTTATAACGAAAAGGAGAAAAAGATTGAAGAGGAGGAACTTGGTGTGTTTACTCAATTTCCTGTGCGTCTGGCATGGGCCATCACCATACATAAAAGTCAGGGACTTACGTTCAACAGTGTGTCTGTCGATTTCACCGGAGGAGTGTTTGCAGGCGGACAGACATACGTGGCTCTAAGCCGTTGCCGCTCTCTTGACGGACTGACGCTGAAAAAGGACATAACCCGGTCTGACATATTTGTGAACAATGATGTGGTGCGCTTCTCGCAGCAGTTTAATAACCAGCAGGCTGTGGATGCCGCCCTTCGTAGCGCGTCTGCCGATATAGAGTATCACGATGCGGTTAAAGCCTTTGATGAGGGGAACTTTGAAGCGTTTCTTGTCCATTTTTTCAAGGCGATACATTCGCGCTATGATATAGAGAAACCGTACGCACGACGATATATAAGAAAGAAACTCAACATAATCAATTCTCTCAGAGGAGAGATTACGCGGCTTCAGCATGAGCTTGTCGAAAAACAAAAGGAAATGGATGGAAGGCAGGAACTGCTCAACGGATATGCGGCTGAGTTCTTTCTGCTTGGCAAAGAATCATTGTCTGTCGGCGACTCTGCGGCGGCGATAGCGAATTTCGACAAGGCTATCTCATTGAATCCGCAATATACGGACGCTATGGTAAGCAAGGCACGGACTCTTCTTGACTGTGGCAGAAAGCGCGAGGCACTAAAGGTTTTGAACGAGGCTCTGGAGGTTTCTCCATCTCATTTTCGTGCCCTTTATACTCGTGGAAAGACATTTCTTGCTCTCAGACTTTTAGATGAGGCTTTGGCTGATCTTGATCGCGCCACGAGTCTTAAACCTAAAAATATCAGTGCGCACCAGCTCTTTGGTGATGTGTTGTCGGCAATGGGAGATGAGGATGCTGCCGCACTGCAATGGGCTATTGCCGAAAGGCTGAAAAAGGATAGGGCGCGCAAAGGACATTCTGGTACTGTAGACTGAGTTTCCGGCTGTTCTTTTTCTTGAAAAATGTATGGACTGATATTATTTTGCGGATATGCTTGAGATAAAGGTATATATGAGTAAAAACAAAAGGTCTGCTGATTCGCAATAGTCAGCAGGCCTTTTGACATGGATATTTGTTTTCCTGTTTAGTTTTCAGTCAGTGAATCGATATACTCTTTCAGCTTTTTGTAGAAATGATGGTGGCTCAATGTTTGCGAGTTGCCTATGACAATAAGTTTCATGCGTGCTCTTGTCATTGCCACATTCATTCTGCGCAAATCGTTGAGGAAACCAATCTGTCCCTCTTCGTTGGAACGCACAAGGCTTATGAGAATAATGTCGCGTTCTTGTCCTTGAAATCCATCCACTGTGTTGATGGATATGTTTTCGCGCAAGGGTTTCAGGAAATCATTCTTTCTTACAAGGTTGCGCAAATACTGTGTCTGTATTTTATATGGACTGATTATTCCCACATCCAGCCTTTCGTCTATGAAACGCTGCCTTCCTATCTTTTCTATATATTCTTCAAGCACTTTTATTGTCAGTTCCGCTTCCTGCTTGTTTATTCTGCCGTGGTTCTCTCCCACAAACTGTTCTTGAAAAATATAATCTTCTTTTGAGATAGATAGGTCAGATGTATTTCCTGTCGCAGGTTCTTCCGTTGTTGTCTTTTGACTTTCCTCATACAGCTTCTGGATGTTCTCATTCGACGTGTCTACCCACATCATAGGGGTGTCAAAATCAAGAATACTTCTGTTTTTTACTTCAGCGGACGATTCAACCATTCCGTGGTAGAACCAGTCGGAAGAAAAGCGCATGATAGCCTCATTCATGCGGTACTGTATTTTTAGTAGCGTCACAGTGTCCGGCTGATTGCAGGCAATACGCTCCATCAGTGTTTTTCCCAGTCCGTGTCTCAGAGCCTCGTAGCATTTCACTGTCGGTGGGAGCTGCTGATGATCGCCAGCAAGGATTACTCTGTCCGCGCGCCGTATGGCAACCCAGCATGCGGCCTCAAGTGCCTGGGCCGCCTCGTCTATGAACAATGTGGAGAACCTGTGCCCTACAAGTATCTTGTTTGCTGCGCCGACGAGCGTACATGCCACAACCCGTGCCTCGTCGAACAGTGCATGCTTGATGCGTATTTCAATTTCAGAGGCGCGGTCGCGCAACCGGCTTATTTTCTGATGTGATTTGTCACCGCTGTTTTTCTTGGAGCGTATCTCGCGTATCGTTCTGCGTATGTTCCATAGTTCGGGATAATCAGGATGGCTCTCGAACTTGCGCTCGTATGTGAAAGACAACATCTTGTCGTTCACTCTTGTCGGATTGCCTATGCGCAATACGGGAATACCCCTGTCTACAAGCTTCTCGCTAATCCAGTCGACAGCTGTGTTGCTTTGTGCGCATACCATTACTTGGGTCTCTCTGCGCAGTGTCTCATAAATTGCTTCCACAAGTGTCGTTGTCTTGCCCGTTCCCGGAGGGCCGTGTACAATGGCTACATCCTTTGCCCACAACACTTCATTGACGGCCTTTTCCTGAGTCTTGTTAAGCCACGGCATACCAATAGGGTAAAATGTATATTTCTGCGGTTGCGACAGTCCTGCAAACATATCCCGTAAGTCTTCAAGTCTGTTTTTCTTTGCCTTGATAACCTCTTCCAGTGCATTGAACATGATTTTGAAACTTGTCTCATCAAAATACAATTGTACTCCAAGTTGTTTGGCTTTCTGCAATTCTGTCAGCATATGCACGTCAGGTATGCTGACCACCATTTTTGTCTCGTCTGCATAGCTTACACGGCATGTCTGTTCAAAATAGTACAACTTTCCCTCATCGGTGATATTGAAAAAGGATATGGGACGGTCATATTCAAAATGGTGCTCAATGTCGTTTGGCTCAGTCTGGATGATTTCCACGACAAACTGATTCAGTGAATTGTAGTAACTTCTTCCCGCCTCGACAGGATACCAGCATATACCCCGGTTTATTTTGCGGTGTATTCCCATTCTTTCCGTTTGTCGCTGAAATTCCTCTTTCTGCGCTTCGTATTCTAATTTGAGAAGTTCTTTTTGTTTTTGTACTGGTAATATGGAGTTTTGCATAAACACCTTTTTAAGCGGCAGTGAGAACGTTTGAATGTTGGTAGGGCGAAATCCAAACCCATTTTCACCGCCTTGTCTTGTTAAATTCCGAGTTCGCCCATGCGTATGGCGTCATACATCCTTGTCATTTTCTTGATATTGAAATGCGGGTTGTTGTTCAGTGGGACAGTTTTCCAGAAGAGGTTGCTGTATCCGGCTTCGTCATGATTTTGTTGCATATAGCTTTTATATGAAGTCCGGTACATTCTGTATGCTTCTTCTGTGCGTCCTTGCGCATAAATCGTATGTGCGAGGTCTATTCTGTTTTGCACTTCTTCCGGTTCTTCGTCCACTGCCTGCATAAGCAATTCTTCTGCTTTTTTCAAATCGTTTCCTGTCATAAACAGTATTTTTGCATGAATCTTCCTGCACTTTGCAGACTTGTCATCCAAATAATACAGTTTGTATGTTGTAGGCAGAGCCTCCTCAAAATGCTCTGTGGAAATAAGCATTTCCACTTTCTTAGTCAGCAGTTTTATATTGTCAGGGTCGTTCTTTAGTAGAAAATCATAGCATTTTGATGCCGTCTTATACTCTCTGAGCATGGATGCCACATAGGCAAGATGGGTCAATGTCCATTTCGATTCCGGCTGCAATTCGTCAGCCGTCATGTAGCTCTCGTATGCTTCGGCATATTTTCCCTGTTTTTGCTGGCAAAATCCGAGCTTCTGCCATATATCCGTATCCGTTTCCCTTTTCTGAGGAATGAACGATTTGAAAAGTTTTTCCGCCTCGTCGTAAAATTCTTTTCTCATGAAAAACTCAGCTAAAGCCAGTTTTTCGTCCATGAACTCATTCATGAACGAGAGGCTGACAGACGTCAGTGGGGTGAAAGCTCTGCTCTTGTCCGCAAAAGGATTCCTGAATTGGATATGGAATGGAAACACATTGAAAAACCTGTATAGGTCATAAATGTATCTGCGGCTTATGTCGGAATTTCTCTCTTTGTGCTTCTGGTTGTTTTCTATGACACTGTTTATGTCCTCTCCCGGTGGCAGTTGCTCGGCTATTTGTTGGGACAGCATATCCTGTCCGAAAGAACCGATGGTGTTCAGCATGAAGCAAAAAGAATATTTGTCACTATTGCAGAATGGCGATTTGTCGAGAATGACCCGTATGAGTGTACCCGCACTTCCCTCCAGAAGTTTCTCTGTTTGTCTGATAGAAGGGTGATTCGTGTAAAACGGATAGAACCAGTGCGCAATTTGCTGGAAGAAAGGATACGATTTCATGTGGCTGAATGTGCTCATGTACACGTCAGCCCCTTCATTCTGCAAGTCTGCCATTTCCTGCATTTTGCGGAATGCCTTGTCGTCCTCTTTCTTGCTGTACCATTCCGGATTCTCTCCGTTCTTTGTCAGTTCTGGGTCAATGACCTGAATGCCATAGTCGGTACGTTTGAAATCCTTGCTTTTCAGTAAGGCAGGCATTATGTCATCTCTCATCTTGTGGCTTATGCTTTCCGTTTTGTAGCAGAATTGCAACTGCGTATGTACCGTGTACAGTTCCTTGACAAAACGTGCGTCTTCTTTATAGAAAGACAGTCTGGTAGCTATTTCAGGAAAAGCATGGAATCGTCTTTCATGCTGCCGTGTCGCCAAAACGATGCCCACGAGGGCGCGCTGGCTTATTTCGGAATTGAGGTTGAGATAGGCGTCAAGCAGGAATTGCAGCTTGTAGAAGTCGAACATCTCGTGCAGCGACAAGGTGGCGGCACTTACGAGTATGGCAATGTCATTGACGTGTATCACCTCGGAATGGAGTATGCTTACAGCTGTCTCATATTCGCTTTTGCGCCATATATCGCTTGTCCACACCTGATTGAACATGCGCAGGAGAGTTTCCTCATGCTGGTCTGACACTTCCTCCATGTCATGCCGAAATATGGAATCCCTCATGTTGCCCTTTTGTTTTTGCAGGCGTGTCATCTTCTCACAGAGAGTTTCAAGTGCAAGCTGTATGTTGTCCAAAGACGAATCCTCTTTGAGTGCCTTGTATGTGGCTACATATCTATGCTCCGGATGCGCGGCCAGACGTTCGATGCGTTTCGTGCGGTCATACAAAATATATGTTTGCCGTATCAATGAGTTGTACAGACTGTCACCGTTTGGGTCTTCAATTCCCAGTACGGTAAACCGCAGCATTGTTTCATGAGTGTTCCTTATCGTGTCCAACTCTTCTTTAAGTTCCCAGTTCCCGGTTTTGTCAATATGGCTTTTTAGCGGGGCATATACGTCAACAAGGTTTCGGTTGTACAGATATTCCTCTATGTGAGTATTCATAATGACTGTTTGTTATTGGTTCTTTTTGTTTTGAAGTGGTTTGCCGACAGGCTTGCTGTCAATAAAGGTCGTGTCTACAATGTCTGTGTATTTGACTTCTTTTTTCAGCAATGAACGTCCTTTTGCCCATTCTACCACTTCTTTGAAAACTGTCTCATCAGGAATCGATGCTGTTTTCTGAGGCAAGATGATGTTGATGGAGTCGTGCAGCGTGATTCCTGAAGGGATATATGATATTAATCTCACTGCATTTGTGGCACTCGCGCCTTTTTTGTCCGTGTCTGCATTCTCTTTTGTCATGTTGGCAATCCGCTCTATTGCGCTGTCGTATGCTTTTGTCAGCATTTTAATCTGTTCGCCTTTTGTCGTGATGGCATTTTCCCTGAAAACGACAGCCGACAAGTTCAGTTTTGTTTTTTCGGCATCAGTTATCTTGACCGCTCCTTTAGTCATACATGCCGATGCGTATGGCTCCGGCAGAAGTGCGCCGTCATACTGGTTTTGGTCAAGCATCTTGGCGCGCAGCTTTATGTCATTGATTTGTGGCTTGTTCAATTCTTCCGAACCCATGTTTGCCGCTTCAAGAATCTTGTCAGTAGTCAAGTCGAGTGCCGAGTTGCGTGTGATGGCGAAAATCTTTTCTTTGATGCTGCTCACTCTCTTTATTCTCGCATTCTTGGCAGCCAGCATATATACGTTCAGTTCCGTACCCATGACTGCTTTCACGGAGTCGCCTTTTGAACGCATGACCACAGCTTTCACCATGTCGCTGACCATTCCGTCGATGCTGCCTCCTATGAATGCCGTATCGCAATCGGCGGCGGCATTGAACGTGACGAGTTGTATGTGGAGTCCGAGCGAGTCAAATATGCCGCATTGGTCTGCCATGTAGAATGGCAGGCAGTCTGTTGTGGGCAATACGGCAATACGCAAGACGGTTGAGTCGGACTGGGAGTCCGAGTTATGGTTATTGCCATTTCTGTCACAGCATACGAATAAGGTGGACATGGCTGTGATAAGTAGTGGGATAATTCTGTTCATGCGCTATGAAAACAAGAATGCGTTAAGTGTAAGTGATTAGTGCTAAAGTGATAAGTGGCGGCTGCATTACATTATAAACAAGGGGACAACTTGTTTCACTGACGGATGCAAGTTGTCCCTTTTATTAACAGGCTATATATTTAGTATGTGCCGTGATTTCGTTGCTATTATGCTTCCTCGATAGCTGCCACACCCGGAAGAATCTTTCCTTCGATAGCCTCAAGAAGCGCGCCACCACCTGTAGAGATGTAAGAAACCTTGTCAGCCATGCCGAACTTGTTGATACATGCTACAGAGTCACCGCCACCGATGAGTGAGAATGCACCGTTTGCAGTAGCCTCGCAGATAGCCTCTGCGATAGCCAATGAACCACCTGTGAAGTTGTCGAACTCGAATACTCCGGCAGGACCGTTCCAAAGGATTGTCTTTGCGTCCTTGATAGCAGCCTTGAACTTTTCGCGAGTCTCAGGACCAGCGTCAAGACCTTCCCAGCCTTCAGGTATAGCGTTTGAAGGGCAAACCTGAGTGTTTGCGTCGTTTGAGAATGCGTCAGCAACCACTGAGTCGGTGCCGAGAACAAGGTTCACACCGTTCTTCTTTGCCTGCTCGATTACGTTCAGAGCTACGTCAAGCTTGTCTTCCTCGCAGATAGAGTTACCGACGTTACCGCCCTGAGCCTTAGCAAATGTATAAGTCATACCACCGCAAAGGATGAGGTTGTCCACCTTTGTGAGGAGGTTCTCGATGATACCGATTTTTGTAGAAACCTTTGAGCCGCCCATGATAGCTGTGAACGGACGCTTGATGTCGCTGAGGATAGCGTTTACAGCATTCACCTCTTTCTCCATAAGAAGACCGAGCATCTTGTTGTTTGCGTCGAAAGAGTCAGCGATGACAGCTGTAGAAGCGTGCTTGCGGTGAGCAGTTCCGAATGCGTCGTTGATGTAGCAGTCAGCGTATGAAGCAAGAACTTCAGCGAATGCCTTCTGCGACTTCTTCATTGCCTTCTTAGCCTCGTCGTATGCAGGGTCTGCCTTATCAATGCCTACAGGCTTGCCTTCCTCTTCCGGATAGAAACGGAGGTTCTCAAGGAGAAGCACCTCGCCCGGCTGCAATGCGGCAGCCTCAGCCTGAGCCTTCTGGCAGTCGTTTACGAATTTAACAGCCACACCGAGTTTTTCTGATACAGCGTCAACAATCTGTCCAAGAGACATCTTAGGGTTTACCTTGCCTTTTGGCTTGCCCATGTGTGACATGATGATAAGGCTTCCGCCTTCGTCAAGCACTTTCTTCAAAGTTGGGAGGGCACCACGGATACGAGTGTCGTCTGTAATCTTTCCATTCTCATCAAGTGGTACGTTGAAGTCTACGCGCACGATTGCCTTTTTGCCGGCAAATTTGTAGTCATTGATATTCATAATTCTTTATTTTTTAATAATGTGTATTACTATTTTTCTAATACGATTAATTACATGCAAAGATAGAATTTTTTTAGGTAAGCGGCAATAGTTTTCTCTCTTTTTCTTTTGGCGGACAGAGCTATGGGATATTCATTTCTGTCTGTTGGTATTTTTATGCTTGTTCTGTTATGGTAATTTCGTGTGTTTCGCTGCTTGACATATCCAGTCTGTTTTTTTCAAATGGATGTGTCGAAAGATAATTGACATTATGTCAGTTGGCAGAGAATTTTGATTTTAACAATTCGGGCATTCGTTTATGGCTTGAAATGCGTGCGGAGTCGCTTTGCTTTTGCTAAGTGCCAGATAATCAGGTAGATGCTATTTTACCTAAAAGGACATGGTTTTAGCTTAAAAACCGAGGGGTTAGATCAAAATAGGAAGTGTTGATAATCAGGTAGTTATGAAATTTTGTGCTCAAAATCGTCTTTTTTCGGTTTCAAAATCCATTTTTGTTTTTCGGAGCATGGAAAAATTGATTTCCTTCTTTTTGAGGAGGCAATCTTGAAAAACACCCGATTTTGGCCTGAAAAACGGACGTTTCAAAACTCGTTCACCTTGAAAATAAATTTTGTTCACCTTGAAAAAAATATTGGTGCGCCTTGCAAAAAAATTTTCAGCACCTTATAATTTAGACTTTTGTTGGGCTTTTGGGGAGAAAAGGCATGTTTGGGACTGAGTTTGTATATCTTTTAGTCGCTCGAATTGTTCTTTTTGTCTCCTTGATTTTCGGGGTTCAAAACCCTCCGTAGAATCGCGTTTTTGCAACCTCGGCGGAGTTCGGTTCATTTTGAGCCGATTCTACGAGGGTCGGATTTTAACATATTGGTTGTGTTAAAATGAATGGTTTTGGTAATTTGCTGTAGCTTATTGTTACTTGTTCGCGTGTTTTTGTGAACTTTTTGTTTAGTGAACGCGGATGAGGATACCTATATCTGCCGACAGAAACTGCATCTCGCAGAGCCTGTTTGAGAGGCTGTTTGACGCAGGCATACAGTTGGAGACAGGTAACGGGGTGGGCATATCGGACAAGCCCATGCCCTTTCATGACAAGATGGCGGCATAGACGATATACATGCTCCGTGCGTAAAAATGTCAGTTTTGTCCTGTTTTCTGTCTCGCTTAGTCCTATACTAAATGCTATGTCCTATATTATCTTTGCACCATATAACCCAACTTATACTTGGTAAACCTTATTTTATAACGAACTGTTTATATGATGAATAAAAAATTGCTTTTGGCTTGTGCGGTGATATGTGGCACAAGCATTCACGCTCAACAAACATATCAGGTGCCAGTGAGTGAGGCGCAGGAGAGGATGCAGACCGGAGAGTATGAGCCTACATGGGAATCGCTGAGGCAATATCAGGTGCCGGAATGGTTCCGTGACGTGAAGTTCGGCATTTGGGCGCATTGGGGTGCTCAGTGTGTGGAGGGTTCGGGCGATTGGATGGCGCGCGAGATGTATATGGAAGGCTCTGGAAAATATAACTATCATCGCGAGCATTACGGACATCAGTCGGAGTTTGGCTATAAGGACATTCTTCCCCTTTTCAAGGCGGAGAGCTGGAATCCCGATGCTTTGGTGAAGTTCTATAAGGAATGCGGCGCCGAATATTTCTTTGCGTTAGGCAATCATCATGACAATTACGACCTTTGGGATTCTCAATATCAGGAGTGGAACTCCATGAATATAGGTCCTAAGCGTGACATATTGGCAGAATGGGCTGCCGCTGCCAAAAAGTATGGGCTACCTTTCGGCATCAGTTTCCATGCCGACCATGCGTGGACATGGTTTGAGCCTTCCCGCCGTTTTGACATGAAAGGCGAGATGCGGGGCAAACTGTATGACGGATGGCTGACGAAGGAAGACGGATATAAGCCGAATGCCGATGGAAGCGAGAAATGGTGGAAGGGGCTTGACCCGCAGAATCTGTATGCGCAGAACCACGACATGAGCCGCGACACTTGGGACAATGGTGCCATTCACCGCCAGTGGGGATGGGAAAACGGAGCCTGTCCTCCAAGCACTGAGTTCGCGACCAACTTCTACAACCGCACACTGGATGCCATCAACCGCTATAATCCCGACCTTATTTATTTCGATGTGACAGTGCTTCCTTTCTATCCGGTGAGCGATGCGGGAATGAAAATTGCCACTCACATGTACAATCATCATAACGCAGTGACTGATGCCAAGACGAAAACGTCCAATCCGGCTAAGGCAACCCGTAATCCGGGAGTGGTGTTCGGCAAGATTCTTACTGACGAGCAGAAAGAAGCGTTGGTTTGGGATGTGGAGCGTGGCGCGCCAAATCAGATTATGGAACGTCCGTGGCAGTGTTGCAACTGTATCGGCGACTGGCATTACAACACTGCAACTTATGAGAATGGATGGTATAAGTCGGCAACCACAATAGTGAAGCTTCTTGTCGATATTGTCAGCAAAAACGGAAACATGCTTCTTTCTGTGCCTTTGCGTGCCGACGGTACTTTCGATGAGAAGGAGGAAGCGATTCTTAAGGATTTTGCGGCATGGATGAAAGTGAATAAGGAGAGCATCATTGCCACTCGCCCGTGGAAAGTTTTTGGTGAGGGTCCTATTGCCAACTCTACCATTAATATTAATGCGCAGGGCTTTAATGACGGCAATTATGCAAAGGCAGGCAGCGATGAGATTCGTTTCACACAAAGTAAGGACGGACGCATAATCTATGCTACGGCTCTGGCTTGGCCTGACAACATGAGCATGACCGTGAAGAGTCTGGCGGATGTGAATGTCAAGAGCGTGGAACTTTTGGGGTATGGCAAGGTGAGATATTCCCGCACGGCTGACGGGCTGGTGGTAAGTTTGCCGAAGAAGGTGAACACCATTGCTCCTGTGCTGAAAATACGATGATTTAGATTCTCAATAGTATATTTATATATAATGTGGGCGCATCTGGCAAAAGTGTTGTCAGATGCGCCCGTTGCATATATGTCTTTTTCCATATATGCTTGTTTTCTTATGCCGCTCTTGAGAAATATTTTTTGAAAAATCGTGCTTTTTTTGAAAAAAAGGTTGGTTGATGTTTTGCCCTCTAATCCTTTTTGTATTAATTTGCATCCAATTCAAAAATTAATAAATCAATTATGCTTATGAGGAAAAATTACTTTTTCAGAAGTCTCCTTACTTTGTTGGTGCTGACATTGTGGGGAGTCGCAAAGGCTGATGTAATCAGTTCTGTTTTTACGAACACGAATTTGGCTGTGGGCAGCGGCGAGTTGGAATGGACAAGCACTGTCATGCCTGGATATGTTGACAATCCTGCTGCGAGTGCTTCTTATGCGCCGAGAGGTGTACAGTTTGGAACATCGAGCAAGCCTGCTGGTGTCTTTACTATGGCTTCTGTCTCTTCTCTTACAAAGGTGACAGAGGTGAAGGTGACAGCGTCTGCTTCCGGAACGGGCAATACGCTTGCTGTGAAAGTGGGCGATACGGATTTCGCTGGTGACGGTGCTATCTTGAACGGTACAGCAAATGCCAATTCTGTATATACTTTTACCGGCGAGGCTACAGACGGTCTGATTACTATTACTGTTGATGATAACACAAAGGCAGTATATATTAAGTCTATTGAGGTGACATACGTGAATGAGGGAGGTGAGACTCCTGACGTGCCTCAGCCTGTTGTAGTGGCGGCACCTGTATTCTCTCCTGCAACTGGCTTTTCTACAAATGACAGTTATTTTGCCAATACAGTGGACGTGACAATTGAGGCAGAGGAAGGACTTACCATATATTATACAATTGACGGCACAGACCCAACTGTGGAGTCGGCTGTATATTCTGAGCCTATCAACATCTCAGTTACAGACGAGAATGTGTATATGACTGTCAAGGCTATTGCTGTAGATGGCGAGGGCAATAAGAGTGAGGTTGTTTCTTCCAAATACAACGTGATTGTTGTTAAGCCAATGGATGTACCGGAAGGTTGCGTTGGTTTCGACTTTATCATGAATCCGTGGGGTTTTGTGCTTGGTGAGAACCTTAATGTTGAGGAGCCTATTGCTCAGGATGGTGTTTTGCTGACTATTGACAATGGTACAGCTTCTACTTCGGCTCGTACATGGGAGTATAATGCGGGCGGTCAGTTGCGTATGTATAAAGATTCTTCATTTACTCTTTCAGCTCCGGCAGGAAAGGTTATTACCGGTGTCAGCTTCAATAAGGGTAATGATGGCACGCTTTCTACAGAACAGGGCAGTTTGAACGATGGCAATAACGAGTGGAGCGGAATGGAAAGCAGTGTAACTTTCGCTGTTACTGTAAATATCCGAATCAATACAATCCTCGTGACCCTTGCCGATGGAGAGGCTGTCTATGTAGAGGCTCCGGTAATTGCTCCGGCTACGGGCACTTATTATGACGCCCAGACTGTAACAATTACAGCAGGCGAGGGATTGACTGTGTATTATTATACAGACGGTGATGCAGAGTCGGCTGAAGAGTATGCTGAACCGTTTGTTGTTTCAGAGACGACTACAGTGGCTGCATGGGCTGTAGACGCTGCCGGCAACAAGAGCAATGTGGTTACTTCTGTGCTTACTATTGAGTCATTGCCTGAGTATGCGACTATTGCGGCTATGAAAGAGGCTGCTACCGCTACTAAGACTAAGGCTGTGGCAAAGTTTGAGAACCTTTTGGTGACAGGTGTGGCAAAGACAAGTCTCTATGTCAGCAACGGCACTGACGGTTTCTTGTTCTACGGTGTGACTCCTACAGTGAAGAAGGGCGACAGAATTAGCGGTACAATTGTTGGCGACTTGTATCTTTACAGTGGATTGACAGAAATGGCTGTCACTGATTATTCAGGTGTTACTGTTGTGTCGGAAGACAATGAGGTGGCTCCTGTAGTAGTTACGATTGCTGATCTTGTGAGCGGTACAGGAATTAAAGATTATGAGAATGAGTTTGTCCGCTTGGAGGACGTGGCTTTTGCAGCAGAGGGACTGACAAGCAAGAATGTTACATTGGTTGATGAGTCTGACAACGAGGTGATTCTTCGTGACAACTTCGGTGTGCTTACTGATATGGTGTTCGATACGGGCAAATCTTATAATGTAAATGTATTTGTAGCAAACTACAATGGTACGGTTCAGCTTTACCCGCTGACAGCCGGAGATGTTCAGATTATCACCGAACTGGCTGTGCCTGAGTCGGTATGGGAAAATGAGTCTGTCGTATTGTTGGCAGGTGATGCACGCGAAATCCAGAACAAGTTTACCACAACTTCTGACGGTGCGGTGACATATACCTCAACAGACGAGTCTGTAGTTGTAGTTGACGAGAACGGAAATCTTACATGGGTGGCAGACGGTGTGGCAACTATATACGCTGAGACAGCCGAGACTGAGAACTATCTTGCAAGCAAGGTCGGTTTTGTATTTGCCGCAATCAGTGGCTCAGGTACTCTTGAAGCACCTTATACTGTGGCTGACGCTCAGTTCCTGAACGGCACTCAGTATCTTACAGGCGAGAAAGTCTGGGTCAAGGCTTCTGTTGTAGGTTATGTGGACGGACAGAACATCAACAGCGGTGCTATATTTGAGGCTCCTTCTGCTGAGGACGGACTCAAGACTAATTTGTTGCTTGCCGACAATCAGGATGAGACAGAGACAGCAAAATGTCTTCCTGTGCAGCTTCCTGCCGGATTCGTAAGAGAAGGTGTACAGGTTTCAAGCACTTATAAGTCTGTTGTATGGCTCTACGGAAACATTGAGAAATATTTTGGTGTTGCAGGTCTCAAGACAGTGACTGACTACAGCTTCGACGGAAATGAGCTTGCTACCGGTATCAACGGTATTGAAGCGGGGAACGCAGCTCCTAAGTCAATCTACACACTTGCCGGACAGAAGGTGAGCACAGTGACTAAGGGCGGTATTTACATCATTGACGGAAAGAAGGTACTTGTAAAGTAATTTCCATATTTTGAAAAGGATTCCTCCGGCACCTCCTTGTGGAAAAGGAAGAGCCGGAGGACTTTTTATGCGGGCTTGCGGAGCTTTTTACAAGCGTCCGGAGCGGCGGAAAGTTGCGAAAAGACCGTGGAGTGTTGAATCTTAAAACTGTATTTTGATGAAAAAGGAACGAATCTTATTAATGGCATTTGCCGTGTCTATTTCTTTTTGTGCGAAGGCGCAGATTCCGGATGGATATTACAGGGAAGCAGACGGGAAGAACGGGGCGGAACTGAAAAGTGCTCTTTATGACGTGATAGGGAATCACAAGGTGCTTTCGTATAGTGACCTTTGGGCTGCGTATGAGACAACGGATGTGGTTCCGGGAACATACGACCAGGTTTATGACTTGTTCTCGACAAAGGAAAACTATTATTCGACTTCAGCTCATGGCGCAGACTTTAACCGTGAGCATGTGGTGCCCCAAAGCTGGTGGGGCGGTGGAAATCTGAGTAATGCCTATTCAGATGTCTTCAATGTACTGCCCTCGGAGTCGGCAGCCAATACTGCAAAAAGCAATTATCCGTTGGGAAAGATAACCGGTGCGGTGATATACGACAACGGTAGGATGCGGGTTGGCAAATCATCGGAAAGTGGTGGTGCCCCTTATGTGTTTGAGCCTTATGATGAGTTCAAGGGCGATTTTGCACGTATATATATGTATGTCGCCACTTGTTATAAGAAAAATTCTTGGACTCAGACAAATTACAGCTTCCTGCCCGGTGTCAGCGAATACCCGACTTTGCAGTCATGGATAATCCCACTGCTGCTTCAGTGGAACCGTCTCGACCCTGTAAGTGAGAGAGAAATAGAACGTCAGGAGGCTGTTTATGGCATACAGTACAATCGTAATCCGTTTGTGGATTATCCTATTCTTGCGGAATATGTATGGGGCGACAGTGTGGCGGTTGATTTTGATTTGGAGACAGCCGTGCCGCATTTGAGCGCGCCGTACACAGGCGAAGGCGGCAATGAGGGAGGCGATAATCCGCCTGCGGATGATTCCGGCATAGACAACTTGATTTTCTGCGAGACATTCGATGATTTGGGTTCAGGAAACGATTATGCCTCCAACGGCTCATCTGTAGAATGGAATGGCAATGATAATATAGTGGCGGTGTCGGCAGTGTATTGTGCCGGAAACGCTGTGAAATTAGGCACGGCGAAGAAAACCGGATTGATGACAACGAAGCCGATTGAGTATGATGGTGGCAGATTGCGTGTGGAAGTAGACGTGAAAGGATGGACGAGCATTGAAGGGGATGTTTCGGTTACTGTCAGTGGGGCGGAAGAGCAAGTCTATGATTATTCATCGACAATGAATGACGCATACGAGACAGCCTCTTTGGTGTTTACCGGAGTGGCGGGCAATCCGTCTGTCACAGTGGCGACAACTGCCAAACGCTGCTTTATAGGTGCTTTGCGTGTGTACGGTGAAAGCGAGGCGGACGCTGTGTCGGTCGTAAGAAAGGACAAGGTTGCGGATGATGAGGCTTATTACACTCTTTCCGGACAGCGGCTCAATTCCAAACCGCAGCAAAGAGGAATATACATACATTGCGGCAAAAAGATTGTGGTGAGATAGTGTACGCTGTCTCGTTGGAGAGAAGAATGGGAAGTTTCGTCATGCAGGCGGAACTTCCCATTCTTCTTGTGTGTGGTTTGAATACAGGGAGCTGCTCCCGGAAATGAGTGCCGGAAGTTTTCTTGTAAGGGCTTATGGTCTTGCTTTCAGATTCTAAATACGACAAAATGTCTTTTAGTCTGTCAAAATGGCAGTGTGAACAATGCGGGTATGTTGTTTGTTTTTATGAAGTCGTGATAATCGACAAAAATAGTCGTAATAATAGAAAAGGACAAACGAGGATAAATATAAAGAAAGGAGAAATATATGAATTTCAACAACTTTACAATCAAAGCGCAGGAAGCCGTTCAGGAATCGGTGAATCTTGTACAGCAGTATGGGCAGCAGGTCATAGAGCCTGCACATATAATGGCTGGGATACTTAAAGTTGGAGAGAATGTGACTAATTTCATTTTCCAGAAACTTGGTGTGAACACGCAAGCCTTCAGCCATATCATAATGAGCGAGGCTGCATCCAAACCAAAGGTCAGCGGAGGAGAGCCATACTTCAGCAGAGAGACCAATGAAGTGCTTCAGCGCGCAGTGGCATTGTCAAAGGACATGGGCGATGAGTATGTGTCGGTTGAGCCTCTTATACTCGCCCTTTTGCTTGTGAACAGCAGTGTGTCCAAAATAATGAAGGATATGGGAATGGCAGAGAAAGAACTGCGGATGGCTATCACGGAACTGCGGAATGGCGAGAAGGTGAAAAGCCAGTCGAGTGAGGACACTTATCAGTCGCTTTCAAAATATGCCACTAATCTGATAGAGCAGGCTCGAAGCGGGAAACTTGACCCTGTGATTGGACGTGATGAGGAAATCAGGCGGGTTTTGCAGATTCTGAGCAGGCGCACAAAGAACAATCCGATACTTATCGGTGAGCCGGGAACGGGAAAGACAGCCATTGTCGAGGGGCTTGCACATAGAATATTGCGTGGCGACGTGCCCGACAATCTGAAAGACAAGCAACTCTATTCGCTCGATATGGGCGCGCTGGTTGCCGGAGCCAAATATAAAGGCGAGTTTGAGGAACGCTTGAAGGCAGTCATTAATGAGGTTACAAAAAGCGAGGGCAATATTATTCTGTTTATCGATGAGATACATACACTTGTCGGTGCTGGTAAGGGCGAGGGAGCAATGGATGCCGCCAATATTTTGAAACCGGCTTTGGCACGAGGAGAATTGAGGAGTATCGGTGCTACCACGCTTGATGAGTACCAAAAATATTTTGAGAAAGACAAGGCTTTGGAGCGACGCTTTCAGACAGTGATGGTCAATGAACCGGATGTGCTCAGTGCAATCTCTATATTGCGAGGACTGAAAGAGCGTTATGAGAATCATCATAAAGTACGTATTAAGGATGAGGCTATTATTGCGGCAGTGGAGCTTTCAAACAGATACATCACAGAACGTTTTCTTCCGGATAAGGCGATAGACCTGATGGATGAGGCTGCGGCAAAGCTTCGCATGGAGCGTGATTCCGTCCCGGAGGCTTTGGATGAAATATCACGTCGGTTGAAGCAGCTTGAAATAGAACGTGAGGCGATAAAGCGTGAGGGCGATAAGGAAAAACTGGACGCGCTGAACAGGCAAATTGCCGATTTGAAAGAGGAGGAAAATTCCTATAATGCAAAGTGGAAGGCGGAACGTGAGCTGGTGAATAAAATTCAGCAGAACAAACTTCAGATTGAGCAATTGAAATTTGAGGCGGAACGTGCCGAGCGTGAAGGCAATTATGGACGGGTGGCAGAAATCCGTTACGGCAAGTTGCAGGCTCTTGAAGAGGAGATAAAGAAAATTCATGCCGATTTGCAACAGGCTCAGGGAACGAGTGCCATGATAAAAGAGGAAGTGACAAGTGATGATATTGCAGATGTGGTGAGTCGGTGGACAGGAATCCCTGTCAGTAAAATGGTACAGAGCGAGCGCGAGAAGCTGCTGCATCTTGAAGATGAGTTGCACAAGCGCGTCATTGGGCAAGACGAGGCGATACAGGCTGTCAGTGATGCCGTGCGCCGCAGCCGTGCCGGATTGCAAGATCCTCGTCGCCCTATCGGGTCGTTCATCTTCCTGGGTACGACCGGTGTGGGCAAAACCGAATTGGCGAAGGCTTTGGCTGACTATTTATTCGATGACGAGACGCTCATGACGCGAATAGACATGAGCGAGTATCAGGAGAAGCACAGTGTGAGCCGTCTTATCGGTGCCCCTCCGGGATATGTGGGATATGATGAGGGCGGACAGTTGACAGAGGCAGTGCGACGCAAGCCTTATTCTGTCGTGCTCTTTGACGAGATTGAGAAGGCGCATCCGGATGTGTTCAATATCCTCTTGCAGGTGCTTGATGACGGGCGTCTGACGGACAATAAGGGACGCACGGTGAATTTCAAGAATACCATTATCATTATGACATCCAATCTCGGAAGTCATCTGATACAGGAGAAGTTTGATAAATTGGCGGCTCTTGAAAAATCCGGAACGTTGTCCGCCGCGCAACTCGGCATGAAGCGGGATGAGATTTCGGAAGAGGCAAAGAGCGAGGTGCTTGCCATGCTCAAGCAGACTATACGTCCGGAGTTTCTCAACCGTATAGATGAGACAATCATGTTTTCTCCGCTTAATGAGAGCGAGATACGTCAGATTGTGAAGTTGCAGATTGACGGAGTGGAAAAGATGCTTTCAGAAAATGGAGTCAGACTCTCAGTTACGGATGCAGCAGTTGATTTTCTTGCCGATGCCGGCTTTGACCCTGAGTTTGGTGCCCGTCCGGTGAAGCGTGCGATACAGCGTTATTTGCTTAATGATTTGTCGAAGAGGCTTCTTGCCGGAGATATAGATAAGGATAAGGAGATTGTTGTAGATGTTTCCGATGCTGCACTGGTATTCAGAAACTGACCGATAAAGTTTTCAAAATGAAATGTTCGCCAATATGATTTGTTTTCATGTTGGCGAATTTTTGCTTGCCGGACATTGGCGGATTTTATTTTGTTATAGAGCTGGGTTTTGATGTTTGCTGGTGTGTCCGACAGATTCTTCCGGCTTCGGAATAACAGCTCAACCGTTCTGCAAATACGATAAGACGGCTGTATAAAGCCATTTCCACCGCGCTGAAATCTCAAATCAGCACATCTGATTATAAAACGGCAGTGCTGTTTTGAGCTTTTATGCGCTATTCCAACTTTTGCTTTACAGACAAAAAAGAAAAGTCGGCAACAAAATAAAAAACTGTCCGCTCTGTTCCCTGGCTTATCCCAAGCATAGGCATCAACATTGTGTGTTGGCACAAGTCTATAAACAACTTTATCATTAATGCCATATCACATTTTTTTTGTACTTTTGTACTCGAATGTAAGGATAAGAAATATGGCTAAAAAGAATCAGTCGAAACGGTTGACAGAACAACATAAAGAATCAAAAGGTGTAGTCGGCATATTTGGAGAAGAAGCTAAATTGCATGATATGACAGTCGGAAAAATTTCTCATTTTGTTATTAAACAACTGGAGAAAGATTTCCCTCAATTGTCGTTTCGG
Organism: Roseburia sp.; assembly: GCA_023665185.1. Taxonomy (GTDB): domain Bacteria; phylum Bacteroidota; class Bacteroidia; order Bacteroidales; family Bacteroidaceae; genus RGIG8745. The sequence goes on from JAMPEL010000002.1 coordinate 62,417, forward strand.
TATAGGACAAGTATAAAGAAATAAGAAATTAATGAGGCATTAAAGAAAATCGACCCTGAATTAGGGCAAACTCTTTTCGTGGAAAATTCCAGCATCATTCCTGATGGAGGTATAATAGAAGTGAAAGATGATTATGGAAAATGGAGGATTATATTAGTGTCTGAAGCCAAGCATCAAGGAAAAGACATTGAAAATATAAAGAAAGGAATACTTGTCGGTAAGAATAACGACCAAGATTTGATGGCTGCGGGCAATGCTATAGAAAGGTCACATAAGAATATATCAGAAATAGCCAATCTAATGTTGTCTGAATCTCATTTCCCGTATGTTTTATTTTTGGAAGGCTCTAATTTCCTGACTGAAACAATTTCGGTGGCAAGACCTGATGGAAGAGTCGTTACATTAGAATATAATTCTGGAATGCTCAATAGGCTTGATAGATTGACTTCTGCAAATTACGGGATGCCTATCAATACTAATTTGTGCAAGAATAAATTTGTAAAACACGAGGATAAAACAGTCATGCTTCAAGCAACCTCTATATATACACAAGGAGATGGGAGAAAATGGAATGTCCGGGAGATGTTCGAGATAATGCTTGAAATTTCCAAAACTTCCCTTCAGACACTTGGTTGTGACATATTTAACCAGATAACTCAAAGCAAATAATTTTCAAATACGAGGTTGAATAGTAATGGCAAGAAACGCGACAAATGAATTATTGCAAAAGGCTAAAAAAGCAAAAAGTGACGAGTTCTACACTCAGCTTATCGACATTGACAGAGAATTGCAATACTACAAGAAGCACTTTAAGGACAAAACTGTTTACTGTAACTGCGATGACCCTCAAACGAGTAACTTCTTCAAATATTTTGCTCTGAACTTCAAAGAATTGGGATTAAAAAGACTTATCGTCTCTTGCTACAAGGAACAGGCCATGGATTTGTTTAATCCAGAGCCTAATACGAATGGTTTCTTTTTTGAATACACTGGTACGGAAGGAGAGAAAGAAAAGCCGGGATTGGCTGATGTCAGTTACTTTGCGGGAGATGGAGATTTCCGGAGTTCGGAAAGTATCCGCTTGTTGGAACAAGCAGATATAGTTGTGACCAATCCTCCATTTTCTTTGTTTAGAGAGTTTGTCGCTCAGTTGATAAAGTACAACAAGGAGTTTTTGATAATTGGAAACATCAATGCGATAACTTATAAGGAAATTTTTAATCTGATTAAAGATAATAAAGCTTGGTTGGGGATAAATCTTGGCAGAGGTATTTCTGGATTTATTGTTCCTGAACACTATGAGCTTTATGGGACAGAAACTAAAATCGATGAATTTGGAAATAGAATAATATCTCCAAACAACTGTCTATGGTTGACAAACTTGGAAACACCTCAGCGTTGTGAGAGTATCACACTCACAAAAAAATATGCGGGAAACGAGAATATGTATCCCAAATACGATAATTGTGACGGAATTAATGTTGATAAGACGCAAGATATTCCTCTTGATTATGCAGGATTGATGGGGGTGCCCATAACTTTTTTGCATAAGTTCAATCCCAATCAATTTGAAATAATCAGATTTAGAAAAGGAGATGATGATAGGGATTTGTCAATCAACGGAAAGTGCCCGTATTTCAGAATACTCATAAAAAATAAAGGATTATCTGTAGAGCATGAAAAATAAGAATATGGTGGTCGCACAAAGAGCAGTGTGTGTATTGTCGTTCTAATAACTTGGTTATTCTTTTGCCGTGCGTCTTATTTTTCTTATCTTTGCGTCATTAATGACGATTTAGTTCTCCGAATGTTTGGTTTTGGTACCGACAAACGGAGAATATTTGTGAATAAGCCATAGCCCTTGATTCTTTACTGTGATTTCTTCAGTATTGTTTTGCAAGGATTTTTATGCTGTCGAATCACAATAAAAAAAGACATAAATCGTTTTAGTAAATACTAAAAATGACAGAAGAACTATAATAATGAAAGAATCAATGGATACAAAGAACATTGACGGAATGAACTCTGTGGAGAGATGCCTGAAGCGTACAGGGGATCTTGTGGGTGCTTTTTTACTGTTGATTTTGTTCTCACCGGTATTTCTTGTCATATATATCGTGCAAAAGATAGAAAATAAGGGACCTGTTATTTTTAAGCAAGAACGAATAGGCAAAGGTGGAAAGCCTTTTAAGATATTGAAATTCCGTACAATGCAGATTGAAGCAGAACAGGATGGTGTGCCACGGCTTGCTACAGAGGGCGACAAGCGTATTGACAAATCCGGACTTTTTTTGCGGGAACACCATCTTGATGAACTTCCTCAATTATGGAATGTACTTGTCGGGGACATGTCTTTTGTGGGATACCGCCCGGAACGCCTGTATTTCATTACGCAGATAATGGAGCATAATCCTGATTATGCTTTGCTTTTTGTAAGTCGTCCGGGAGTGACGTCGAATGCGACTTTGCATAACGGATATACGGACACGATGGAAAAAATGCTATTGCGTCTTGATATGGACCTTGACTATTTGCGTCGTCGCTCGATTGGGCTTGACATTAAAATAATTGTTGAAACAGCTTTCTCCATTATTGGAGGCAAAAAGTTCTAATATTTTTGAAACATGATTAGAAGAATATTATTTTTATTGACATTGTGTTGGTCTGTGCAGATGATTTGGGCGCAGACTATGACTGATGAGCAGGTAATACGTTATGTGACAGAGCAGCGTGAGAAAGGTGCGGACCAGAACGCTATCGTAAGCCAGCTTCTGAAGAAAGGATGCACTGTGGATCAAATCAGACGTATTAGAAAGAAATACCAGGCGCAGCAGGAGCAGCTTGGAGCTTTGGATATTACGGGAGAGGGAGCTTCTAAAAGCAAAAGTCGTTTGCGTACAGAGCAACAGATTAAAGAGGAGAAGAGCAGACAGCAGAACAATTATATGGTACGTTCGGCAATACGTGGAAAGGATGGCTTGGGCGGAATGTCGTATGATGAGCGTAAGCAGGGAATGAATGACGAAATCGGATTCATGGATATTGACTCGCTTATTTATTACCGTAATATGTTTTATGATGAGAGTGAGGTGTTCGGACACAATATTTTCAATAACCAGATGCTTACTTTCGAACCAAATATGAATATGCCTACTCCGGAAAACTATATTCTTGGAGCGGGGGATAATGTGATTATAGATGTATGGGGAAGCTCGCAACAGACTTTTGAGGATGTGGTTTCTCCGGACGGAACAGTTACCATTGAGGGTGTCGGTCCTGTGAAACTGGCGGGCAAGACTGTCAAGGAGGCAAACACATATATAAAAGGTGTGCTTGGACAGTTCTATTCTTCTTCGCAAGTGAATCTTACTGTGGGTGAGACGCGTTCTGTACAGGTTCAGGTTATGGGAGAAGTTGTAGCTCCGGGAACATATACTTTGAGTGCGCTCTCTTCAGCTTTCAATGCCATGTATGCTGCCGGAGGTATTAATGATATTGGTACCTTGCGTGATATAAAGGTTTATAGAAAGGGCAGGCTGATTTCAACTATTGACATATATGATTATATATTTAATGGCAATTCCAAAGGTGATGTGCGTTTGCAGGACAATGATGTGATTGTGGTGGGCACATACGACTGCCTTGTCAACATCAGAGGTAAGGTGAAGCGTCCGATGTTCTATGAGATGAAGAAGAATGAAAGTGTGGCTTCTATTCTCAGCTATGCCGGCGGATTTACCGGAGATGCTTATCGGAAGAATGTGCGCCTTATCCGTAAAAGCGGAAGCGAGTATTCCATACATACGGTGGAGGAGTTTGAAATGAACGGTTTTATGCTTGATGATGGAGATTCCATATTTGTGGACAGCGTAATTCCTCGTTTCTCCAATATGGTGGAAGTTCGTGGTGCTGTGTTCCATCCGGGAATGTTCCAGATGAATGGCAGTATCAATACGGTGCGTGAGCTTGTGAATGCGGCGGAGGGATTGAGAGAAGATGCTTTTCTTGCCCGTGCGGTGATGCACCGTCGCAAAGAGGACTTGACTCTGGAGGTGCTTCCTGTGGATATACAAGGACTTATGAATGGCACTGTGGCTGATATACCTCTCCGAAAGGACGATGTGCTTTTTATACCGAGCAAGCTGGACATGCAAGGGGAGCAGACTGTAAAGATTGGAGGCGAGGTGAATTATCCGGGTACTTATATGTATGCCGACAATACCTCGCTGGAAGATATAGTGTTGCAGGCAGGCGGTCTTACAGATGCTGCGTCAATGGTTAAGGTGGATGTGTACAGACGTATTGTTGATGCTAAGGCAAAGGAAGAGTCTGCTTCTTTAATTGAGACTTTCTCTTTCGGCTTGAAGGACGGGTTTGTCATAGACGGAGACCCCGGATTTATTCTGAAACCTTTTGACGAGGTGGTTGTACGTAAGAGTCCGACTTATACAGAACAGCAGAATGTGTCTGTTGAAGGTGCAGTCAATTTTATGGGAGATTATGCCATGTCGAACAAGAACTTTCATTTGAGCGACCTTGTAAATATGGCAGGAGGATTGTCTGCCGTGGCATATTCTAAAGGTGCGCGTTTGGAGCGTCGTATGACAGAGGAGGAACGTTTGCAGCGTGAGAATACTCTGCGTACTTCACAGATTGCTTTGTATGAAGAAAGTATGAGCAGTGAGAAGAATTTTGATTTCAACCGTGCTGACACATTGCTGAATATGAAACTGGATTTGGGCAACACATATCCGGTGGCAATTAATCTGGACAAGGCAATGGCTGATCCGGGTGGTATAGATGACATTACTTTGCGTGAGGGAGACAGGCTTGTTGTGCCGCAATATACGAATACGGTAAAGGTGAGCGGTGATGTCATGTATCCTATCTCAATGAATTATAAGGAAGGAGAGTCGCTCAATTACTACATAAAGCGTGCCGGAGGATATGGAGACCGTGCCCGCAAGAGCCGTGTGTATGCTGTATATATGAATGGCTCGGTAGAGCTTATCAGTCACCATTCAAGCAAGGCTATACAACCGGGATGTGAGATTGTAGTCCCTTCTAAGCAGAACAAGAGTAAAATGTCTACGGCCGAAGTGATGAGTATCGGTACTTCTGCTACATCTGTAGCCACAATGATTATTACTGTCGCTAATATTTTGAAGTAAATTATAAAATATGGATAACTCTCAACGTAATAATATGGATATTATCAGTCTGTTTCTTCTCTTGTGGAATTTTCGTGCTTTGATTATAAAGAATTGTATAATAGCCTTTTTTTTGGCTGTTATTATAGCTTTTAGTATTCCAAAGGAATATAAATCAGAAGTTGTTGTAGCTCCTGAATTATCTGTTGGTGAGTCTGGCTTAGTTGGTAGTTTGGGATCATTGGCACAGATGGCGGGTGTTGATTTAGGCGGATTGTCTGGAAATGAGGCTATTTATCCTGATCTGTATCCGGCGATAGTTTCTTCAACTCCTTTCTTAATTGATATGTTAAGTTTGCATGTTGAAAGTAAGGATGGGGATATAAAAACTGATATGTATGATTATTTGACTTGTCATCAAAAAACTCCATGGTGGAGTGTGCCTTTCAGATTCATTAAAAACTTATTCAAAAAAAGAGATACTTCCGAGAATGGTTTAAGTATATATGAAGTAAGCTCAACACATCTTACTCGTGAACAGATATTGCTTCTGGAAAGTTTTTCTTCTATGCTGGATGTAGATTTGGATAAGACAACTAGTCTTATTACGGTTAGTGCAACAATGCAAGATCCGTTGATTGCAGCAACAGTTGCACAAGCTGTCGCTAATAAATTGCAATTGTATGTAGATAAATATCATACGGCAAAAGAACGTGAGAATGTTGTATATCTTGAGAATTTGTACAAAGAGTCCAAAGAAAAATACCAAAAACTACAGGTTGAGTACACTTCTTATACAGATTCTCACCTGAACCCTTTTCTTGCAACAGTAAAGGCTAAACAAACTGATTTGGAAAATGAGATGCAATTGGCATATTCTGTATATACGCAGGTGTTACAACAGTTGGAAGCTGCAAATGCAAAGCTACAAGAAAAGAAACCTATTATGGTTGTTATACAACCCGCAATGTCACCTATAAAAGCTTCTTCGCCAAAGAAAATGGCTTTGGCATTAGCTTTTGTGTTTTTGGCTGCATTTGGAACTTCCGCATGGATTATTGTGAAAGAAAAGTTGATGCGATTGAAAACTGTATAATTTGTAAAGAAGGCATTAGATAATTTTGTGGTATTTTTGTGAAGTTAGTATAATAAAGGCAGCATAATGGATTTTTTCTTGGACACAGTTATTTTTTCTGCATTTTTAGTGGAAGTATTAGTTCTGTTGTATTTGGAATTGAAGACTTGGGATACTTTGTACACCCCTCTAACTTTCTTGATGTTGCCATATACAGTTGTCCTATTTATAACTATCTGTATTGCAGGTAATTTCGCTTTTGTAGACTTTTATTATCCAAGTATACTTATCTGGCTTGTAGGATTACCTTGTTTTGCTGTACCAAGTTATATTTTGGGAGGAATATTAACAAAATATTCACGAAGGAAGAAAAGTAATATTACTACAACAGCTTTTCCTAAGGCAATAGTTCTCATTGCGACAATTGTGTGTTTGTTGATGATATATCGTTTTCGACAAGTTTTGGCTTCTTCTACAGCTTTTGTCGGTTCTGATGATTTTGCAGAAGATTTTAGCGGACATGGAGTTTGGGCTCATATCCGCCAACTGTCAATCCCCATATTGATGTTGTGCATTTATTTTGTAAATAGACGTAGATGGTGGCTTTGGCTTTTCATTCTAATATTACTAGGAGTTAATTTTATAAATCAGGTGAAAGGAACCATTGTTATTGCTGTCGTTGCCAGCTTGTCACTTCGCCTGTATTCAGGAAAGACTAAGTTGAGTTTGAAGTTAATACTTATAACTTTATTGGGTGGAGTGGCTTTATTCTTTATTTCATATATGGCATTACCTCTTTTGGGAAAAGGAGAAGGTGAGGTGACAGACCAATTGGTTGAATTTGTATTTGAGATTTTTGGTCATTATTTTACGAGCGGTATATTAGGGCTTAGTGAAGATATGAAACATGGTTTTCCTGATGAAAATGGTTTTGAATACATTGTGTCTCCTTTGGTCAATATATATAATCAGTTGAGTGGAGATGATGAAATTCTTTCTCCTGTAAATCCTGTATTTTTTTATACATGCCATCGACAAACGAATGTGAGAACCTTCTTCGGTACGTTATATATATATTCTAATTGTATCCAATTTATTGTTTATACGTTGTTTCTGAGTACTTTAATGTACATGATAAAAATATTTACAATAAAATATAGTAATATTTTTATTTATATCATATATTTCTATGAATGCGCTTTGTTGGCAATGGGATGGTTTGAATTTTATTTCTTCCATCTGGCAGCTTTGGAAATTCCCATTTTGTCTTTATTGTTACTTTGTTTTGTTTCATTGAAATTAAAAAAGGAAGAGTCTTTATGGGTCAAATAAAAAAGAATATTGTGTACAGTACTATTCTTACATTTAGTACTTATCTTGTACCGTTATTTGTATTTCCTTATATATCCCGAGTCTTGGGACCTGCTTATATTGGTGCTATTGATACTGTAGAGTATATCATAGATTTTTGTGTGTTATGTTCTATGATGGGACTTACAACTTTTGGGATAAGAGAGATTGCCAAGAATAGAGATAATCCAGTCTTTTTAAGACAGACATTTACAAATCTGTTTTTTCTTAATGTTGTAACGACAATAATAATATTGTTGTTGCTTGGTATATTGATGGTATGCTCCTCTTTTTTTGCAGAGCGTAAGACTTTGTTGTTTATAGGTGGACTTAAAGTTATAGCTAATCTTTTTTGGATTGAATGGTTTTTTAAGGGCATGGAAAACTTCAAATATATTACTTTGCGTTCCGTAGCAATAAGATGTTTGTTTATACTTTCGGTTTTTTTGTTTATTCATGAGCAGGTGGACTATATTTTGTATTATGTTTTATGGGTATCTGTATATATATTGAATGCGGTATGTAATTGGACATATAAAAGAAAATATGTAAAGTTACAGTTTAATAATATCAGTTTAAAACATTATGCAAAACCTTTCTTCTTGTTGGGACTATTTGCTTTCTTTAGTGCTGTATATACGCAGCTGAATGTTCCTATTTTGCGATTGCTAAGTGGGAATGATAGTCAGGTTGCCTACTTTACGACATCTGTTAGGCTTTATAAAGTGATTATAGCCTTGTTTTCAACTTTGACAGGGGTTATGATTCCTCGTATAAGCATTTTAGTGAAAGAAAGAAGGTTTGCTGAAATACATGAACTTGTTGGAAAGACTTTTAAGTTGTTATTCTTTTTTTCCCTTCCTGTAATAGTTTATATAGAGTTTTTTGCAGTAGATGTGGTTCGGATTTTTGCGGGGGAGAATTTTGATGGAGCCGTTGTGCCAATGCGCATTGCTATGTTCATGTTGTTAATTGTGGGAACAGAGCAGATATTTATATTACAATTGCTGATACCTCTTCGTAAGGACAAAGAAATTGTTTATGCTGCGATAGCGGGAATGATTCTTTGCTTGGTCGTTTCATTGTTTCTAGTCAAACAGTTCCAAAGTATAGGTTCTGTTATTGTATGGATGCTTTCTGAACTAACAGTTTTATCAATATCTTCATTTTGGGTAAAGAAATACTTAAATGTATCTTTCCCATTTAAAATGTTGGTAAATTCAGTTTTTGTATCTGTGCCTTATGTACTGATAGGTTTGTTGTCAAATATGCTTATTATCAATTCTATTATTAAATTAATTGTTTGTGGAGTTGCATTTGTAGTTTATGCTTTATTCTTAGAATATAAGTTCTATAAATTAGGAATGGTCGTAAAACTAAAGAGTAAATTAATGGTACTTTCCTAAACTATTTGTAAGTCCATGAAATAGACCTTTTATCATATATGCAAGTTTGCCTAATTTGTCTTTCTCGTATAGTGCGACTAATAAAAATCTTTTACAAACTTCTCCTCCCCAATACTTTAATTGGTGATGTTTTATTCCGAGATATAGATAATTTCTGGTTATATAATATAATCTAAGTCTTGAATGGTTGAGTACAAATGCGTCATGTCCTAAAATATGGACTTTTCTTCCATGTCCTATTTCATGATTCAGGCAAACATAATTTAGCCTTTTTATTTTGTATCCTGCTTTTCTTAAACGGATGCAAATGTCGAAATCAACTCCGTCAATAAATAGCCGTTCGCAAAATCCCCCTATTACCTTCCAGGCATCTATATTTAGAAGTGAACCTGATGAAATGCAAAATTTGATATCGTCAATACCTTCTGAACTCTTTGTATGCATTCTCCCGTAATTGCGGTCTTCTATTCTACATGTTATTATTCCTGTATTAGGTGATATAGGAATTTCTTTATAGGCTTTGATCAATTCTATTGGGATGATTGAATCATCATCCAATGTTATCAATCTATTTTGTGAGTTTTGGAATGCTACCTCACACATTTGGTTTAAGGCTGTAGCAATACCTTTGTTTTCTGGGTTTTCTATAAGTATAACAAATTTTTCCTCGCAATATAATTGTTTGATCTCATTTATATTGCCAGACCCATTATCAACAAGAATAATTTTATCTACCAAACCTGTATCTTGTATTGATTTGATATTTCTTTTTACAATCTCTATTTCTGAATTATATAATACTATACCTGCATACATGCTACTTCTTTGTTTTTGTATTACAAAAGTAGTAATATTTTTTGAGAACATTAGGTTTTGTATTACTTTTGTGGAGTATTACGATTTTGTTATGAAGAATTTTGCAATCTTTTGTATCACATATAACTCCTATTCTGAGTTAAAAAAATATTTGGAGTCAATAGATAGGTCTGCATCTTGCGCAAAGGATTTTTTCGTTGTCGATGTTTTTATCATTGATAATACGGATAAGAATTATGAAAATATTTCGTGTTATGAAACATGCTTTTCTAATATTAGATGTCAAGTTTTTCCCTATCATGAAAATTTGGGATATTTTGGTGGTGCTCAGCGGGCATTAAAAGAAGTTGATATAGATGGATATGATTATATAGCTATTACAAATGTAGATTTGATATTAACACAGGATGTTCTTGTCAATATTGCAACTGCAAATGTGGAAGACAATATTGGATGGATTGCTCCTTCCTTGTTGTCTACTCAAGAAAAACGTGACAAAAATCCTGCAAGAATCCAACGTTATTCTAAGAGAACGTTACAATTGTTGCTATTGAAATATACTTGTCCAATACTAGACTGTATTTATACTAAAACATTATATAAACGAAAACGTTTGCGTAAAACTTTTTCGTCAATGGATATATATGCAGGACATGGCTCTTTTATATTATTGACAAAAGAGTATTTCAGAAAATGTGGATTAATTAATTATCCGGTTTTTCTTTATGGCGAGGAATTGTATTTGGCAGAGGAATGCCGAAAGCATTCTTTAAGAGTTCTTTATCTCCCTTCTGTTGTAATTTATGATAGTGAACATGTTTCAACTTCAAAATTAAAGAGGAGCATAAGCTTTAAACAAACTTTTTATTACAAATGTAATTATCAAGCTATTAGATATATCCTTGCCAAGTATTATTAGAAAAATTTAACTACGAATTTCTGATAAGTAACTATTCAGCCAAAGGATAGACATACCTAATCAGCACTCATCATCAGACGAGTGCAAGAATGGTGTCAAGTGGTGATTGGTTGTTTTTCCAAGCTGTGTCGACTATGGAGTGGATTGCGTGGAAAGCATCGGTACCTGTGTCAGAGCGGAAGCAGCCGGATATATTCTGTTTCACCTTGAGTTTTCGGATTCCACGCTCAGAGGCGTTGTTATCAGACGGTACTGCCGGATTTTCAAGAAAGTTGAAGATATAATCCCGGCATTTTATCAGACTGCGTTTCAGTTCGTTGAACTCCTTGCGCAGGTGGTCGAGGTTTTTCTTCAGCAGTTCATCGAGCCTTTCCAATCGGCTCCGGGCAGATATCGTCGCTGATGGTTTTTTATTTCGTTCATGTATGGCCTCGCGTAACAGCGACTGCACCTCTTTAGCCCATGTCTGATTCTTGTCGATGTCGTTGAGGTATTCAAGATTCCGCAGCAGATGGGCGAGGCAGACTTGATTATTGAGGAAGTCAATGGCGAAGTATGCGCTGTGGCGGTCTGTCACCGCAACCATGTTTTTCAGAGAGTAACCGAAGCGGTCTTCAAGGACTTTTGCGCCACATCCGCTGCCATGGAACACCAGTGTCAGATAAGCCGTCTGTGCTATCCACGACCAGTTGAGTTTTCCCTTGCAATAACAGCCCGTCTCATCGAAGCCAACAACGGAGGACTCCTTGATGAGTCGCCCGATAAGAGCAATCGCAGGCCTGGACTTGTCGAGCTTCTCCCGCACGATATTGGCCAGCGTGCCTTGGCTTATCGTGACGTTGAACATCGCTGCAAACAACGATTGTAAACGTTCATACGGCATACACTGCACTACGTTCAGATATGTTGCTATGGCGCGGATATTCCTGCCGAATGTGATGGTGTTTCCACCTTTGCGGCGCGGTTCATAGCTACGATTGCAGCAGCCGCAAGAACAGACCTTTTTGTAGAATCTGCGTTCGCGGTAAACCGGCATGATGGGCGGCAAGTCGATTTTCTGTGTCACATAATCCAGCTCACCTTCAATATCAGACAGGTCGCGGCCGTATCGTGTGCAATATTGCGGCCGCACATCTTCTATCTCATCAGGATTGGCGACCATTATTCTCGTAGTGCCCTTGTGCCCTTTCTGACCACCAACGGGTCTGTCGGACTTTTGGCGCAATGATTTGGTGCGCCGCTCAACCTCCGATGTCATTGGCTCTTTTGATGGTGACATGCTGCTGTTGCCAGAGTCCTTGGGAGGTTTTTCATACTTCTCAAGACGTTTCTCAAGATGTTTGCGTAACTCGCGGTTTTCTTTCAGCAGCCTATCGACATTACGGTTGAGGGTGCGGTTTTCCGCATACAGCGAGTCAACCGTTTTTCTCAACGATTGAAGCTCTGAAAATAGTCTCGACAATGTCTCGGATATGTCATTAACCTGCTGTCTCACAGAGATAAAGATGGCGATTTATTTAAGAATACCAAATAAAATCGCTACTAATCCTAATGATTCCCAGCGACTTGATACACTTTTTTACTGCGGGATATCGGGCACTATCATTTGGCTGAATAGTTATTCTGATAAGATAATAAAAGAGGCTGTCTAACAAGTGAACTGCACCCAAAAAGTTGGATGGGTTAAACATTATCCAGTTATAGGAAGAGTTCGGTGTTGCACCGGACTCTTTCCATTTAACAGGGCTTTGATTCTTTTATTATTATAGTAGTCAATATATTCCTTCAAAGCCTTTATAAAGGCTTGCGGTGTTTCAAACTTTTCGGCATGCAGCGGCGCAGACTTCATGATGCCGAAGAAGTTTTCCATCATAGAGTTTCAGATTCCTTTATTTTGCTGTAATGTAAAAGTAGGAGTGGCATATTCTTTAGTGAGGTGGATTTGAAAAACAAGTATGATGGTTTTGAGAAATCATTGTGCTGGAAACAGATTTCTTGCGCGCAAAATTCTTTAAACCGCATTGTGGTTTTTGTAAACCACAATGCGGTTTTAAAAAATTGTGCAGTGGAAACAACTCCCGGCAGCCGTTTTATCGTATTTATAGCACTGATGATGTTTCTTGTAAATGGCATTCTTCTGATTCGGTTAAATGCCGGGTGCAAACAGCGTTCATTCCGACTGTTTGTCGGATTTGTCGGTACGAAATAATGCGATGAGTATCAGCTTTTAATGAGATTTTATTATTCTGAATTCATGTCGGACGGCTGTTTTTATCCAAAACTCATCTCCGGTAATGTTATGCTTTGTTGTGCCTGTTGTATATAGTTGCTGTTTTTGTGTTTTGAGTGAATAGCTATCTTGTCAAGTTAATGATGTTTTCAGGCAACAATACAATACTCCCGGTATTATCTTTCGGAATATTTTTAAGGAACAACACTGGAACAATTGTATGGTTTTGGGCAAATGGCAACAGACTAACTTTGCGGAGAAGTCCGGCTCTAAGCTGTTCGCCATTCTCCTGAGTCGTCCATTTACATTCGCCAACCAGCAGATATTTCTTGTCAAGCGATTCTGCCATTACGTCAAATTCTACTTGCTCAGGATTTTTTTCTTCATTGAGAACAGAACCCCACCAGCGTTTAGCCTTGCCATAAACGACTCCATTGAGGATATTGCCTGTTATGGCATCTCTGCAAATTTTTTCCCATTGAATGCTGACATACTCCGAGAAATGAGCCTTCAAGGCCTGTTCTATGGGGAGATACCTGCCAAGTTCAACAAACGAAAGATTCGGGACAACAAACTGATAATAGAATGCCATAAACGGATCTGCTATCTTATAGAGACTCTTTTTCGCATTTTTCTCATCAATGCCAAATGGTATATCTTTTTCCAGAAAGTTGAGTTCTATGAGCTTTTTTAATGGTCGTGATAAATTGGTCGCAGGCTCGTTGCATCGTGCGGCAATCTCTGAGAGCCTGTTTGCACCGGTACCAATGTATGACATTATTGTCGAAGTCTTGACAATGTCCTTGACATCGTCCTGAAATAGTTTTATAGGCTCTTCATAAAGTGCTCCGTTTACGGAAAATACATTATGCCATAAGGCATCGTCTAATGATTTTCTGTTTTCTCGTAGTTCCCAATAGCGAGGAACACCTCCCCATATTGCATATTCTTCTATGGCATTTGTCGCGTCAAGATTTAATGCGTCTTGAATATATGGTAAACGTATTGGTGAAAGTCTCATTATCTCATCAGCTCGGCCATAAAGAGGGACTGTAGAATCAAGAAATAATCCGTACATCATATTTTGTGATGAACCACAAAGTACAAGATTATATTTTAATTGTTTCTCATCAACCAGTTTCTGCAAAACAGACGGTAGTTCGGGAGATTGTTCGACAAGATATGGAAATTCATCCAAACATAGAGTAAAACGCTTGTCTGTTCGATAATTGACCGCGCGAAACATTGATTCCCAATCCGGATATGTCAACTTATCAAAATCAGGTAATATTTGTGCTATTACTTTGGTCAGTAATATTCTTTGATGTTGGCTTTCTGAACGGTCGGCAAGGAAATAAACATCATTGTTTAACAAAATCCTTTTTATCAGTGTAGACTTGCCAAGTCGTCTACGACCGTATATCACAACTAAAGATGCTCTCTCTCTTGTAAGAGCGTCTTTCAAGCGTGCTGCTTCATCTATTCTATCAACGAATTCCATGTGTCACATATTTTTTGTATTATGCAGTACAAACATAATGTTTCTGTTGCATAATACAAAAAATATGTGCGCTTTTTTCATGCTTATTTTATAATCTGTTGATATTAAGTTTACAATGGAGTATTTGTCCTGATTGTGAACAACTGCTGAAATGATGGTAGTAGGATTTCTGTTTTTTTTGTTTTATAGTCCTATACAGTGCCAAAAATGTGTGCCGGAGATTGGGATGTTTATGTTGTATTTGTCTATAAATATGGCAATAGGTTGTATGTGTAGCCATGTTTATATGCGGTGATATTTTATTGCCAGCATATTTTGTGCCATTATCGTTTGTTGTGATAATGGCACAAAAATAAATAGGGATTGCTGTTTATTTCTTCTTATACACATTCCTGTGCTTCACATTGTTGATTTGGTTTCTTATCTTTTTCATTGTGTAGTTAGGAATGAAATGAAGAAACAGGTAACAGTAGGAGTGCATTTTTGAGAATCCGAAAACTGTGTTGTATACTTTTGCATTGTATTTGACCAATGAGAATTTGTTTGCTGATATGGAATTCGACCTGACACGGTAATAAGCCAAAGGTTCTTTCAATGAATATGCCTTGTGGCATTTCTGAAGAATCATGAGTACGTATGCCCAGTCTTGACGCTTACGCAATGTTGGCATATAGAGTTTTCCGCACTTTGTTGTATCATATATAGCTGTCAAGAAGCCAATCTTGTCATCTTTCATTGTGTCTTTTAGTGAAACTTCCGCTGGAGCTATGACAATGCCTTTGTTTACCCCTTGCTCATTGCATACGATATAGGATGAGAAGGAGAAACTGCAATCCATCTTTTTCATAAATGCAATTTGTTTTTCCAGTTTATCGGGAAACCAACGGTCATCACTGTCACAAAAGGCTATATATTTTCCTTTTGCCTCTTTTATGGAGTTGTTGCGTGCATATCCAGAACCTCTATTGGTTTCTTGAAAGAATACCTTTATTCTGCTATCCTTTTGGGCATATTCTTTCAATATTTCCTGAGTTCCGTCAGAAGAACAGTCGTCTGTAATCAACAGTTCTATATTGTGATATGTTTGGTTCAAAATACTGTCAATACTGCATGCCACATACTTGCTTGCATTATAGGTTGGCATTATAATAGAAACCAATTCTTTGTTCATGATATTATTCTTTTTAGTTTCTTCTATGATGATGTATATAAAGGTTCAGCAGATAGAAAATGACTATATCTGTTATAAATACCACTGTAAAACTGATATTGAGATAGTTCAGAATGAAATTCAGTGCGCAGAAGAATGCGAACAACCCCAAAATGATGAATAATGTTTGGTGCATCGTAAATCCCATATTCATAATTCTGTGGTGTATGTGTCTTTTGTCTGCCTGAAACATTCCCTTGCCTTCTTTTATACGTGACAATGCCACCCTTATCAAGTCGAATGAAGGGATGATGACCAATGTATATGAAGCTAACATTGAATTCTCCCGGTAAGTAAACGTTTCTGTATTGTCCATTTGGTATTTGATTGCCAGATACGCAATGACATAGCCTACAAGGAGACTTCCGGCATCGCCCATGAATATTTTATGCTTGCCGACTTTCCCGAAAAAATTGAATATGAAAAATACGATAATTGTTCCCATTAATCCAGCAGCCAATATGCAGAACATTATGGCATTCAGACTTGAAAATAAAAAGATGAAAACTGCGAGTATTAGTATTGCCAGTCCGGATGCCAGTCCGTCTATACCGTCTATCAAATTGATTGAATTGACAATTAGCAGTATGACAAATACTGTAAGAATGTAGCTTATGCATACCGGTATCTCATATACTCCGAACAGTCCGTGCAGGTTGTCTATTCTAAGCTTGCAAAGAGGGAGAAGTATGGCTGCGACAAACTGTATGATGAATTTGTGCGATGCTTCCATACCTTTTATGTCGTCAATGATGCCAATCATATATATGATAATGGCTCCAGCTATCATGACAAAAGATGATACTGTAAAAGTATAGTTTCCTCCAATTCCGCCGTGCATGGCTATGAGTGAGGCTGCCATGCCCAACATTGTTCCCGGAAGGAAAGCGATGCCACCTAAACGGGGGATTGCCTGACTATGTACTTTTCGGCTGTTGGGCTCATCATACAGGCGGTATTTTTGGCATAGTTGAATGATGACAGGTATTATTATGCCTGTAAAACATGCGGCAACGAATAATGATATGAATATTATTGTGTAATCCATTCCTTTGACTCTTTTTTATAGAAACGTTGTTTTTTTGAAAATAGTGTGTAACAATGTTCTTTTTTTATTCTATGGTTAGATGTATAATTGAGAGGCGCGCGACTCTGATGATTCTTGGCAGAATCTTATTTTCCTGTTGTTCCTTGTCGCTTTAGAATTTAATGAAATGCAGTCTCAACCTCTCATCAGACAAATCCATATGCTTGCCGGATAATTTATCTATGTGGAAAAAGCTGGTCAGCTGGTTTATTCCGACATGTTTGATTAGTTCCGTATCTATAATCTCCTTGTTTCCTTCTGCCTTGTCATATAGCTGGGGACTGTATAAAACAAGTGAGTCGGTAGTCTGTTTGAAGCGGAACATGTATTTTGTACTGAGCGATTTTCCGTTATCCTGTGCAGACAGCATATTTGCTTGTATTGCCCAAAAAACACTTCGGTCTGTGAGGTCTGTACTATTCCCTGTCGTCACAGTGTCCACACTGCACAGTTTCCAGTATCCATCGAGTTTTCCGTTTCCCGAGGTCTCTATCTCGCATGAGGTAAGCCCGGTAATGGCTGCGAGTATGGAGAGCATGTATTTTAATGTCCTTCTCATTTGCTAATGAATCCTTTCTTTGTGATTTTGACGCATACACCTTGATTGTCACCGGTTGTTTCTCCAAAGTCAAGACCTACGGCTGCTCCGGCACTCCATCCTTTGAGTGTCTTTGAATGGAATTTATATGCAGCCTCAGCCAATATGCTTGTCTGTTCCTTATGTTTTGTGTACGGGATGTTGTAAGTTCCGAGTCCTTGCCTCCATGTTGCCAGTATCTTGTACTGCCAATATCCGGTCGGCTCTCCGCTTATTCCCAGATGGAAAGCTTTGAATCTGTTGTCTTTCGTCTGAATTGTTCCGTCAGTATTGTACACAGGCGACAAGTAGAGCGGATTTCCTATAACTTGTCCCCAGTGCTGCCATCCTGGAAATATGGAATGATTGTAGTAATTGTCATTTCCTCCGATATGGTCCGGAGTGTTAGGGTTGTGGTCATGATATATCGGACCGCTTTGATATTCAGTGTACAGGTATTCCACTACAATATCTCTGATCCATCTGCCTTGTTTGAGATTAAGCTCCGCCCCAAACATAATGTCCTTGAAGTCGTAGAGCAGATATTTGTTCTTCTTCCGTGTATTCCAGTCATTGCCATTACCATATCCGTCATAGTCAAGCATAAACATGCTCGAATGGTCTTCAAAGAAATGGTCGGCGTAGACGCTTGCCTTCCATTTGCTTTTCTCGTAGCTTGCCCGCATCACCCAGCTTCCGAGATGGTTGCCCTCTACATTTGTAAACTGATATTGCTGCTCGTATGGGTCGCCCGAACCGTTTGGAATGAAAGCGTTCCAAAAGGCTTTCAGGTTGCTTGAGTTTTTTGTGGCTGTTATTGCCCCATCGCCATTTGGCTGGTATGTTGTTCCTCCAAACTGGGTAGCCATTTCCAATCCGAGTTCCAGTGAGAACGGACTTTTGTCTTTGTTGCCAATGCGCAGATAGCCAGCCTTGCTATGGTAAAACACGTTGTCGGCATATCTTGATTTCTTTTGAGTGAACTCATGTTGCCACTTGTCATCTGTCATAGCTCCGTATGCGATGTGTCCTTTCAACTGTACCCAACCTCCTGTCAGTGGTATGTTCCAATATTCTGGCAGTTCGATGCGTATCTGTGGAATAGGGCGGGCATTGATACCCAGTGTTTGAGAACCGGAACTGAGGTCATTGTTTTTCAGTTCCATCATCCGCTCCTTTGCCCCGACGCTCAATAGCCCTTTCTTGTAGCGTAGTTCCGTGTACAATTGTTGTATCACAAAATGTGATGTGTAGTTGGCGGGTATCACAAAGTCCGCACCGTATCCTATCTGCCAGTTCCGCAAAGAATCCGCGCTTGCATTCCGGAAAATGCCTCCCCTTATATATCCGGAATTGTTCTCTATGGAAGACAAACCATATTTGTTGGCTGTCAGCCAAAAGGGAGCGTGCTCCCCATTACTCATCGTTCCCGCCATTTCAGCTGAGAAAGTCAAATTTTCTCCAAGGCGGGATATTTGTGCCGGCAAGTTTTCTGCGGACAAAGCCACCAATACCATACAGATCCATTTTCTCATATACCGGATTTGTTTTGTTTGACGACAGATAGGGACAAAGCGGGTTTTCATATTGTGGTTATATAAGAAGAAACTGCCAAATACTTATATGTGTTGGCAGTTTCTTCCTATTTATAATTAATGTGTGTTTAGTATGCCTTTTATTTTGCGAAGCTTACTGCGCGAGTTTCTCTGATGACAGTGATTTTTACCTGTCCCGGATAAGTCATCTCATCCTGAATCTTCTTGGCAATTTCATTGCTGAGGCTTTCTGTCTCTTTGTCGCTGATTTTATCTGCACCAACGATTACGCGCAATTCTCGTCCTGCCTGTATTGCGTATGTCTTGGTCACTCCCGGATAGCTCATTGCAAGTTGCTCAAGGTCATTCAGGCGCTTGATGTATGCCTCGACGATTTCGCGTCTTGCTCCCGGGCGTGCGCCTGATATTGCGTCACAAACCTGTACTATTGGCGCAAGCAGGGTGTTCATTTCCATCTCGTCATGGTGTGCTCCGATAGCATTGCATATATCAGCCTTCTCCTTGAATTTCTCTGCTATTTTCGCACCATACAATGCGTGTGGAATTTCTGGCTCCTCGTCAGGCACCTTTCCTATATCGTGCAAAAGACCGGCGCGACGGGCTTTCTTCGGGTTCAATCCAAGTTCCGATGCCATTACCGCACACAGATTCGCAGTCTCTCTGGCATGTTGCAACAGGTTCTGACCATACGAAGAACGATACTTCATCTTTCCTATTATACGTATCAACTCTGGATGCATTCCATGTATGCCAAGATCGATAGTGGTGCGCTTGCCGGTTTCGATAATCTCTTCCTCAACCTGTTTCTTCACTTTTGCCACAACCTCTTCTATACGTGCCGGGTGGATACGTCCGTCAGCCACGAGCTGGTGCAATGCCAAGCGGCATATTTCGCGTCTTACAGGGTCGAATGCTGAGATGACAATGGCTTCCGGAGTGTCGTCCACAACGATTTCAACTCCTGTGGCTGCCTCAAGAGCACGGATGTTGCGTCCTTCACGACCGATTACGCGTCCTTTTATTTCATCCGAATCGATATGGAATACAGTGACAGAGTTTTCAATGGCTGTTTCTGTTGCCACTCTTTGTATGCTCTGTATCACAATTCTTTTTGCCTCCTTGTTGGCTGTCATTTTTGCGTCATCAACAATCTCGTTGATGTACTGCTGTGCCTGTGTCTTGGCTTCGTCCTTCAAACTCTCCACGAGTCTTTCCTTTGCCTCCTCTGCCGACAGTCCGCTAAGAGCCTCCAGTTTTTCCAGTTCCTGCTCGTGTATGTGGCTCAGCTCCTCTTTTTTCTTTTCCACTTGAGCAATTTGTGTTTCCAGACTCTCTTTCAGGTTTTCGTTCTCCGCCTTTTTGCGTTGCAAGTCCTCATGACGCTGGTTAAGGGAAATCTCACGCTGTTTGAGCTTGTTTTCTGCCTGTTGCAGTTTCTGGTTGCGTGAGGCGACCTCTTTTTCCAGTTCCGCTTTTTTATTCAGGAATTTTTCCTTTACTTCGAGAAGCTTGTTCTTCTTGATTGTTTCGGCTTCTGCCTCAGCTTCTTTAATAGACTGGTTATACTTCTGCTTGATTACATATCTGAACAGAGCAAAACCTGCACCTCCGCCAATCAATAGGCTGACAATGGATGCGATGATGATATAAGCTGCCATTTTTGCTTGTTTTTGTGGTTAATGAAAAAGCACAATTACAGAGACGCATTTGGTTATGCGCGTTCTGAAACTGTGCAAATGATTGTTCTCGTTTTTTTCGGCATTGTTTATGTATGTGCCGATATGATTAAGGTGTGTATCTTTTCTCTGTGATGGCAGAGTTTCTGATATGGCAAGTAACTGTATGTAGAATACAGGCAGGAATGGAGAGGGGAGTACACATATATACAAGGCTTGTGTCCGCCTGTTTTGTGTGACACAGTCAGTTTTTTTCCTGCGTTTATCTTAGAATGTCTTCCATTTCCGCTTCCAGATCCTTGATGGCTTCCATAAAAGGGGCGGAATCTGTGCGTTTTGATGCCCTTACAGCGTCTACGGCTGTATTAAGCATCGCCATTGCATAATAATATTTGTCATTAGGCAATGTCGGATAAGTGTCTCTAAGTACTTTGAGGCGGTTTTGTATAAGTGATGACGCATCACGATACACCTTCTCTTCTTCTGTATTCGCAACGGTGAGAGGCAGTTGTATGCCTTCTATTGTGACGTTTATATTCAGTTTTCTGTCCATAATTCTTCTGCCTGCCCTTCTTGTACATTATTCTGTGATAGGTTGTTCTGTACTTAGCAGGGCGATGCATTTGTTCACCTCGCGTACGAGCCGTGTGATTCTCTGCTTGGCGTCTTTCATGTCGCCATCGCTGATTTCAATCATTTTGGCCAATTTCAGGTTGGAATAGTCGCTTTTGCATTTTCCGATTTTTGCCTGTAGTCTCTCTATCTCCAGTTCCTTGCTTTCAAGTTCCGTGTAGAGGTCGTTGTTCTCTTTCTGCAACACTTTATACTGTGCTATCAGTTGTCGGACATGGGCATCGAAGTTCTTCAGTTTTTGTCTTTCTTCGTCGGTCATGATTCGGTACTATATCCATTTTCATGCAAATTTATGTAAAGCAAACGACTCTACCAATATTTTGCGTTGAAATGTTTGGGTTGTGACTTATTTTTTGACTTTGTTTTCTGCTTTCTTTATATCCTCGTCCGAAGGCTTTGGCTCTTTCTTTGCAAGGATAATGATGTTGTACACAAACTCAGCCGTCCATGCTTCAGAGAAACCGAGCAGCTGTTGGTAGCGTCTGACTGAGAATACAGCTTTCCGCACACCGTCGTCTGTCCATACGTCCTTTGTAAAGATGTCGTGTACCGTCTTGTCGGTCATTTGTCTCATGGCTTTCTTTAGGAATCCCGGTATTCTGAACTTCCATTTCATGAGGTTGCCCATGAGCATCATCAGCTCCTGTGTATATCCCTGGAACATGTAGAGATAGTTTCTCACATCGTTTTGGGTGCGGCATCCTTTCTTGATGCTTGTGTCAATTTCTTTGAAGAAGTTGTCGTTGATTCCGTAGATGTCCTTGAGCATTTTGGCGCACACTTTTTTCTCTCCCACACCGAGCTTGTTGTTTACGGTGGCTACATGGAGCGAGCGTTTGAACGCTGCCATATCCGGGAGTGCGGCGATGTTGGATATGCCGAGGTTGGATGCCAGTACACTTTGGAAATACACACGTATCAGTGTCATGAAGTCTTCCATGCCACCTACATTCTCTGTTTCCTTTTTCTTGAAGATATTAGATAAGAATCCCATAAAGTTCGTTGTTTTGTCTTTTTATTTTCTGCAAAGATAATAATTAAGTAATGAATGGAGAATAACTTGGGTCACTTTTCATGCCATGCAAACAAAAAACTGCCCCGTTTTTTGTGGGGCAGCTTGCGTAGTTAATATGCGTTCTTCTCTCCTTCAAACATGTTGGTTACGGTCTTTACCATTATTTTCAGGTCGAGGAGGAATGTCCAGTTCTCGATATATTCAATGTCCTTGAGCACTCGTCCTTCCATTTGGTCAATGTATTTTGTCTCGCCTCGGAAGCCCGACACCTGTGCCAGTCCTGTGATTCCCGGTTTTGCCAGATGGCGTACCATGAATCTGTTGATGAGCCGGGAATATTCCTCAGTGTGTTTCAGCATGTGCGGGCGCGGCCCTACGAGCGACATGTCGCCTTTCCATACATTGATGAACTGAGGCAACTCATCGATGTTTGTCTTTCTCATGAAGTTTCCGAAAGGATATTTTCTCGGGTCATCCTTTGTTGCCTGAACCTTGTCCGAATC
Source organism: Roseburia sp. (assembly GCA_023665185.1). Lineage (GTDB taxonomy): Bacteria > Bacteroidota > Bacteroidia > Bacteroidales > Bacteroidaceae > RGIG8745. The sequence goes on from JAMPEL010000002.1 coordinate 85,121, forward strand.
GGCGTTCACTTTCATGGAGCGGAATTTGATGCAGTTGAAAATCTTGCCGTCCATTCCCGTTCTTTTTTGCTTGAAATATATCGGTCCCGGCGATTTGATTTTAATCATGATTGCCACAAACACGAATATGAAAGGGTATATACATATAAGGAACAATGAGGACACGATGAAGTCGAATGCCCTTTTCATGAATTTGTTGTACGGGTTGGTGAGCGGCTCTTCCCTTCGTGCGATGACCGGTGTGTTGTTGATGAATCTCACAGTCATGTTTCTCTGGAACACGTCTATTGCCGGCACATAATAGAATCTTATCAGATTATTGTCGCAGAATTTGCTGAGCATGTTTATCTGGTCCTGTTCGTTTTTAGGCAGGAACGCATATATCTCATTGGTTTCAGGGTGTTGCCTCAGCCAGCTGTACAGCTCCGCTATCGTGCCTGTCTTATTTGCGTTGAGTTCTTCAAACGTTGAGTTCTCATTGAAAAAGATTCCTTTGATATTGTAACCGAACATTGGATTCCGGAACAGTTGGTAAAGGTTGTGTATGGACGCTGTGTTTCCTACCAACACGATATGCTTTATGTTATTGTTGTTTGAGCGCAGGGATATGAAATAATTCTTTACGCACAACCGCTCGATGAGTAGCAGTACGGCAAATATGGCTATATAAGAGAACAGGAAACTTCTCGGGTATTCTGTGTTTGGCAGAATGAATGTCAGCCCCAATGAAGTGACAAGCAAAAACAGAATGCTTGTGAACAGCACTCTTTTCACAATGTCTTCCGTCTTGATGAAACGTTCCTGAGCAACAGGTGGGTATATAGAGAATATTACGAGAAAACTGAATACCAGAATTGTCAGTGTCGATTTCAATGCCATACCGGCAACAACTTCCGGATTGACATATTGGCAGACATAATAGAAAATTGTCGCAGATGCAACCAGCAGGCATAAGTCGGTCAGCAATATGCCTAAATATAAAACTTTATCTTTCCCCATAATAAATTGATATTCTTTGATGTTGTTCAATTAAATCTTGCAAAGATATGCCTTTTATTTTAATTATTCACTTTGTCAGACATAAAATGTTTCTTTGTGAACGAAAAACTGTGCTTTTGTTTGTCTTTGATACAGCGGATGGGTAGGATGTCCTCTTTTTTACAGTATGCTTTTCGGGTGCAATGGCAGTGTTTGCCTTCTGTTGTGGCTGTGTTCATACCTTCTTCTGCTTGCTTGATATGGATTGCTTTTCCATTGTGCCGCAAATCGGAGGGTTGTGTAGTGCGCAAGATGGAAGTGTGCAGGCAAGAGGTGTTTTGACATTATGTCACTTGGAATGGGAGTGCGCATTTTAACATTTTGGGCGGCTGCTGACTTTGACTCGGCATTTGATTTTGGATGTTTGGTCGGTAAGTTGTTGATAATCAGGCGAATGTGTTTTTAGTGAAAAGTGTGCGGTTTTTGACGTAAAACGCATGGTTTGAGTCAAAATAGGATGTCTTGATAATCAGTAAGTTACGAGAATTTTGTCTTGAAATCGTCTTTTTTCAGGTCCGGAATCCATTTTTGTTTTTCGGGGCATGGAAAAGGCGGCTGTCATCTTTTTGAGGAAGTGATTCGGGAAAACACCCGATTTTGGGCCGAAAAACGGGCTTTGAAAATTTTGTGCGCCTTGAAAATAAATTTTGTTCACCTTGCGAAAAAAATCAGTGTGCCTTGGAAATAAATTTTCAGCACCTTGAAAATTTGGGCTTTAGTGGGCTTTTGGATGGAAAAGGTGTGTTTGGAGTTGGATTTTTATATCTATTAGTCGGTCGGATTATTCTGTTTGTCTCCTCTGCTTTCGAGGCTCAAAAACCTCCGTAGAATCGCGTTTTTGCAACCTCGGCAGAGTCCGGTTCATTTTGAGGCGATTCTACGGAGGTGGAATTTAACATATCAAATTGTCGGGTATTCTGATGTTTTGCTGATGTTTTTGACAGACTCCTCCGTCACTTCGTGACACCTCCCCCTAATTTAGGGGAGGAGCCTTGTTACCATGCTTGCAGAGTAACTAACATATTGATTGACAAGGTGTACAGCTCCTTTCCTGTGTTAGGGTGGTGTCATGAAGTGACGGAGAAGTCCGTCAAAATATCTGCAAACATACACTTGCAAAAAGTCAGGTGACCTGCCTGCCCCCCCCCGCGAACATCCGCCAAGAGTACACCTGCAAAAAGTAAACATCCTGTTGAATATATCTGTAAAACATCACTTGCGTCAAGCCCCAACACAATAACAAAATAAATCACTTGAAATGCCAAATGAATGAAGAATCTAAAAAGTTGGCATGTCTGAATTTATAAATCCAACTTTTGCTTGCGAAAATTGAAATATATAACTTTGCTCCCGTTTTGGGACGGGACGGAGGAATCTGTGGAGTATTTTGGCATTCATTGTTCTTTCCGCTTTCTTGTTTGAACACTCTACGAATAAACGACAAATTGGTTATGCAGAAGATTATAGAGATAAAAGAGGGTGTTGCCCGCCATCCGCTTTATCGGATGAGGACTCCGGTTAATCTGGAGATATTGGCAGGCGAGCAGATTGCCATTGTTGGCGACAATGGTGCGGGAAAGAGTATGCTGGTGGATATGATTACCGAAAAACATCCGTTGCTTATTACACATGTGAATTATGATTTCTCGCCACGACAGTCGAAGATGGTCAGTGACAACATCAAATATATAACTTTTCGCGACAGTTATGGCACGAATGATGGTCAGTATTATTATCAGCAAAGATGGAACCAACATGATATGGAGGGTATTCCGCTTGCCGGAGAGCTTCTCGACGAGTCGTTCCGGATAGCAGAGCGAAGTGTGGCCACGGAAACACGGTTGGACGATTCGGAGCGGGCGGCTTTGCTGGAAGAGCGCAGGGCCTTGCGGCAAAGACTGTATGATATGTTCAGGCTCGACAGGCTTGTGGACAAGCATATCGTGATGCTCAGTAGTGGCGAGCTTCGTAAGTTTCAGATAACAAGGACTCTGCTGTCGAATCCTCGTGTGCTCATTATGGACAATCCCTTCATCGGGCTTGATGTGGATGCGCGCCGGCAGCTTCATGAGCTTCTCACAGTGCTTTCGGAAGAGACGGAGATAACCTTAATTCTTGTGTTGTCGAAGACAGATGATATACCTTCGTTTGTGACGCATGTCATTCCGGTGGACAAAATGGATATGTTGCCCAAAATGACTCTGGCGGAATACAAACGGCAGTTGGGTGGACAACCGGCGAGGGCTCTCGATGAGGCGAAGGAAAAAGCCATTCTCGGTTTGCCGTATGCTGTAGATGCGGATTGTGAGGCGGAGAAGGGAACGGAGCACGTGATTGATTTCAAGGATGTGTGCATAAAGTATGGGAGTCATACCATTCTGAACAACCTGAACTTTACGGTCATGAACGGAGAGAGATGGGCTTTGAGCGGAGAGAACGGGGCTGGAAAATCGACTTTGTTGAGCATCGTTTGTGCCGACAACTTGCAGGCATACGCAAACAACATTGTGCTTTTCGGGCAGCGCAGGGGAAGCGGAGAGACAATATGGGATATAAAGAAGCATATTGGATATATTAGTCCGGAGATGCATCGCGCCTACATGAAGGACTTGCCGGCAATAGAGATTGTGGCATCCGGATTGAGCGACTCGGTGGGACTGTATAAGCGTCCCAAGCCCGAACAGATGGGTGTGTGTGAGTTCTGGATGGACATTTTCGGCATAAAGAAATACCGCGACACCACATTCCTGAAACTTTCGAGTGGCGAGCAGAGGTTGGTGTTGCTGGCGCGTGCTTTTGTCAAAGACCCTTCGCTGCTTATTCTTGATGAGCCTTTGCACGGGCTTGACATGCACAACCGGCAACTGGTGAAGGATGTGATTGAGGTGTTCTGCCGCCGCCGGAACAAGACACTTATCATGGTGACACATTATGCGGACGAACTCCCGGCATGTATCGACCATAGCATATTTCTGAAAAGAATGGTGTGACGCGGGTGTGTTCGGAAAGTATCTGGATGCTCATGGTCTGTATCGCCTCGTTTGGTCTTCCTGCGGAGGCTGTGTGTCCGTCGAGCGTCTGAATGCTCTTGATATGAGTTTGTCGCATACACTTATTTGTAATTTCGCATACACCTATTTATAAATAGGAAAACACAGAGCGGAAAAAAGGAAAACACAAGGATTCTTGCCTGGTGTTTTCCTTTTTTATATAATCATTTTTGTCTGTAAAGGTGATAATTCTTAGGTGTTTAACTTTTTTTATTTCTTTTTTTGCCTTGTGATTTTGCTCTTTCTTTATATTTGCCGATAATTATTAACACTAACAAAAGTGAGGGATTTACAAACCTTATTTCTAACTAAATTTTTAATCACAAATGAAAAGAAGAGTACTTTTTGTTTCGACATTGCTGGCTGCAATGTGGAGTGGTGTAAGTGCTTTTGCAGACGACAAGCCTGCGGATGGAGCGTATTACATCGAGAATGTGGGTGCTGCTCGCTTTATGGAGGGCGGCAACAGTTGGGGTACCCAGGCTTCTGTATCGGAACGCGGTATTGAGTTTACGCTGACTGCTAATGATGATGAGACTTACACGATTAAGTCGGGACTTGGCTCTGGTTTCCTCGGAACTAACGGCTATATTGATTCTGCTACTGCCGATTGGACTGTGGCTCCGGTGGAAGATGGCATGTATACGCTTGCTTGTACTATCGTTTCTCAAGATGAGTCAGGTGAGGATGTATCGGAAGTGAAATATCTTGCTTGGAGCGGTGAAGGTACGGTGCTTGATTTGGTTGATGAGCTTCCGGCCACATCAAACGGATATTTCAGGTTTGTCACAAAAGATGAGCGTATCGCTGCTCTTGCAGAGGCAACGAAAGATGCTCCGGTGAATGCCACTTTCCTTGTAGGAGACCCTAATTTCAGTCGTTATGAGTCTACTGCGCCGTGGACTATTGTTGCTTCTAACAATAATCTTTCCGGCGGAAATAATATAAACAACTGTGCGGAATCTTATCATTCCACATTCTCGCTGACTCAGACTGTCACAGTTCCTGCGGGTGTATACGCGCTGACAGCACAGGGATTCTACCGTCAGGACGGTACGGACACAGAGAACCTTCCTTATTTCTTTATTGGCGAGGAGAAGGTTACATTCCCGGTAAAGGAAGGTGTGGAGAACAGTATGAGTGACGCTTCCGTTTCATTCACTAACGGACTTTACACTACTAATCCTATATATGTATATGTAGGTGAGGAAGGAACTGTGGAATTGGGTGCTATGAATGAGGCGAACACCATGTTGTGGTGTATCTGGGACAACTTCCAGCTTACTTATTATGGTGCTAATGCCGATGATTTGAATACACTCAAGTTTGCGGGATATGTCTCTCAGGTTGAGACACTCCGTGCTACAGCTACCGATTATCTCGCAGCAGATATAAGCGGTGTTGTGAAGACTGCATTGGAAACCGCGCTTGCCGAGACTGAGACAATCGAAGGAAACGAGGATGCTTATAAGGCTGCTGTCGCTACATTGACTGACGCTACTGCGGCTGCCAAGAAGAGTGCGGAGCAGAAGGTTGCTATCGACGCAAGATATGCGCTTTTGAACTCGACCAATGTGTACACGGCTGAGGCTTACGCTACGTTCAAGGATGCTGCGGATGACTATTTGGCTAAGTGGGAAGCTGGAGAGCTGACAGAGACTGTGGTGAATCCTAATTCCGTTCAGGGATGGCATGCGGCAAACGATTATGATGACTTCCTCCTTTCTGCATGGGGCACAAAGGATTTCGAGTCTGACCTTTATATCAATACTTGGTCTGTTGAGGGCGAGACTGACGGTTCTGATTTCAAGGTGCCGTTCTTTGAATATTGGACAGCTGATGCAAATTCTTTGGCTGCAACAGTGAAGACTGCCACAGTGGTAGGTCTTGAGTCTGACAAACTATATTCTGTTTCTGCATTGGTGCGTGTACGCGCTAAGAACGGTGTGACTGATGCTCCTACAGGAATCACGCTTTCTGTTGGCGACGGAACTCCGGTAGATGTGACAAAAGGCGCACAGGTTGGTGATAGTCAGATGTATCTTGTCAATGCTGTCGCTAACGGTAGAACAGATGCTGAAGGTAATCTGACAATCAGTTTCAATGTGGCAGAGGACAATAACATCAGCTGGTTGTCATTCAAGAATGTCAACTATTCTGAGTATTATGTGCCTTCTAACCTTGACTTCGCTGTTGGAACTCCGGTTGATAACGGTATCTGCACTTACGAGAAGGATATGGCTAACAACAATACTACTTATAGCCGTATGCTTGAGGTGGACGGATGGGACATTGCTGTTGAAAACGGTGATGCTCGTGCTGCCGGTCTGTTTGCATACGGTTCTGAGAACTGGTTGGGCGGTACTGGATACAATGCTCCGGCAACAAACCCTGAGGGTGAGGCAACAGGCAATGCGCTTGGTGTGATTGGTGTATGGGGCGCGTCTGCTCAGTACACTCAGAAGGTGACTCTCCCTGCCGGAAACTATGTGCTGACTATACCTGTATATAATGTTGGTGGAACAGCCGCTACAGTGAAGAACCTTGTCGGTTTCATTGCTGCGGACGGAACGGAGTATCTTGCTTCTAACAAGGTGTATGCAGTGGGCGAATGGACAAATGAAATCGTTCAGTTCACTCTTACAGAGCAGACTGACGGTGTGCTTTCTCTCGGATTTACTGCTCCTAACTCCGGCTCGGCTGCTTGCCAGCATCTCTTCTACGACAAGGTTGAGATTGAGACTGTCAGTGAGGCTGATTTGATTCGCGTACAGCTTGTCTCTGACATTGCTGCTGCAAACAGAGTCGTGGAGAAGAAGACAAACGTTGGTGACGCTTTGTTTATGATTCCTACTGCCGCTCTCGACACTTATTCTGCTGCTGTCGTTGAGGCTCAGGCTGTGGCTGACAATACAGAGGCTACTGAGGCAGAGCTTGCTGCTGCTATAGACGCGCTTGCTGCTGCAACTGAGGCATACAACGCTACTCCTGTGACTGCACCTAAGGCTGATGCTGAATATACTATCAAGCAGAATGCTTCGGGCAACTATATGACTCTTGCGAATGATAAAGTGACTGTTGAGGCTGAGGCTGCTCCGCTTAAGTTTGAGGCTGTGGGCGACGGCACTTATTATATATTGGACGCTGACGGTGAGTATGCAGGTTATGCGGGTACTGACAAGTGGACAATGTCTGCTACTGCCGATAAGAAGGCTGCTTGGACTATTGCCAGCATTGGTGACGGAATGTACACTATACAGGGTGTGAACGGTGTGATTGCTACCGATAATCTCGATGCAGGTTCTGCTTGCTATGGCGACAAGGCTGCAAGCAATGAGAATGCTGCATGGATTATTGAGGAAATCAGGTCGGAGGAGAATCACGTATATGTTATCAACGTAGATGTTGAGCGTGAGGCTAAACTCGGTTATACAAACCAGACTGCCACTGTAGATATTGCCGCTATATGCGAGATGCTCGGTGTGGATGCTGTTACAGCCGACAATGTTCGTGGTGTAGATCCTGACGGCACATACGTGGAGAACGCTATGAGTCTGTATGACGGATGGCGCAATGTAGACGGCGCATTTGTTGCATGGGGCAATGACGCTTCTGTTTGTGTGAAGCTTGATGTGGCTGTAGCAGAGGACAATATTGATATTTGTACTTATGCCAACAATCTGGAGAACGAGCCTGCTGTGGGTTCTGTTTATACAGCTGTTTGGGCTGTTGTCACAGAGACTGACACTGTGTTGATTAATACAAACATCACATTCATCGAACCGGTTGTCAAGTCGTTTGAGATTGTGAAGACTATCACTGTGGAGCATTCAGAAGAGGCTGGAACGGCTTATAGCGGTACTACTGCTACATTCGACGTGAATGAGGTGACTGAGGCTCTCGGCATTGAGTCAATTGCAGAGGCAGAGCAGTATATCGTAAACGTGACAACAAACGACTTTGTGGGTAATACTTCTGACGGATGGCGCGATGCTGCCGGTGACGCTGCATTGTGGGGCTCTGGTGAAGGAATGGTTTGCGTGAAGATTCAGGACCCGGCTTCTGGCATTATCGACTATATTGGATGCATTGACGAGACTTATGAGGCCGGTCAGACTTACACTGCTAAGTGGGGATTCGTTTATGACAATAAGGCTGTAGTTATTGACGTGGTGATTACATTCGTTGTTCCTGTAGGAATTGAGGGTGTTGCTGCTGACAACATTGTGAAGACTCAGTACTTTGGAATGAATGGTGCTGCACTCGACACTCCTCAGAAGGGTATCAACATTGTGAAGATTACTCTCACTGACGGTAAGGTTGTGACTAAGAAAGTGCTTGTCAAATAATTCGTTTGGATATTATTTGATATAATAAGAATGGAGGGGTGTGCCAATCGGCGCGCCCCTTTTCTGTGGTTCTTGACATCAGTTTTATATAGAGTGAGTATGTGTGTTGGCTCTTGCGCTGATGAGGCATGTTGATTTTTATTGTAGTGTCGTTTGTGTGTATGACGTTGTGGCATGCAGATGGATTCATTGTGCGTATTAATCCGTTTGCTTGCCACATTTGTTTTTTGTCTGCACCATAAAGTTCGGATTTGCGTGCAAAATTCTATAAACCGCACTGTGGCTCTTGTAAACTGCACTGCGGTTTTTATAAACCATACTGCGGTTCTAAAAATTTAGTGAGGTGAAAGTGACTTTAGACCGCTGTCTTGTAATCTGTCTTTGTCGAACCGCAGATTTATTTGATGTGAGCCGCATGACAGTTTGTTATGTAATAAAAAAGTAGAATCGGCAATTTTTAAAAGCTGCCGATTCTACTTTTTAAGATGCTGTCCTTTTCTCAGACCCGCATTATGAGTGAGATATATTGTCAATCATGTATGCCGGGCATCCTTTTTTATGGGAATCCTTTATACCCGGTTGCTCAGTTTACTTGGTTTTGAGGCTCTCCCTTGATGAATGCTCTTACGTTTTCAACGCAAATGTTTATAAGACGCTGGCGGGCCTCGTAGGTGGCCCATGCGATATGCGGAGTCAGATAGCAGTTTCTTGCCGATAGCAGAGGATTGTCCACTTTAGGAGGTTCTTCAGTCAGCACATCGGCTGCGTATGCGGCAATGATGTGATGGTTGAGCGCGTCTGCCACATCCTCATCGCAGACAAGAGGGCCGCGCCCGGTGTTTATCAGTATGGCTGACGGTTTCATGGAGTGCAGGCGAGGTGAATTTACCAAATGCCGGGTGGAAACTGTGAGCGGACAGTGCAGGCTTATGACATCGCTGTTTGTAAATAACTCGTCCATTGTGACGCTCTGTACACCTTCCGGAAGCTCGTCTTCGCTTTTTGATGTATATGCGATAACCTCCATATTGAAGGCGCGTGCAATCTTGGCAACGGCAGTTCCTATGTTTCCGAGTCCTACGATGCCCATGCGCTTGCCCGCCAGTTCTGACATTGTGTGGTCGAGATAGCAGAAATCCTTGTTTGCGCTCCAACGTCCGTGACGGTTCTCACGGGCATAATGGTCGGTTCTGCTTACGATGTTGAGCAAGTGGGAAAATACCATCTGTGCCACACTGTCGGTGCTGTAAGCCGGGATATTGGTGACTACGATGCTCTGTCGGCTTGCCACTTCAAGGTCTACTACGTTGTATCCAGTTGCCAGTACACCGATGTACATCAGGCGCGGCAACTGGTTGAGCACTGCGGCATCGAGTACCACTTTGTTGGTAAGTATCATTTCAGCACCTTTGCAGCGTGGTATAATCTCGTCTTCAGAAGTGCGGTCATATACTTCTACTTCAGCCAATGATTCAAGGGCAGACCATGAAAGGTCGCCCGGATTCACGGTAAAACCGTCAAGGATAACTATTTTCATTTCTTCAGTATTCTGATTTGATATATGTGCAAAGTAACGCATTTTTCTTGATAGCGGTAAATAAAACATCCGAAATGTGAGTTTTGGGTATCTGACAGTGAGTTTTTTTCTTCTTTGTTTGAAATAAAGAGCGTAAATTTGCGTTTACTAAAGTAACAGATGGAAAACAAGGGTATATACACAGAGCAGGAAAATGACACAACCTATGACCATGTGATAAAATACACAGGTCTGTTTGGTGGGGTACAGGGCATTACGATGCTGATGGGTATTGTGCGCAACAAGATTGCAGCCATGCTCCTCGGCCCTTCCGGTATAGCTCTGGTCAGTATATACAATAAAGTAATGAGTCTGGTCAATCAGTCTACTAATTTTGGAATATCTTTCAGTGCGGTGCGTCATGTGGCGGAGCTGTTTGATATGGGTGATGAAAAGACTGTCGTTGATTTTGTGAATACGGTGCGGACATGGAGTCTGTTGACAGCTGTGTTAGGGATGCTGGTATGTTGTGTGCTTTCTCCGTGGATTAGTTTGTGGACATTCAAGAATTATGATTACACTTTGACATTCTGCCTGCTTTCTCCTGTGGCTGCGACTATGGCATTGACCGGTGGTGAGATTGCTATTCTCAAAGGCATGAAACAGTTGAAGAAAGTAGCGACAATTTCGGTCTTTGCAGCCTTTGCCACTTTGCTGATTTGCTCTCCTGTGTATTTTTTTCTTGGAATACGGGGCATAGTATTTTCTTTGGTTGCGGGAAATATAGCTGTACTCTGTGTGCATCTTTGGTTTTCCACAAAGGTGGTTTCGTGGAGTACATCTGTCCGTTCAATGAGCAATGTGATGAAAGGAGTGCCTATGATAAAGCTTGGGGTGGCATACATCATTGCAGGTTTGTTTGGGCAAGGGGCGGATTATATAATAAACACCTCGATATTTCGTATCGGAGAGCTTGCGGATGTAGGGTTGTACAACACCGGATATATTATGGCGGTGAGTTATGCCTCTCTTGTTTTTGTGGCTATTGAGGCCGATTATTTTCCGAGGCTTTCGGCTGCGGAGCGTGATACCGACAGGATGAATCACACTGTGAACCAGCAAATGGAGGTTTGTGTATTGTTGATTGCGCCTTGTCTGATTTTCTTTGTTATAGCAATGCCGCTGATAATATCCGTACTTTATTCAGCGGATTTTATGGCGGCGGTTCCTATGGCGGTCAGTGCCTCCTTCTTTATGTTTTTCAAGGCTCTGACGCTTCCCGTTGCCTATCTTCCGCTTGCGAAGGGCGATTCTAAAATGTATATGTTTACCGAGTTGATATACGATGTCTTCATTGCGATAGTCATTCCTGTGGCATTCCGGATGTATGGGCTGGTTGGTGCGGGATGGGCATTGTCGCTTGGCGGTTTTATTGATTTCGTGATTATACATGTGTTTTACAGATTGAAATATAAGTTCAAGTTTGATTTTTCTCCTGTCAGGTTTTATGTGATACAATTTCTTCTTTTTAGTGCGGCTGTTTATGCAGCTTTGCAGTTGGGGACTGTGCTCAAATGGCTTGTGGGCATGATAATGTTGTCCGCCTCACTGTTCTTCTCGCTTAGAGTGCTGCGCCGTGAGACGACTTTGATGAAGGATTTGAAAAAGAAACTTGGAGATAGATTGAGTTTTATAAGAAAGGGTAGGAGAGAATGAGTAAGATTACAGTTTTGACAGCTGTGTATAATGCTGAGAAATATTTGCGCCAGTGTCTTGATTCTCTTTGTGCGCAGACTTTGAAAGACATTCAGATTGTCTGTATAGATGATTGCTCTACGGATGGTTCATTGGCTATTCTTGAAGAATATGCGGATAGAGACAGTCGGATTTGTGTTTTGAGAACGGAGCGCAATGCAGGACAAGCGGTGGCGCGCAACTTGGGACTTGAAAGGGCGAATGGAGAGTATATTACCATGCTGGACAGTGATGATTGGTTGGCTTTGGACGCTCTTGAGAAGGCTTATAAGGCTGTCAGGACTGTAGAGGATGCCGATTGTGCCGTGTTTCGTCTGATGCAGTGTTATGAAGACACGGGGATGGTAGAGTTGTATGAGAACAAGACCGACAAGACCGTCCTTGATGGCGAAGAGGCTTTCCGGCTCAGTCTTGACTGGAGTCTGCACGGGCTGTATATTGTTCGTGCGGATATTCATAAGGCATATCCGTATGACACATCGTGTCGTCTGTATAGTGATGACAACACTACAAGGATGCATTATCTGCATTCGAGGAAAGTGGTGATATGCGACGGTGAGTATTTCTATCGCAAGTATTCTGCCTCTATGACAAGTGCGTGTACCATTTTGAGATTTGATTACATGGACGCAAATCTCAGTATGAAAAGACAACTTGAAGAAGAAATGAGCAAGGGAAATCTGCGCGATGCCGAATACGTGCTTGACTTCTATGAGAATCATCGTTGGCTGAATATTGTGGGGGCTTATTGGTTCTTTTATCAGAACAGGCAAGCTTTCACTTCCGGAGAATGTGCTGAGATAGAAAGAAGGATTGCCGCCAATTTGCGGACTGTGGAGACATGGCGGATTAGACGGGAACTGAAAATGAAATTAGGGTATTATCCATTTAAGTCATACACCGTATTCAAACGTATGGAAAACTTTTATTTCCGGCTCAGAGGATGCGTATGGAAGATAAAAAAGAAAAGAGGATGGAACTCATGACGGGTTCCATCCTCTTTATCGTATAAGGTGATTCTAATGTGTGGTTGTTTCTCTGTTTTTTTTATTGGTACTTGTATGTCACAACCACTGTATTGCTGCCTTTTCCATAACTGCAAGTAATCGTGTTCCTGTTGGTGTCGAAATTGTAGAAAAACTCATACGCAGTTTCTTCTTCATTCTTGCTGTGGGTGACAGTAATACTTTTAACCAAATTCTGCGTGCCGCGACCGAGTAGCCCGGCATAGTAGATGTATTCAAATCCTTCGCATCCCATTACTTTGGAAATGGCTTCAGGCAAGAGACCGTTTACATTGTCGTCCTGTGTGTATTCAAAACTGTAAGTGTAATAAATATCCGGAGCATCAGCGCTTGGAGTGTATTTGATTTCTGTAATATTGCCATTTACTGTTCTCGACAGTTCTGCCGTCGCGCCTTTTGTCGAGCTTCCTCCGAAACCGTTGTTCTGGTACAGCACTTTCCATGACGTGAGATACCCGCCGGTGTACGAATAGTTGTAAGTGGTGTTTCCGCTTGTGGCTTTTGACACTAAGGCTTCTTCGTTGAGTGCGACGGACATAGGCACACCATTGGTGGATATGCCCACAGTTCTTTCTCCATAGGACAGGCTGTAGTTTGCTTTGTTGCCCTCTGACTGCATGTCGTTGCTGTGCTGTAAGGTGCTTACAGCTTGTACGAGATTGTTTCCGCTGTATCCGAACCGCCAAGCATACATGTTCTGAAAACTGCCTGCCCGCTCTACGCTGACAAGCTTGCTGTATCCGCTTGTGTTTGGTGTGGTTATACGGTTTGCCACAGATGCCTTGTTGTCATCATCGGAACATGCTGAAAGTGCGATGATGGCGGCGAGTGCTGCAAATGATTGTCTGATAAGTTTCTTCATAATCATAATTTCGAAATTCAGTGTAAAATGAAAAAATCCTCTCTAAATGAAAAAAGCGCAACTGACCGTTCTGTCAATTACGCTATTCCTGTTTTGCTAAGAGAGGTGCCTGGCGGATTCGAACCGCCGTGGACGGTTTTGCAGACCGTAGACTAAGCCACTCATCCAAGGCACCGTTTCTGTTTTGCGAGTGCAAAGGTAGTGCCTTTTGGTTTTTCCTACAAATTTTTTGCTGCTTTTTTTTCTTGTAAAATACTTTTTCTGATGTTTCATTAAAAAAATACGCTGGAAATACTTGTGCTCTTGCGCAAATGTTTTACTTTTGTGCAGATGATTTGTGCTGTTGATGAATTTGGTATAGAACATTAAAATATTTATTTATCATGGGAAACTTGACAAACATTGAGGACAGTGTAAGCAGGTTTATTGAAGACAATTCGCTTCTCGACATTCAGGCCGGCAAAGTATTAGTCGCGCTAAGTGGAGGAGCCGATTCTGTATGCCTTTTGTTGCTTCTGAGAAATTTGGGATATGAGTGTGAGGCTATACACTGCAACTTCTATCTTCGTGGCAAGGAAAGCCGGAGAGACGAGGACTTCGTAAAAATGTTGTGTGAGCAGTTGAGAGTAAAGCTGTATGTGAAGGGATTCAACACCGTGCAGTATGCGGCCGATAGAGGTATAAGTATAGAAATGGCGGCACGCGAGCTTAGATATTCTTACTTCAGTGAGGTTTTGGAAGAGAGCGGTGCTCAGGCTGTGGCTGTGGGGCATCATCGTGACGATAATGTGGAGACATTATTGTTGAACATTGTCCGAGGAAGCGGCATTCATGGCATGTGTGGCATTCCGTCTCGTAACGGGAAAATTGTCCGCCCTTTGCTGTGTGTCAGCCGTAATGACATTGTGGATTATTTGGAGCGCAAAGGACAGGAATACGTGGTTGACAGTACGAACAAGCTGGATGTCTTCAGCAGGAATAAGATTAGGCTTGATGTAATGCCGGTTCTGAGTACGATTAATTTGTCGGCCTCTGCTAATATTGCTTTTGCCATAGAACATTTGAATGAGGCTTGTAAGGTATATGACAAGGCAATCAGGGAGGATATTTCCAAATGTCTGAGAACGGTGGGAAATACTCGCCTTATTGATGTAAAGAGAGTGGAAGAGTGTGTTTCTCCGCGTTCTGTGATGCACGAGATTCTGAGTCCTTTGGGATTCACGCGTTCTCAGGAAGAGGATATTGCGAAGGCGATGAATGGCACTCCGGGACGCTTGTTCAGTGCGAAGAAGTGGAGGTTGCTCATTGACCGAGGGCAAATTGTTATTGCTCCGATTCAGACTGAAGAAGTAGAGATTGAGCGCAAATTTCGTTTTGCCTCGCATGAGGGAACAATGCTGATAGATGGTTGCGGCACTATCAATTACAAGATTATTGACAGGGAGAACCTTGTGATTAATCCTGACAAGCGTTTTGCCTATCTTGATGTGGACAAGATGCATGGTCCGCTGACCATACGTACTGTTCATCAGGGGGATAGTTTTTCTCCATTCGGATTGCATGGCACAAAGTTGCTCAGCGACTTTATGACGGATATAAAGCTTACTCGATTTGAAAAGGAGACGCAAAAGGTTATATGTGATGGCAATGAGATTGCATGGGTTGTAGGTGAGAGAAGTTCTGAGATATTCAGAGTGGATTCCAATACAAAAAAGGTTCTCGTGTTGGAACTTATACGAAAGTAGTTTGTCGGGATTCTATATTGGGATGCCGATAAATAATGGGCATTTTTATAATCCCCCCCCTCATAAAGCCCCGATTCCAAAGTACCTTTAATGTATTTAGGAATCGGGGCTTTATGAGGGGGATTATGTTTATGATAAAAGAATTCTGTATATTCTTTTGTGAGATTACTTCCTGTCTGGGAACATCCTTTTGTAGTTGCACACAGAAATAAATCCGTCTTCTTTGCGCAGGTGCATTCCGTTGCCACGGCAATATCGGAAAAAACGGCAGTCGGCACATTCTCCATTGCGTTTCCATTCATAGTGTCGGTATGGCTCAAACCGGTTATTCCATACTTCCATGAAATTATCATGGTAAATATTTCCTTGCGAATAGTCGCTCCGTATGCTCAGGCAACCGCCAATGTCGCCATTGCAACGTATGCTTCCAACTGTGACTCCTGCCTGACATGTAAAGAAATGGTCACGTACTTCGCCTTCATAGTTACCAAGAAAACTTTCACATCCATAGCTTATATCAAGAAGCTTTTCCTTGCGTGAAGAGGCTATGAACTGCATCAATTCATGCAGCTGCGACGGACTCAGTTGGAGCTCATCATCATCTTTGGCGCGTCCTGCCGGGAATACTGTGAAGATTCGCCAGCGTCTGGCACCCAATGTAAGCAGATAATTCTTAAATTGAGGTAGAGTAGAGAAGTTGTGCCTGTTCACACAAGTGACTACATCATTCACGAGATTGGACTCTGTGTTTACAATGCGTATTGCTTCGGCGGCGCGGCTGAAACTGGTGGAGCAACCGCGCATCCAATTATGGTCTGCCTCAAATCCGTCCAAACTGATGGTCAGTGAGTGCAGTCCCGATTTGATTAAAGAATAGAGCCGTGAGCGGGTCAATGCCTGTCCGTTAGTCACCATGCCCCATGGAAAACCTCTGCGGTAGAACTCACTGCCACATTCCTCAAGGTCTTTGCGCAAAAGTGGTTCACCGCCTGTGACAATAATGAATGTATGATTGGGATTCTGGTGTTGTGCAATGTTGTCCAGTACACGGAGGAAATCCGTCACCGGCATATCTGCGCACTCGTTTCCCGTGCGGCAATCGCTGCCACAATGTCGGCAGTGCAGGTTGCATCTCAAGGTACATTCCCAAAACAGTTGGCGCAACGGATGCCTTTCAATAAGACGGTTTTGCAGAATCCTGTCTATTTCGAGTGCTATATGGCGGCGCGGTGACAAATGTTCCATTTATAGAGAATATAGAAACGGTTATTTTTGTTGCTTTTTCTGTATTCGTTTCCACTGAGCTTTGGCATATTCCTGCATGTCGACTACCTCGTCTTTCTCGTCCACGATTTCAAAGCCGAGCATGGTTTCGATAACGTCCTCCATTGTGACAATGCCGCGCAAACTTCCATATTCATCAATGATGATAGAGATGTGCTCTTTCTTTTCGAGCAGTTTTTCCCATATATTCGCTACCGGCTCAGATTCAGGAAATGAGAGTATCGGACGGGCAAGGTCTTTCAAGTGTATGTTGAACTTGTCCTCTGCCAGACGCTCAAGAATTGTCTGGCGAAGCACATAGCCTGTGATATAGTCGCTGTTGTCCTCGTCGTAAATAGGAATACGCGAATACTTGTTGTATTCTTCTGTCTTATAGAAGTCGCGCAGATTCATGCTGCTGTCTGCCATTGCCACAACCACGCTTGGAGTCATGATTTGGTGGGCTGTGATTTCATCCAGTTTCAGCAGGTTCTGAATCATTTTGTTTTCTTTCTTTTGCAGCACACCTTCTTCTGCTCCGACTGTGACCATTGCCGACACCTCTTCACGGCTTACCGACACTTGGTTGGAACCGGAAGATATGAGATGGGTCAGCCGCTCAATCAGAAAAACGAGTGGATAAGTGATGACGATAAGTGTCCTTATCACTCCCGATGCCGGGATGGCGAGTTTTCTCCAATAGCATGAACCGATTGTCTTCGGCACTATTTCGGAAAAGATGAGAATGAGGAGAGTGAATATCGCTGATACAATGCCGACTCCTGTACTGTTGAACTCTTGTGCGGCTTGTGAGCCGACAAGTGATGCGCCCACAGTGTTTGCGATAGTATTCACAACAAGTATGGCGGAAATAGGACGGTCGATATTCTGTTTCAGGTTTTTCAGCCTTTGCGCTCCCTTTGCGCCTTGAGTCTCAAGGGTGGTTACAAATGACATGGGAGTGGATAATAGTGTCGCTTCGAGTACAGAGCACATTGCGGAAATGGCAAGTGCCAAGAACATGTATGTTGCAATTAGTTCCATTTTTTTCTTATTTGATGTTTTTGTTAAGTGATGATTGTATTCTTTTTTTTTGTAGCTATATAAATGGCTGTGATAAAGGATACTACCTTAGCAATATACATAAAACAAAAAGGGGTTCATGGAACTTTGCCTTTGTGATGATGTCCAAAGGTCTTAATTCTGGGTAATGTTTAATATTTGAGGCGCAATGCCTCGCGGGATAATTGTCTGAATCGGTTTTCATTAAAAACTTTAATTGATAATTGCTTGCAAAATTAGTAAGTTTTGCAGACATTGCAAAATAGAGAGTGAAAATAGTGCGCCAAAACTCTATTTTCACTCTCTTCGTGTGTGTTTGTTCTGAAATCTTCCTCTCTTTCATTTTTTGCAGTCTGAATCAACTCTTGCGCGAGTTCGGAATTAGAATAAAAAGGTCAATCCCGTGCGAAATCCGCAGGCTTCTTCTGTGGATTTTTTTTGTTACCATATCCTGCCGGGATTCTATATCTGTCAAACATGCAGAATTCCTGTTGAATTTTAATACTGGTGCAAAATGTCTGTAAAAAGCGTGGAAATATCTCAATGTGCTGCAAAATATCAACAATAGTGTGCTTTTTGTGATAAATGAAATGTTAAAATCTGACCCTCGTAGAATCGCTCAAAATCAACAAAACTCCGCCACGGTTGCATTTAAGCGATTCTACGGAGGTTTTTTGTCATCGAAAGTGATTTGTAAAAATAGGCTAATTTTAGTCTTGAAAAGATACATTTATTTACGTTTGAACGCGTTTTTGCCGAAATTAGAGCACTGTGAAAATAAAACTCGTGCGCCTCGCAATTTTTTAAAGTGTACCTTGAAAATTTATTTTCAAGGCGCACGAGTTTTGAAACGTCCTTATTTCGGGCTAAAACCGTGCATGTTCTACGGCAATCCTTAATTTATGTTTACTGGCAGTTTTGTGCGTCTTTCCAAACAGATTTTGATTTTGAAGGCGAAAAACAATAGTTTTATATGGATTTTGTTATAACATATTGATTATCAATGTATTCTATTTTAGTTTAAACACTTAGTTTTTGAGCTAAAACCATACCTTTTTTTGCAAAATCATATTTGCTTGATTATCTGATACTTAGCATGAGACAAAGCGGACTCATGTACATTCTAGAGCAAAAGTGA
The DNA here is from genome assembly GCA_023665185.1 of Roseburia sp. Lineage (GTDB taxonomy): Bacteria > Bacteroidota > Bacteroidia > Bacteroidales > Bacteroidaceae > RGIG8745. The sequence continues at coordinate 103,924 of JAMPEL010000002.1, forward strand.
ATGCCCGGAATGTTAAAATTGAGTTTTTCCTCCAACTGACAATATGTCAAATTGTTGTTCTGTACTTCCTGTAAAAAAACGGTTGTGATTCTGCTGTCTGAAAGGGAGACTTTGCGATTGTGGTGTTTCTTTCCATTCGTAGCAGGAAGTAGCAGGAAGGGCTTTTCCTTCATTTCTTGCTCAAAATTCTTGTCAAACTCATCAATAACGCAAAAAATATCTATGGATTTTATTGTTGGTAATCATTGTTGTCAGTCAGACCTGAATCTATGAAGTTAATGTGATGATTACCAACTTTAATGATGTTTTATTATCTCGTGCTCACGTAGATATTGACGCTTTGTCGAATATTTGCAGGATTATTGCTGCCGTGGATGTATATATATCAAACAAACTGCGACAAACAGATGTATACTGTATACAGCTGTTTGTCGCAATTCAAACGGAAAAATGTCCGTCAGATTTCTTTTATGTTTATACCGACTTGTCACACGATATACTGGACAAGCCTTTTGGGGAACAATATGGCCTGCAAGTAAACGGTATGAGTTTGAAAGCGGCTTGTCTTATATTTTATCTCCGAAAGCCAAATCACCGGCATCTCCCAGTCCGGGAACAATATATGAATGCTCGTTGAGTGAAGGGTCTATGACTCCACACCATAAGGTTACACTCGGGTTATCCCCAAATACCTTTTTGATGTAGTCCACTCCTTTTTGTGAGGCGATGACACAGCACAAGTGGATGACCGATGGAGTGCCTTTGGTGCAGAATGCCTCATAGCCGAGTTCCATGCTGCCGCCGGTTGCAAGCATTGGGTCTGCGATAATCAAAGTCTTGTTTGTCAGAGCCGGAGAGGCTATATATTCAATTTTTATGCCTACATCCTCACATTCTTTGTCCTTATAATATCGGAATGCTGACACAAAGGCATTTCCGGCACGGTCGAATATGTCGAGAAATCCCTGATGGAAAGGCAGTCCTGCCCTGAATATGGTGCCTAAAACAATGTCATCGTCATGAGTACATGCTGTGGCTGTGGCAAGAGGTGTCTGCACTTCTTTTGTGGAATATCGCAATGTCTTGCTTATTTCGTATGCCATCATCTGCCCGATGCGTGTCAGGTTGTTTCTGAATCTGGCACTGTCTTTTTGGATATTCACATCTCTCAGCTCTGCCATATACTGGTTGATGATAGTATTGCTTTCCGCGAAATTTATGATTTTCATAATTATAGCTCTTTGTTTTATTGTTTCTGCAAATTAACTCAAAAAAGGCATAACGGGCAAATTTAAGATGCTAAATTTGGGACTTTGGAATAAATGAGCAAAGCCTGCACAACTGAAAATGGTCGGTTATGCAGGCATATAGAGTCATCTTGTGGATTGTCTATATTTATTCATGCAGGTTCATCTGTATGAACGCATTCTTTTATGGAATGTCTCTATGGTATTTATTCAATGAACAGAATGTTGAGCGAGTGGGGTGGTAGTGTCACTATGCCGTTATTCAGCGCGTAACTGGTGGCTTCTGGGACGACCTTGTTCTCATGCCCTATGTCGTTATAGTCGTCAGTAGACTCTCTTTTCAATACGACTCCTTTAATCTTCTTGCCCTTGATTATAGGCATTCCCTTGAAGTCGAGCCGTATATTGCGGCTGTTTTGAGGGTCTTTGTTGACAATGGCATATACGAAACGGGTTTCCTCTGTGTTTGAAGTAAGTATTCCGTCTATAACAGGAGTGCTTTGGTTGTTCCCTGCCAGTTGTGCTACTTTTGTCTCGATTGGTACAATCCATTCTTCAAGCATGTTGGTGTACATGCTGAATGTATGGAAAGTGGTGCGTTTCACAATGTCATCAGGATGTACGAATATGGCTCCGCGAGTGTTTACAATAGGTGAGAAACAGGCAATTTCCACATCGCTCGCATTGCGCAGGCAGGAGTTGAGGAAGCAGGCGGAAAACAGTGCGTCTGCCATTGTATAGGTGGAGTTTATGTCGTTCTTGTCGCGCGCCTCTATCTCAAAGCCCTTGCGCAAGTCACCGTGCCACGGATGGTGCCAATAGCGCAGATTCCATTCATCGAAAGCAATCTTGATTTTTCCCCTGAATCCGGTTTCCTCCAGAATCTTTATTGTCTCTTTTATTTCATTCTCCGGACGTTCTGTCTGCATCATGCAGTCCAAATAAGGTGATGGAGTATTGTAATGGTAGAGTGGACGGGGGTCGTAATATCCGTGCAGGGAAATGTAATCGAGATGTCGTCCGGCGGCATTGAGCAACGGTACTGTCCAATTGCGATCTGCCCGTCCGGCTGCAAATAGTTTGGCATCGCGGGTCACGCTGCGTATTAGTTTGGCAGACTCGCATACCAGCGGTCCCCAATCTTTTACAGTCTTTGCACCCAGTTCCCAGTCACCGTAGTTCTCGTTTCCTACACTCCAGTATTTTACATTGTAGGGAATCTCGTATCCGTTTGCCATGCGCATTCTGCCATACTTGCCGATTGACAGGTTGCAGTATTCCACCCAGTCGCTCATTTCTTCGGGAGTGCCGGTTCCTGCGTTAGTACATATATAAGGTTCTGTGCCCACCTTGTGACACCATTTTATATATTCGTCTGTGCCGAAAGTGTTGGGATCTTCAACCTGCCAACTTTTGTCGTATACAGGAGTGCGTTCCGGTCCCACACCTTCTAACCAATGATAGGTGGAGACGAAGCATCCGCCGGGCCATCTTACGATGGGGTTTTGATTTCTTTCAGTGCTTTGATGACATCGGCCTTGAACCCGTCTTCATCGGCGAATTTTGATTTCGGGTCGTATATGCTTCCATAGATTTGTGTATGGAAATGCTCAATGAACTGCCCGAAAATCATCGGGTTGTATTTTACTTTTGGAGCATTCTCTGCAATCTTTATCTCATTGCATTCTGTGTCTTTTGATTTTGTGTCGGCAAAAGCCGTTACCGGAATGAGTGCTGCCAGACAGCAGCATCCTGCAAATAGTCTTGATAGTTTCTTTGTCATAGCTTTTTCTGATTTAAAAGTTTGCTTTTTGTTTGATTTTGAGTTCTTGTTGCAAATATAATTCCGGCTTGATAGTATCTCAGGGCTATATGTAACAATAATCCGTATAAATGTATCATGAAACAATGATTATTACATCTGTTCCTTTGAAAGATGTGGTGCGAAGCTTTTTAATTTCTTGTTTCATTGGGATTTTGATGAAATCTTCTGATTTTATAGGACTTTTTTTTGTTCTGTCTTTTATGTTCATGTCCGCTTTCTCGGTGCAGAAGGCTCTGATTTTATGGGAATTTTTTGTTCTGTCTTTTATATATAAGGGATATAAAAGTAAGTCCGCATAACCAAAATCATTTGGTTATGCGGACATTTACGGATAATTTATTATTGTGTAGAATATTCTTTAGTGGCGGTTTGATTTCCAAAACATCCACTTGGGTGCAGGCGGCTCCACTTCCTCGTCTTGCTCATCCTGAAATTTCTGGTAAAGCAACTGGGCGTATGTGGCTTTGGTCGATATGATTTTGTAGATAGTAGGCCAGTCTGGCAATCCTCCCACATTACAATCGTCAATGAATATGTCTGCATTCAGCTTGCATGACAGATGATGCGGAGTGTCTTCTTTGAACATTTCCGGTGAGTTGCTGTTTACGGCATAAAATGTCACACCACGGTCAGCACACCATTGTACAGCCTCATCAAGAAGCCTTCCATTGCGCATTGTCCACAAGATTAGCTTGTGACGGTCTGCTATCAGCTTCTTCAGAATGTCTGTCGCGAAAGGTCTTTCTTCGCCAATTTCCGGGTAACGATGTTCTACGATTGTCCCGTCAAAGTCTACACCTATAACCATATCGATTTCAAACTATGAGATTTTATATATCTGTTTCGTGTTATACTTCCTCAAGTTTTTTGCCAGATTCCTTTCCATAGCCATAACCATAATTATAGCTGTATCCGTAGCCTTTGCCGTAAGAATATCCGCCATAACGCTTGTAGCTGTAATTGTTGGTCTCTGTCACAGCACCGTTCAATATGATATTGATGTTCGGCAGACGCTTCTCTACTGACAGGCTATTGACCAAATTCATGTCGGCTTTAAGCGTGTAGTCAGCACGCACAAGATATAGTGTGAGGTCGGCATGTCTTCCGATTGTCAGTGTGTCAGAGACAAGTCCCACAGGAGCTGTATCGAGGATGACATAGTCGTACTTCTTTTTCAAGAAACTGATGGCAGAAGCCAAATTCTCTTTTTCAAGCAATTCTGCCGGGTTAGGCGGTATAGGACCTGCCGGCAATATATCCAAGTTAGGGCTGATGCCAGAGTTTTGTATCAATGATTCCAAATACTCATAGTCGTCCACTCTTCTTGTCAGGAAGTTTGTGATACCAACCTCATTGTTTCCAAGCTTGAAAAGTTTTGCCAAGCGTGGCTTACGGATGTCGAGTCCGATAATCAGCACTTTCTTTCCTACGAAAGCAATACTTGTTGCAAGGTTTGAAGCCACAGATGTTTTGCCTTCTCCGGCTACAGTAGAAGTGAACAGTATGACATTCTGGTTCGGATTCAACACGAATGGAAGGTTGGAGCGCAATATACGGTATACCTCCACCATGATGCTGTTGCGGTTTTCCTGTACAACCACTGTTCTGTTGCCCTTAGCCAGAGCCTTTACGTAAGGAACAGTTCCGAGCAACGGCACGTTTGTCAGTTTGCCTAAGTCGTCAGCATTCTTTATTCTGTAGTTGAAGAAATTGCGTATATAATGGTATGCAAACGGCAGTGCGATACCTATTACAAGGGCAATCAGCAGGATTATTTTTTTCTTTGGCGATATAGGAATATTATTAATGATAGGTTCCTCAATCATTTTTCCTTTATAAGCAGTTGATGCAAGAGTTATTGCATTTTCCTCTCGTTTCTGCAAGAGCATGAGGTATAATCCCGCCTTGACTTCCTTCTGTCTGTTGATGTCTGCCAACGCACGTTCTTTAGTTGGTGCTGATGATATTTGGCTGTTGTATTTGTTCTGTTGGCTGACAAGGTCCTTATGTTGGATGGAAAGCTGACGTTTCGCACTGTTCAGCGAAGCTTTTATTCCTACAAGATACCCCTCAGCCTCGTTGGTCAGTGTAGTCACAGTAGGACTGTTCTCGGAAGAAACTCTGAGAAGTCTGTTTCTTTCCATGACAGTCTCATTGTATTTGGATATTACTTGCGGCAATGAGCTGTCTTTCAAACCTATGTTGGCTGGAATTATTTGCAGATAGTTGTGGCTGTCATTGACATATTCCAAAAGGTAATCCACGAGGTTCAGTTGTGTGGAAACCTCTACAATCTGTGTCTCGTACTGAAGCTTTTGCCCTACATCTGTTTTGGCGTCACTTGCATAATCTGTGATACCGGATATTTTCTTGTATTGTTCAAGCTCCGCCTCTGTCATGTTCAGTTCCTTGCTGATGATGCCCAGACGGGTGTCGATGAAGTCGGCAGTTCTCGTTGCTTCCTGGTTGTTGTCAATACTTGCCTCGTCATTATAGATTTCAATCAGCTTGTTCAGATAGTCGGCACCTCTTTCCGGAATGTTGTCATTGATGGACAGCTGTGCCACGGTCGTTGTCTTTGATGTGGCTTCTACAGACATTTTGCTTGAGTACGCAATGGCTACCGGGTCGATAGGGTTAATACGTACAATCAAGTCGCGGTCAAGCTTTTCTTCATTATTGTTATCATCATTTGCTATATTGCGTGAATTGGCAAGACTAATGTCGAAAAGCGGGTTGCGTTCTATAGTTATTTTACCGAATGTCGTACTGATGTTGGCAGGGAAACCAGTGATGATTTTCTTTAGTTCTGCATCCTGATACTTTATATTTACCATATAGTTCTCCTCTTTCTTTGATAGAGTGACCTCGATGGTATGGTGCAACGAATCTATAGCCCCGTCCTCATAATCGAGCAGGAACGGACTGTATTTGCCGTATATTTCATTGTCCTTTATATTTCCGTCATAGAAATAAGTGGTGTAAAGCTTCAGTTCGCGTACAACCTTTTTGTTCAGTGTCTTTGTGCTGAGCACCTCAATCTCATTGTCGAAACCATCGCTGCTGTTCATGAATCCCAGTTCCTGAAATGTGGAGTTGATGCCTGAGTAGGAGCGTTTGTCCTGATCTTTGATGAGTACTTTGGACGTAATGTTGTACACAGGGATTGTATAGCGTAAATATATCAATGCTGAAATTAAGCATACTATTACGGATGCGGCAATCCAATATTTATAGCGTAAGAACAACATCCATAATATTCGGATGTCGAAACTGGACTCTTCTTCATTTCCTGCTGGATTGTAGCTTTCACCGTAACCTTTTTCTTTGTTGATTTCATTCGGATTATTCATAAACCTATAGTCTAAAATATTATTCTTGATAAAAAATTAATCATCCCATGCAAAGGTATAATCTTTTTTCGATATGGCAATCTTTTATATCAAATATTTGGATTCTTCAGTTTTCGGAGTGTAAAGTTTTGAAGTTTAATAAATAAATATGCGTTTAAAAGGCACGTGTATCTTGATCTTCTTGCGATTTTTGCACTCCTGCGGCATCTTTGTTCCTCACTTTGACAATTCCTTGATAAAACCGTTGCGGTAAGCATAAAGCAGTTTCTTCAGGTCGCTGATTTTTTCCTGCAATATACGTCCTTTGTCCGTGTCCTTCACAAACATGCGTTTTGAGTTCATCTCAACTATCTGTGTGGAGCTTTTGATGTCGCTGCCTGTGCGCACGGCGTCTTCCGCCGACAGGAACGGCTGGTGCTGCACAAGGTCCAAACCTCGTGAATGGAATGTCAGAGTGTAGCCAGCAATTCCCGTCTCCGGCTGGTAAGCTTTGGAGAATCCTCCGTCGATGACCAATAGTTTGCCGTTGGCTTTGATAGGTGTCTCTCCCTTGATGGTCTTTACCGGAACATGGCCGTTGATGATGTGCCGATGCTCTCCCTGCACACCGAAACTGTCAAGAATCATGTCCACAATCTGCTCGTTGTCGTTGTATTGATAGTAATATCCTTTCTTTTCGGTATGAGCCGATTTGTCTTTGATGAAATACCTTTCAAATGTGGTCATTTTGTCCTTGTCGAACAGCGGTGAGTTCTTGCCGCACCACAGATACCATATATAGTCTATGGCAAATTGCGCCTCTTCCTCATTGCAATCTCTGTTGAACGCTTCCCTTACGATATATCCTGTTTTTTTCATCAGTTCTATACCCTTGTATCTTTTTCCTCTTATTTCCACCTCTTTCAGGCTTCCGTCCTCGTTTAGCGGAACTGAGGCATGGAACATCAGGTTTGAGTTGGATATGGAGTACATGCAGCCGTGTGCCAGCAGGCAGTCGATATGCCGTTTCAGCTTGTCGCTTGTGCGGAACGAGTGTTGCAGCTTCTCCATCAGCATTTCTTCTTCCTTGCTCAGGGTGTATGCGTCTTCGGGTGATATGGTAGGGAAGTTCACATCGCTCATCTCATACTCCTTCCCGTCAATCCTGCACACTCCTTTTTCTTTGTCTATGCAGTGTAGCAGTTTGCGGTCGTCCATCTCAAATTCGGGATGGCGGTCTATGATGTGCGCCTCCTCCTTAAACTGTATGACGGTAATGGCTTTGTGCATTTGTGCAATGAGCTTTTCCGTCTTTTCGTCATGAGTAGGCTCCTTGCTCATCTTTTTCACTTTGAACAAGGTACACGGGTCATTCTTATATGTTTCCATTGCGAAAGTGGCAAGCGGCAGCAGGTTGATGCCGTAGCCGTCCTCCAGTGTGGCAAGATTGCCATAGCGTAGCGACAGGCGCAGCACATTGGCTATGCAAGCCCTGTTTCCGGCTGCCGCTCCAAACCATTCTATGTCGTGGTTTCCCCATACAATGTCGAAATGGTTGTAGTTGCACAGTGTCTCCATTATGAGGTGCGCCCCCTGTCCTCTGTCGAATATGTCGCCGAGCAGGTGCAGGCGGTCAATGGCAAGTCTTTGTATGAGGTTGCAGATGGCGATAATGAAGTCATCGGCGCGCTGGGTCTCGATGATGCTTGCCACGATGACATTGTAATATTGGTATTTCTTGTCGAAATAGCTTCCTTCCGACTCGTGCAGCAGTTCCTCGATGATGTATCCGAACTCCTTCGGCAGCTCTTTCCTTATTTTTGAGCGTGTGTATTTCGATGACACTTCCCTGCACACCTTGATAAGCTGGTTCAAGGTGATGACATAGAAGTCAGCCAAATTGCTTTCCGTTGTCTTGATGAGCTGCAATTTCTGTTCCGGATAATAAATCAGCGTACACAGCTCGTTCTTTTCAGTTTTCCGTAGTGTATTGCCGAAAATCTCCTCCACCTTTCGTTTCACATATCCCGATGCGTTCCGGAGCACGTGGTTGAACGCCGCGCTTTCTCCGTGCGGGTCACTGATGAAATGTTCTGTAGGCTTGGGCAGATTGAGTATTGCCTCCAGATTGATTATTTCGCAACTTGCGTCCGCTATTGTCGGATAGCTCTGCGACAATAGTTGCAGGTAGCGCAAGTCTTCTTTAATGGATTCTTCCGTCATGATGTTTTCTTTAATTTCCATTTCATGCTTTTATTGCATTCCAAAGTTACATCTTTAATTGATATGGAGCAACGGGAATGCGCATTTATTTACATGTATTGTCTCAATGGCATTCTAAACCATTGCCTGCAAGGCGGGCGCATGGAGCGGCTATATGGAAGACGCGGGATTAATGGAGACGTTGCCCACCTCTTTCATATAGTTCTTCATGTTTCCGGCTTTCATTATCTTCTTCTGCTGTTTCCTGCCTATTTCCGGTTCCATATATTCCCAGAATGTGCGCATCTTCGACAACAGCTGCATTTCGCCCGGAATGACAGATGAGTAGTGCTCCAACAGTTTTGCGTGCATTCCCTTTATCAGCGAAAGTCTGCGTTCTGCCGTCCATTCCTTACCGCTTGCATACTCAGCCGCTAAAGAAGGGCGGGCGAGCAGTCCGCGCCCAACCATGATGGCTTTCAGATTCGGAAACTCCTGCTCCGTGCGCCGGATGTCGTCCATGCTCAGAATGTCGCCGTTGAATACAACCGGGTGTTTGCACGACTCATAGAAACGGCGGAACGACTCCATGTCCGTTTCCCCTTTATATTGCTGTATTCCCAAGCGCGGGTGTATGGTGATATGGGCCAGCGGAGCGTCGTTGAGGATAGGAAGCACGGCAAGACCTTCGTCTGCGCACTCTTGTCCGAGGCGCATCTTCACAGAGAATGAAATGTCTTTTCTGTTGCTGACAGCTTTCATGAGTTCCTCCACCGTGTCCGGATGTTGCAGCAGTCCGGCTCCTTTCCCGTGCCTTGTCTGTAAGGTAAACGGGCATCCCATATTGATGTCAATTCTGCTGTATCCCATTTCTGCGATAGTATCGACAAGCAAGTCAAATTCCTTAGTCGAGTTGCAGAGTATCTGCGGGATAAGGTTTATGCCTTTGTTGTATTGCGGATGAATGTCGCGGATGTCCTTGTTGCGCATCTTGTTGTGCTCGATGCGTATGAACGGACTGAAATAGATTTCCGTACCGCCGACCATTTCCGCATGTATTCTTCTGTATGCGTCATCCGTATATCCTTGTATGGGAGCAAAATAGATAGGTGTCATGTTCGTTTATTTTTATTTGCAAAATTAGCAAACACTTTTGACTTGTACGAATTATATTTGTCCCAAATTTGTGTGTGGGGATATTCTTGGGTAATTTCTCGTGTTTTTTTGAAAGATGTTGTGCTTTTTGAGAATGTGCAAGTGTGTTTTTTTTACGGATGCTGTGCTGACGTTTTGGACGGATGTTGTGTTGGTGTATTCGACTGACTCCTCAATTATTTTCAACAGGCTCCTTTATCGGTATAATGCTGTCAATACGATACCGAAATGCTTGAAACAGCAGCAAAACGATATGTTAAATCCAAACCTCCGTAGAATCGCTCAAAATCAACCGAACTTTACCTCGCTCCCAAAAACGCGATTCTACGGCGGCTTCCAAACCTTAAAAAACAGATAGAAAAATAGAGCATTTTGTTCGACTAAAAGAACAGCGGATTCTCCCAAAATCCAACAAAATCCAAAATTGCAAGGTGCTGAAAATTTTTTTGTAAGGCGCACCGATTTTTTTTGCAAGGTGAACAAAATTTATTTTCAAGGCGCACCAGTTTTGAAATGTCCGATTTTCGGGGCGAAATCGGGCATTTTTTCCAGTCATCCACTCAAAAACACCGCAACAGCCTTTTTCGTGCCCCGAAAAACAAAATTTGATTTTGAACCCGAAAAAAGACTGTTTTGAATCCTAAATTCCGTAACTCGCTGATTATCAATACATCCTATTTTAGTCTGAGCCATGCGTTTTTGATCAAAAACTGCTTCTTTTTAGCAAAATAGCATCTGTTTGATTATCAATAACTTATGTTTGACACTCCGAAAACAAGCCTCAATTTTGATGCGACAAACGGCATGAATTGTTAAAAAAGCGTTGTTTTGTCAAGTATCATAATGTCAGCAATGCTTGTCAGCACGCTGCAATGCTGCAATATGTGTAGCAGAATGATTCTGACGTTTGGAAGCTTCATTATAAAATATGTACAAGAGGTACAATGAATGTCGAGGTGCGGCAATATCTTTGGACAAGGGCTATGCGCACAGTGCGGCTGCCTCCGGTCTCTAAATGTCGGATGAGCCATATTTATGCTTTATCTATTGGCAAATCTGTTTTCAAATCAGTATATTTGCAAGACAAGAGCAAGGTGACACTTGCTATAACCTATAAGGATATGGAAAAGAAATTTATGCGGCTCGCCATTGATTTGGCTGTCGAAAATGTAAAGAACGGAGGAGGTCCCTTCGGAGCTGTTATTGTGAGGGACGGAGAAGTGGTGGCGACCGGAGTGAACCGGGTCACTGCCGACAGCGACCCTACAGCCCATGCGGAAGTCAGTGCCATAAGGACGGCATGTGGCAAGTTGCGCACGTTCTCACTCGAAGGCTGTGATATTTATTCTTCTTGCGAACCGTGCCCGATGTGTCTGGGCGCCATCTATTGGGCGCATCTGGACCGCCTTTATTATGGCTGTGACAAGAATGACGCGGCACGTGCAGGCTTTGATGACGCTTTCATCTATAAGGAACTTGCGCTTACTTCGCAAGAGCGGACTCTGAAGACTGAGGAACTTTTGCCGGAAGAGGCTGTCCGTGCGTTTGAGGCTTGGGCAATGAATGACAAGAAAATAGAATATTGACAAATCTGTAAAATATGAGTTATGGACATAAAGAAATATATAGAGGAAAACGAGACGAGGTTCCAGGAAGAGCTGTTCAGCTTGATACGCATTCCAAGTATCAGCGCGCATCCTGGGCGCAAAGACGACATGGTGAGGTGTGCGGAACGCTGGAAAGAACTTTTGCTGGCTGCCGGGGCTGACAAGGCGGAAGTGATGCCTTCGTCAGGCAACCCGCTGGTGTATGCAGAGAAGCATGTCGATGACAATGCCGCTACCATACTTGTGTATGCCCACTACGATGTGATGCCTGTTGAGCCGCTTGAGCTGTGGAAAAGCAGTCCTTTTGAGCCGGAAGTGCGTGACGGGCGCATTTGGGCGCGCGGTGCCGATGACGACAAGGGACAGGCGATGGTTCAGGTGAAGGCTTTTGAGTATATGGTGCGCTCCAGCAAGTTGAGACACAACGTGAAATTTATTTTTGAAGGAGAAGAGGAGATTGGCTCTCCAAGTTTGAATGCCTTTATCGGAAAGCATAAGGAACTGCTTCGGGCTGATGTCATTCTTGTGTCGGACACCAGTATGCTTGGTGCCGATTTGCCTTCTATCACAACCGGGTTGCGCGGATTGGCATATTGGGAAATAGAAGTTGCCGGCCCGAACCGCGACTTGCACTCAGGGCATTTCGGCGGAGCGGTGGCGAATCCGCTCAACATCCTGTGCTCGATGCTCTCGAAGATTGTTGATGAGGACGGGCGCATAACGGTGCCCCATTTCTACGACCATGTGGAGGAACTCTCGTCCGAGGAGCGCGACATGATTGCGCGTATTCCTTTTGATGAGCGCAAATATATGGAAGCCATTGGGGTGAAGGCCCTGAAAGGAGAGGCGGGATATTCCACTTTGGAGCGGAACAGCTGTCGCCCGTCTTTCGATATATGCGGCATTTGGGGAGGATATACAGGCGAGGGCGCGAAGACAGTCCTTCCGTCGAAGGCGACAGCCAAAGTGTCGTGCCGCCTTGTGCCTCATCAGAACCATGCGGACATTTCAAGGCTGTTTGCCGATTATATCCATGAGATAGCCCCCGAATGCGTGGAAGTGAAAGTCACTCCCATGCACGGTGGAGAAGGTTATGTATGCCCGATTTCCATGCCTGCCTACAAGGCGGCGGAAGCAGGATTCACGAAAGCGTTTGGCAAAAAGCCGTTGGCGGTGCGTCGTGGCGGAAGCATTCCTATAATCAGCGATTTTGAGAATATTCTTGGAATAAAGACTGTGCTGATGGGATTCGGGCTTGAAAGCAATGCGATACATTCGCCAAACGAGAATTTCCCGCTCGATATATTCCGTAAGGGAATAGAGGCAGTGGTCGGATTTTATGATAACCTTCCGCAAACCTTGAATTGACGGGGCTATTTCCGGAGAATGGATATGGCGGCATGAGGCTGCATTTCTCGCTGTATTGTAATTTCGGAAGCTCAAAAAGAACAGTTGCAGGCTTTTAATCTGGCGGCTGTTCTTTTTTTATGGATTTTTCATGTGGGAACCTTTTTGCGTTACGGGTGTTTTCCTTATATTAGCCCGATGAAAACATAAACCAACAGATATTTATTGCTATGAATAAAAATAACTACTGTGTTATTCTTGCCGGAGGGGTGGGACAGCGTCTGTGGCCCTCAAGCCGCAGGCAGACACCGAAGCAGTTTATTGACTTTTTCGGCTCTGGTGAGACCTTGTTGCAGACTACATTCAAGAGATACAGCCGCTTCATAGATAAAGACAATATTATTGTGGTGTCGAATGCCATGTATGCGGATATTGTGGTGGAACAGTTGCCGGACATTCCTAAGAAGAATATTCTTTTGGAACCGATGCGCCGGAACACGGTGCCGAGTGTCACATGGGCGGCGATGGAAATCATACAGCGTAACAAGGAGGCGTGTATTGTGGTCACCCCTGTTGACCAGATGATTGCCGGAGAGGATTTCTTTGTGGAAGACGTGCTTGCCGGACTCGACTATGTGGCGCGTAACCAGCGGATGCTTACTTTAGGAGCGATGCCGACACGTCCGGAAACAAGTTACGGATATATACAGATGGCGGACAAACTGGAGAAGCATATATACAAGGTGAAGTCGTTTACAGAAAAACCAGAGCTTGACTTTGCCCGCCTGTTTGTGGAGAATAAGGAGTTTCTTTGGAATACCGGACTCTTTATATGGAGCGCGCGTACATTTCTTGAGGCTGTTCATAACAAGGCATCCTATTATACGGAAATGATGGACGATGCTTCCAGACTGTTCAATAACGGTGTGCGTCCGAGTGAGTTCGTGGAGGAAGCGTTCTCGATGTGCCCCAATGTGTCGATAGAGCAGGGAATACTTGAGAAATCGGACAATGTGGATGTGATGTTGTGCCATTTCGGATGGACTGATATAGGTACATGGAATGCTTTGTATAATGTGATGCCGAAGGATGCCGACGGTAATGTGGCTGTCGATTCTCAGGTGATGTTTTACGACTGCAAGGGCTGTATTGTGAAAATGCCGGATGGGAAAATCGCGGTTTTGCAGGGGCTGGAGGATTATGTCATTGCCGATGAAGACAATGTGTTGATGGTCTGCCACCGGGGAGAACAGGGGGCAATGCGCAAGTTTGTGAACGATGTCCAGCTGAATGCAGGCGATGATTTTGTCTGAGAACGTGATGGAACGGCTGTCTCGCTGTTGTTGAGAGAGAACGGGGAGGCGGTAGGTTTTTGATTATAGTAAAAAAGACGGCAGCCTCAAAAAAGCTGCCGTCTTTTTTCTGATTGGGTCTTTGTCCGGAAAGTGTATTCCTGTGACAGTTTAGTCTCGCAATTGTTTTATATGAGGCTCTTAATCTCTTCCTCAATGTTCTCTACGAAATCGCTGCGCTTGACTACCTCATTGTTTCTATTTATAATAAAGAACGTAGGAAGCTGGGACACACCATACGACCTGACAGTCCTTCCGTCTGTCTCATGTACGCATATCCACGGAAGATTCTCCACGGAAAACTTCCAAAAGTGGATGTCTTCATCAAGCGATACTTGGTAGATTTCAAGTCCCTGACTCTTATACTTCTCGTACAGGTCACGCATAAGGCGGGTGCGCTGGGCGGATTCTTTTGCACCGTACAGAGTAAAATCAAGCAGTACGACCTTTCCTTTCAAGTCCTTGATACTTTTCATTTTGTTGTTGATGTCGGGCAAGTTGACGTCTATGATTCCTGTTTCCACAATCTTCGACTCATCCAATTCTATGACTTTCTGTGTTGGTTGGGCTGTATTTCCCATTCCCTTGATGGCGGCATTGCAGATTTGCTCCGTTCTGGCAGCGTTGGGATATTGCCCGTCCCACGCAGTGGCTACAGCCGCATAGCATTTCACATCATCTCTGTTAGTGAACGGGTCGAACAGCATGAATGTGCCGGCGAGGTCGGTAATCGACTGGCATACGGCATAGTAAGCGTATGTCTTGGATGGGTCTTTGAAAATGTAGTCGTTCTTCATCTTTGTCTTATAGGCATCGACAAGATACTTGATACTGTCTGTCTTGTCGCCGGGATACATAGACTTGTTCTGTTCGATGGCAATAATCTTGCTTTGCAAATCCTGCTGGAGAACATGAATCTCTTTTATCTTCTGCGCATTGTCCGACCCTTCCACTTTATAATTAGTGGTCATGGTAGGGTATTGCGCGGTGATTTTCAGAGTCTCGGTGGAGTCGATACTAAAGTGGATGTGTTTTCTGCCAATGCGCAGAGAGTAGAACTCCGGGTTAGACGGTGCGGGAACAGAGAACTTGAACGTCCCCTCCTCTTTGAGTTTGGTTGAGTCGAGGCGCACGACACCTTCCAAAGTCTGCGCTTCCATATACAGCAAAGAGTCCTTTGCGTCGCTGATGTTTCCCTCCACAATAAATTGCGGGCCTTTGTCGCAGGCGCATACCGCAAGTGCGGCACTGATTATAGCTATTGCTTTTTTCATGTTGAATGTTCTGGTGAAATGTTGATTCTTTTGTTTTGTCTGTAGGCAGACATCGATAAATTTGTGCTGCAAAATTAGTTGTTTTACTCTGAATATGAAAATGAAAACTTTTTATTGTGTTGATTTTGTGCTTGTGTGCTTCCTAAATGGCAGTGTATGGAGCAAGGATAAACCAGTCTCTTGTCCTTATGGTGAGCCGGCTTTTGTAGAAAACCATGGAAACGGAAAGCGGTAAAGGGGATTCTAATGCACAAAAAAACAAAAATACACCAACATTTCTTGTTGGTTTACAGACTAAATGGTGGGAAAATCGTAACTTTGCGGAGATTTTGATGTTTTAATATAAAATAAAGATGAACGTAATTACGAAAAAGGTTTCATTGCCTGATGGAAGAGAAATCAGCATTGAGACAGGAAAATTGGCAAAACAAGCCGATGGAGCCGTTATGCTTACAATGGGCAAAACTATGCTCTTGGCCACTGTTTGTGCCGCAAAGGATGCAGTACCGGGAACAGATTTCATGCCTCTTCAGGTGGAATATCGTGAGAAATATGCAGCAGCCGGACGTTTTCCTGGAGGCTTTACAAAGCGTGAGGGAAAGGCTTCTGATGAGGAAATTCTTACTTGCCGCCTTGTAGACCGCGCGCTCCGTCCGTTGTTCCCTTCTAATTATCATGCAGAGGTTTATGTCAATGTGATTCTATTCTCTGCCGACGGAGTGGATATGCCTGATGCTTTGGCTGGATTTGCAGCATCTGCTGCACTTGCAGCGTCAGATATACCGTTTGAGGGACCTATCTCAGAAGTGAGAGTAGCACGTATAAATGGAGAGTTTGTAATCAATCCGACATTTGAGCAGCTTAAAGAGGCTGACATGGATTTGATGGTGGGTGCTACAGAGGAAAATATCATGATGGTTGAGGGAGAGATGAAGGAAGTGTCTGAACAGGACTTGCTTGAGGCTCTTAAGGCTGCTCATGAGGCTATCAAACCGCAGTGCCGTGTACAGAAGGAACTGATGAAGGAACTGGGTACAGACGTGAAGCGTGAGTATTGTCATGAAGTGAACGATGAGGAACTTCGTGAGGATATTTCTAAGGCTTGCTTCTCAAAGTGCTATGACATTACAAAACAGGGACTTGACAAACAGGCGCGTAATGAAGCTTTCGAGGCTGTGCGTGAGGAGTATAAGGAGGCATACGTGGCTGCCCATGCAGAACTCAGCGAGGAGGAGATTGAAGAGAAATATGCGCTTATCGACAGATACTACCACGATGTAGAGCGTGATGCTATGCGCCGTTGCGTGCTTGACGAAGGTGTGCGCCTCGATGGTAGAAAAACTACTGAGATACGTCCTATATGGTGTGAGGTATCTCCACTTCCTGGACCTCACGGATCTGCTATCTTTACTCGTGGCGAGACTCAGGCTCTTACTTCTTGTACTCTCGGTACAAAGCTTGACGAGAAACTTGTTGACGGTGCGCTCGAGCGTTATTACCAGCGTTTCCTTCTTCACTATAACTTCCCTCCGTTCTCTACTGGTGAGGCTAAGGCACAGCGTGGTGTGGGACGTCGTGAGATTGGTCACGGACATCTTGCTTGGCGCGGTATCAAGGGACAGATTCCTGAGGACTATCCTTATACAGTACGTGTGGTAAGTGACGTGTTGGAGTCTAACGGCTCATCGTCAATGGCGACTACTTGTGCCGGAACACTTGCTTTGATGGATGCCGGTGTGCCTATCAAGAATCCTGTTGCAGGTATTGCAATGGGACTTATCAAGAACCCGGGTGAGGACAAATATGCAGTTCTTTCCGATATTCTTGGTGATGAAGACCACTTGGGAGATATGGACTTTAAGACTACAGGTACAAAGAACGGACTTACTGCCACTCAGATGGATATCAAGTGCGACGGACTTTCATACGAGATTCTGGAGCGTGCGCTTATGCAGGCAAAGGCAGGACGCGAGCATATCATGGGTGAGATGATGAAGACTATCTCTGAGCCTCGTCCGGAACTCAAACCGCATGTTCCTCGTATCGAGCAGATTATTATCCCGAAAGAATTTATCGGTGCGGTAATCGGTCCTGGTGGCAAGATTATACAGCAGATGCAGGAAGACACACAGACAACTATCACTATTGATGAGGTGGACGGTGTCGGAAAGGTGCAGATTTCTGCTCCTAACAGTGACGCTATTGCTGCTGCGATGGCAAAGATAAAGGCTATTGTGGCAATACCTGAGATTGGCGAGGTGTATTGTGGAACTGTACGTAGCGTAATGCCTTACGGATGTTTTGTTGAGTTCCTTCCTGGCAAGGATGGTTTGCTTCATATTTCAGAGATAGACTGGAAGCGTCTGGAGACTGTAGAAGAGGCAGGTATCAAAGAAGGTGATGAGATTGATGTCAAGTTGATGGAAATAGACCCTAAGACTGGCAAGTTCAAGCTCTCTCACCGTGTTTTGATTGAAAAACCGGAAGGCTATGTGGAGCGTCAGCCGCGCCAGCGTGGCGAGCGTCGCCAGAACAATAATGGTGGTCATGAGCGTCGTCAGCGTCCTGAACGCAATGAACGTGGCGAGCGTCGTGAATATCGCAATGAGAACAGAGAGGCAAGTGAGGCTAATGGCGGTAACAGCGAGTTTCGCAGCGCACTCGATGACTTGATGTAATCTTGATGTATCTGATATAATTGTGCATGTATGCCTTAGTGGAAAGCTTGGGTTTACATGCAAAGAATATAATAATTTGGTCGGAATCTGTTGTGGCAGATTCCGACTGTTTTGTTTATATATGACATGTATGTGTACTTTTGCTTGAATGTTTTTGGAAAGTTATTGGTGTATTTGTTTTCTTTATAAAAATATTTTGTATATTTGTCCGGAAATGCTTTTAATTTGGGTGTGTAGATGTTGACCATATTCGGAGAAAAGCAGTTGTCTTATTTTTAATATAATAGATTTATGAAAAAACATTACATCAAAGCATGTGTATTATGTGCGGCAATGTTGGCATCGTTGCATGTTGCGGCTGTAGAGCGTCCAAAACTTCAGACACAAGTTCTTACTAACGGAGAGAAATATGTTCTCTTTAATTATGCGCGTCCAGACGGGTATATGTCGCGTACAAGCTGGGACGGAGCATATTATTTTCTTGGACCAGACGATTCTAATTATTCGGCACATGAGTTTACTGCTATTCAGAATCAGGATGGTACATGGTCTTTCGCAATAATAGAAGAGGTGGAAGAAGAGGGCGAAGAGCCTGCAATAACATATATTGCCGTACCAAACGGCACGGATAATTTGAATGCCAATACTTCAGACGTGGCTTTGTGGACAGTAGAAAAAGGTGATTATGACGGCTATTACAAGTTGAAGGCTGGTGAAGGCAATAACTATAACTGTGTGGATTTGTATCTTCACCTTAATGCCGGCGGTCAGTATTTTGTCATTTCAGAGCCTGTGAATGGCGGTGGATGGTATCCAGATTATTATGGCGGCGCAATGCTTGATGAAGAAGGTTCGGAAATCTATGATGAGACTGAGACTTATATTCTTATGGCAGACAAAACTTCTCTTAACTGGGGTTTTGTAAAGGCTGATGATGTGGCTGACTATATAATTTATGGTGCGGCTTATGCTTCCATTCAGAATGTGGAGAACAATTACATGCCAATAGAGGGATATGAGAATGGATTTAAGATTGCTGTGGACAATGCTGCTGCAATTTATGCTTCGGAGAATTTGGACGAAGAAGGACTTGCATCCATAAACGATTTGCTCAACTCAAAAATATCTTTCTATAATGAAATAGAAAAAGCTAAGTCTGTCAATACTACTGACAACGAGGCTTTGACGACAGCTGTTTCTGTTGCTTTGAATGTGTTTAATGCTTCTGTTGACCTTGATGAGCTTACTGCTGCTCTTGAAAATCTGATTGAGGCTGAGAAAACCTATCTTGTAGGTACTGGTGACTTTACAAGCTTCGGTAAGAACATGAGTTTTGAGGATTTGACTGCACAGAATGGAAGCATGACATCTGAAGTGGCTAATGCTCCTGCGGGCTGGAATCTTTATATAAAGGGCAACCTTAGTGTTACTGCCGATGATATAAAGGCTAACGGTATAAATTCATGGTGCGGTGTGAATGATGATTGCGCAGGTGAGGTGAAAGATGGAAACTACGGATTTGGTATTTGGAACTCTTCTATACCGGAAGTGGAACTTTCTCAGACAATCACAGGACTTGAGAATGGTACTTACGTGGTGTCTGCCGGTATGATGGTTGGTGCAAATGGTGGCGGTTCTCGTAGAACGACCCAGCGTATTTTCGGTAATTTGAACTCTACATACTTTGCTGCGGAGGGTGATTATAATCTTGACAGAATAGACAACAGTGAAGTGTATGGTTTTGCTAATTTGGTAGAGTCTGTGACAGATAGAGACATGCAACCGCTGTCTGTGCGTGCATACGTTTACGATGGTACTTTGACATTCGGATTCCGTACAAATGGCGATATTGCCGCTGCTTTGCGTACAGTATCTAATAGTGCGGGCGGTGACGGCTGGTTTAAAGTGGATAACTTCCGCATCAAAAATGAGGGATATATAGGTGAAGATGCTGCTGCTGTTGCTAATCATTATTATGGCTTGTGCAAGGAGTATGATGAGTATAACTACCAGATGCAGACTTCTGTCAAAAATGCACTTCATGATAAACTTTCGGTTTATGGAGCTGTTGATGCCAATACTCCGGTAGACGAAATAAATGCTACAATCTTTGCGCTTAAAGATGAGCTTGCTATTGTTACCTCTTCTGTAAAGGCTTATCAGAAACTTAGTGATGCTTTAGATTTGCATTCGGCTAATCTTTCTGAATATGATAATTATGCGGGAGCCGGTGAATATGGTGATGTCATTATGTTTGTTGAAACTGATTGGGAAGACGGTGTATATGATGAGGCTGGAGTAGAAGATGCTATTGCACGTCTTGAAAAGGCTTTTGAAGAATGTAAACTTTCCGGTGTAGCGGTAGGCATTTATGTGACAGATCTTATTTCTAATCCAAGCTTTGAGGACTTGTCCGCACAAGGCGGTTCGCCTACAAGTGGTGTAGGTAATACTCCTAAGGGATGGACACTTTATGTGGATGGTGAGGAAAGCACTGACAATGGACGATTTGGATGGGGATGGTGTGGCATCAACTCCGGTGACGTAATTAATGTGGAACTTGAAGATGGAACAATTGTTGAGCGCCAGCCTACTGAAGGCGATAATCTTTGGGGTATTTGGGGGAGCAATATGCATGAAGTGGAGCTTTCTCAGACGCTTGCAGGTATTCCTGCCGGAACATACATTCTCTCTGCTGATGTGATGGTACAGAATAACTGGGCTGGTGACAATATCACTACACAGCGTATCTTTGCCAACGATTACATACAGATGTTCTCTTATGAGGAACTTTATGAGCTGAATTTGCCGGAAGATGCTAAGAATGCCGCTTATATGGATGAGGTGAATCCGGACGCAGACTTGAAACATCTTACTTATGCAGGATATACATGTGCGTCAGGCGACCGCACGACTGATTTGTTGCATCCGATGACTGTTAAGTTTGGTGTGGGCGAAGATGGTATTGCCAAAATCGGATTCCGTACAAATAATATTAATCCTGACGGTCTTACTTTTGAGCAAGGTGGAAGAGACGGACAGGGATGGTTCAAGGTGGACAACTTCACTTTGTTCTATGAGTCGGAAGAGATTCCTACAGCTATAGGTTCTGTTGAGTCTTCTTCTGTGACTACTATTGTTGCACGCCAATATTTCACTGTGGACGGAGTGCGGATTGCACAGCCACAGAATGGTATCAATATTGTGAAGAATATAATGAGCGACGGAACGGTGAAGGTTTCAAAGGTCTTTGTAAAATAATATTGTAACAGATAAGTATTGTATTTGCAGTTAAGCCAGTTTTGGCAAAAGCTGTAGTGTAAAATCGGAACAGTGTCAGATTTTTCAGGATTTGACACTGTTCCGTTTCCTTTTTTATAATATTTATGTGTGATAGGGTGACATTATATTAATAAAATCCATAACTTTGCAACGATGTAAAGATACAAAGGGGTGTCTGTCGTTTTGTAGCAGACTGAGATTATACCCTCGAACCTGATGCAGTTTATCCTGCCGTAGGAATTGGCTTTATTCGTCACCATACGTATTACCTTATTTTCCCTCGTATTCGGGGCTTCTTTGTACTTTTCATAAACTTAAAAACATATATTATGAATGTAAAAGTAAATGGTAAAGAAGTAAATGTACAGGGAACGACACTTACAGATTTGATTGTTCAGCTGGCTTTGCCGCAGAACGGTGTGGCTGTTGCCGTTGAAAACAAGATGATACCTCGTATAAAGTGGAATGATTACACGCTTGACGAGGGATTGCAGATTGTTATCATTAAAGCCGCATGTGGAGGTTGATTTGGCTTGTCTCTTCAGGCGGATAAGTGAGTTTCTTTGATTCTAAAATTCCAAAATTCTAATTGATAATGCAGACACTTGAGATAGCAGGTCGTGAGTTTTCCTCACGCCTTTTTATGGGAACAGGCAAGTTCTCGTCTAATGAGATAATGAAATGTGCCATTGAGGCATCCGGTACACAGATGGTCACTGTGGCAATGAAACGTATTGAACTTGATGACGAGCAGGATGATATGCTCGGACATATTGTGAGTCCAGATATTTGTTTGTTGCCTAATACGTCAGGAGTCCGTGATGCGGAAGAGGCTGTTTTTGCCGCACAAATGTCGCGTGAGGCATTTGGTACCAATTGGCTGAAGCTTGAGATTCATCCCGATCCGCGTTATCTTCTTCCTGATTCTACTGAGACGCTGAAAGCGACAGAACAGCTTGTCAAATTGGGGTTCAATGTTCTGCCTTATTGTCAGGCTGATCCCACTTTGTGCAAACGTTTGGAGGAAGCGGGTGCTGCGGCTGTGATGCCGCTTGGTGCTCCTATTGGTTCAAACAAAGGATTGCGTACACGTGATTTTCTTCAGATTATAATAGAGCAGTCAGGAGTTCCGGTTGTGGTAGATGCAGGAATCGGTGCGCCGAGTCATGCAGCCGAGGCAATGGAGATGGGTGCTGCGGCTTGTCTTGTCAATACGGCAATAGCTGTTGCTGGTGACCCTGTGGCAATGGCTGCGGCTTTCAAGCAGGCTGTTGAGGCTGGGCGTATGGCATACGAGGCCGGGCTTGGTGCTGTGGGCAATAACATGATAGCAGAGGCAAGCTCTCCTTTGACTGCATTTTTGCTGGATTGAAACAGGATATTTTTATTACTAATGATTTGCTATGTTTTCTGACGAACTATTAAAAATATCATGGGAAGAGACGACAGAACGCATCAATGCCAAAACTGATGCGGATGTACGTCGGGCACTTTCAAAAGAACATTGCTCTGTCGATGACTTCATGTCTCTCATCTCTCCTGCCGCCACTCCGTATCTTGAAAATATGGCTCGTCTGAGCCGTCAATATACGGAAGAGCGTTTCGGTAAAACAATGTCGATGTTCATTCCGTTGTATATTACCAATTCGTGTACCAACTCATGTGTGTATTGCGGTTTTCATATTTCAAATCCGATGCCTCGCACCATTCTTACAGAAGACGAAATTGTAAGGGAATACGAGGCGATAAAGAAGTTGGCACCATTCGAGAACCTGCTTATTGTTACCGGAGAGAATCCTGCCAAAGCCGGTGTGCCGTATCTGGCAAAGGCTCTCGACCTTGCAAAACCTTATTTTAGCAATCTGAAAATAGAGGTGATGCCGTTGAGTGTGGAAGAGTATGCGGAACTGACAAAGCACGGAATGAACGGTGTGATTTGTTTTCAAGAAACTTATCATCGGGAAAATTATAATATCTACCATCCACGGGGTATGAAATCGAAATTTGAATGGAGGGTAAACGGTTTTGACAGGATGGGGCAGGCTGGAGTGCATTCCATCGGTATGGGAGTGCTTATCGGGCTTGAGAAAGAATGGAGGACTGACATTACGATGATGGCTTATCATTTGCGTTATTTGCAAAAACATTATTGGAAAACGAAGTACAGCGTCAACTTCCCTCGTATGCGCCCTTCTGAAAACGGAGGTTTCCAGCCGAATTGTGTCATGACCGACCGTGAACTTGCGCAAGTTACTTTTGCCATGCGTATTTTTGACCACGATGTGGACATTTCATATTCGACGCGCGAACCGGCAGCCATACGCGACAATATGGCCACTTTGGGAGTGACAACAATGAGTGCGGAGAGTAAGACGGAACCGGGAGGCTATTGCTGCTATCCGCAGGCTCTTGAACAGTTTGCAGTCAGCGATGACAGAACCGCTGTGGAGGTGGAGGCTGCTCTTCGACGGATTGGACGTGAGCCTGTTTGGAAAGACTGGGATGCAAGTCTTGAAGCCTCGTCTTTATCTTTGGTCGCTAAGAAAAATATTTTTTCAAAATGATTTCTTACAAAACTATAGCTAAATGAGTATTTCTGAGACTTTTTCTCATGAAGGCGGCAAAGACCTTGCGAGCCGTTACTGTCGCCATATGCTTCTTGCCGAGATGGGGCAGGAAGGGCAGGAGCGCATTTGTAAGGCGAAGGTGCTGGTTGTCGGTGTAGGAGGACTTGGTTCTCCGGTGGCTCTTTATCTTGCCGCCTCCGGAGTAGGTGCAATAGGCTTGGTCGATGCGGATGTCGTTGACGAGAGCAATCTGCACAGGCAAGTTATTCATGATACTGCATCTGCCGGAATATCTAAAGTGTTGTCGGCAAAGGCGCGTATGCTTGCAGTGAATCCGGAGATGCAAGTGAACACATACAACATGATGTTTGATGCAGGGAATGCAGAAGAAATAATCCGCGACTATGATTTTGTGGTGGATGCTACTGACAACTTTACTTCAAAATATCTTATAAATGATGTGTGTGTACGTATCGGAAAGCCTTTCTCACATGGAAGTGTGATTCGTTTTGGTGGAATGACGATGACACATATACCGGGAAGCTCCACCTATCGGGATGTGTTTCCTGTACAGCCCGAGACTCGTGATGAGGATTTGAGCAGCCATGTGGGTATTCTCGGCACTGTGCCCGGAATTATCGGTACGATACAAGCCACGGAAGTGTTGAAATATGTATCAGGAGTAGGTGAGCTGCTCATCAACCGATTGCTTACTTTTGATGCTTTGACCATGCAGTTTAGTGTGATAAATCTGGCATGAGCCGTTGAATAATAAAAACAACTGTCCGGCGAGGATTTTGAGAAATCAAATTCCTCGCCGGACAGTTGTTGTATAGGTCTCAGACAATCTTTATTTTTATTCTTTGAGTCGTACTTTACTTCTTTGCAGAGAGCGCGTGGCTGATGGCTTTGTTGATGCGGCGGATGCGCTCCTCGTCCATCTTCATCACCTTGCGGTCATAAGTCATGAGTCCGTTCACCTCAGTCTCCACGTCAGTGGTCTGGGTATATACTGCTGCCGAATATGCGGCATGAATGCCATCTTCCCCGACAAATCCTTTGGCTAACGACAACACGGCTTCTCCTTGCTGTATATAGGAATCGGTAAGTGCGGTGGCATCTTGGTAGTTTACATAAGTTGTGGCATCACTTTCAAACCATCTGTGAGCTTTTATGTGACATCCAAGTCCGCCGTATTCACCCAGTACAACCGGACGGCTCGTGTCGTTGATGTATAATTTAGGCGGGCGTGAATAGTCATGAAGGTCTATAAAGTCGCCACAATGATAATGATTGCCTCCACTGGCTGAGTTTATCAGTCGGGTAGGGTCCAGCTGGCGGGTGTATTCCACAATCTCCGCAGTCTTGAATTGTCCCCAAGCCTCATTGAATGGAGTCCATACCACGATAGACGGGTTAGAGTAGTGCTGATTGATAATCTCCTCCCACTCATTCTTGAAAGCCTTTTCAGGGTCTTCGGAATGTCTTCCAGCCTTTTGGCTTGACCATCTGTTAGGCTCCCAATACTCGTCGCTGCGTCCGATAGAAGGCATGTCCTGCCATACAAGAACTCCGATGCTGTCACAATAATAATACCATCGTGCCGGCTCCACCTTCATGTGCTTGCGTATCATGTTGTATCCCCAATCTTTCGTCTTCTGTATGTCGAAGAGCAAAGCCTCGTCCGTAGGCGCTGTGTACAAGCCGTCAGGCCAATATCCCTGATCGAGCGGACCAAAATGGAACAAGTCCGTATTGTTCAGCTGCAACCTCCATACACCCTCATTGTTTGGTGCTGTGGAAATCTTACGCATAGCGGTATAGCTTTCCACCTTGTCTATCTGCACATCTTTCGAGACAAGAGATACAGCAATGTGATAGAGGTTAGGAGTGTCGGGAGTCCATAAATCCGGTTTCTTCACATTGATGATGACCGGCATTCCGGCAGACGCTCCGGCTGTGGCAACAGTGCGCCCGTTTCGGGAAAGCGTTACGTGTACCATATCGGTCGAAGGTGTTGTGCCGACAGTCTTTGTCTCAATGATAAAGCGATTGTTGTCGAGGTCAGGAGTGGTACGTATGTCGGATATATATTGGCGGTTGACAGGTTCCATCCATACCGTCTGCCATATACCGCTGACTGAAGTGTACCATATTGTTCCAGGGCCTCCGGGATTTCTCCGCTGTTTGCCCACCGGCTGCGTTCTTTCGTCAGTAGAGTCCAGTACTTTTACTGTCAGTACGTTCTCTCCTTGCTTGAGACAATTTGTGATGTCTGCGGAAAAGGAAGCGAATCCGCCTGTGTGCTCTGTGGCTCTTATACCATTGACATACACTTCCGCATGATAGTCTACAGCCCCGAAATGCAGCAGCACATTTTTCTTCTCCCATTGCGCCGGAATGGTGAATGTGCGCTGATACCATAAAGCCTGCCCCTTGTCAAGGTTTCTCATCACCCCCGACAGACTCGACTCTATGGGAAACGGTACAAGTATCTTCCCGTCGAACTGTGCCGGACAAAGAGCCTCCTCATCGGTTATGGCATATTCCCACAGACCGTTTAGGTTGTCCCATTCTGCTCTTGCCAGCATCGGGCGCGGATATTCAGGCAGAGGTTTTTCAGGATTTACCTGCTCTGCCCACTGAGTCTTGATTTTGTCGCCGGCCGGCTTCCATGTACTTTCTTGAGCGTTTGTCATCGTTCCCGACAACAGGAACAATAGAAAAATAGATGTTTTCATGTGAGTATTTGTTTGTGAATGAAGAAACGACAATGCGTTTCTTTGCAAAAGTAATCATTTTGCGGTTAAATGCAATATTTGTGCTTGTAGATTTTTTGGTGTAACTTTGCGGTCGGAAAGTGGGGCAATCCTCCTTCCCAATTCAATACATGTAATCTGTAAAAAAGAAAGTATATGAGACGTATAGCCGTTATGTTTGTTGTGGCAGCAATATGCAGCCTGTCTGCATTTGCGAAAAACATGAAAATACTTGTTGTAAAGACTTCACCGGAGATTCACGATGCAAGTGGTGAGAAGAAAGTAAAGTCGGGCATAAAGCTAATCAAAGGTGTGAAATTTGTGGCAGCCGATACAAAATCAAAAACCGTTACGATTACGTATGATGCGGATAAGTCGGCGGCAAATGATTTGCTTGCCGCATTGGAAAAACTTGGCTACAAGGCGCAGGTTGTTTCCGACAAGGCTGCTCCTCAAAAGAGCCATGCCATTGATGGAGTGACTTCTGCTTCTGCAAGATGATACTTCTGTAGAGAATACCGATTGTGTGTGGTTGCGGAATACGGGATTTAATGATAGTCTGTGTTCCCGTTGCAGTCCGACCGGATATTCCCGTGACAAGTATATAAATAAGAAGACAATGCCAAAATAGTTCGTATAGCTTTTGGCATTGTCTTTTTATTGTGATGAAAAATCGCAGAGGCGGGGAGTCTTACAGCACTGTGTCTTCCTCCTCGTATGCCTCCTCCTCATGATTCCATTCAGGTATTGGAATCTGACGTTTGATAGCCTCGTTAAAGGAGATTATAGTCTCCGACCGGCTCAGCCCGAGCGGTTGAAGCTTGTCGTGTATCACTGTCATCAGATGATGGTTGTTGCGTGCGTAGATTTTTATGAACAAATCATACATTCCAGTTGTATAATGGCATTCCACCACCTCCGGTATTTTTTCAAGAGCCTCTACCACTGAGTCGAAAGAGCTTGGGTCTTTAAGAAACAGCCCTATGTAGGCGCATGTCTCATATCCTATCTTTTCAGGATTCAGTATGTAGTTAGAACCTTTAATTATGCCGAGCTTTGTAAGTTTTTGTATCCTCTGATGTATGGCGGCACCAGAAACATTACATGAACGTGCGACTTCAAGAAATGGAATACGTGCATTATCGGCAATCATATCCAGAATCTGCTTGTCGAGTGAATCTAAAAGATGCTGTCCCATAAATGGATTTTATTGTTATGTGATTATTTTTGTCTTGTGCAAATATACGAAATGTCGATGAGAAACTCCGCATAAAATATGAAGAATGACAAAAGAAAATGTACATGGATTGTTGGAAGGAAACCCTGTGTGTGATTGAAGGGCCTCGTAATAAATTAGGAATTCGGATCATCCGATATTTCGGGCGATTTATCTTGTTTATTGCAAAATAGAGTTTTGATATAGGCTGTATTTCGCTGATGGATTTGACAGGCTGCTTACTTTTTGTATATATGCTCTTTGCTGCTTTTTTTGCGGCTCTCGACAGGGTCTTGTAATGCTTTTTATAGATTCTTTTACTGAAAATGTTAGTAGAATATCAAAATTTCTGACAATTTGATATGTTAAAACCCACTTCCGTAGAATCGCCTCAAAATGAACCGGACTTAACCTCGGTTGCAAAAACGCGATTCTACGGCGACTTCTAACCATTAAAATTCAAGTGGACAAACAGAACAATTCAACCGACTAAAAGATATAAATTTTCAACCCAAAACACACCTTTTCTCTCCAAAAGTGCCCCAAAACCCAAAATTACAAGGTGCTGAAAATTTATTTCCAAGGC
>JAMPEL010000030.1 GCA_023665185.1 Roseburia sp.
GCCCGATTTTGGGCCGAAAAACGGGCTTTGAAAATTTTGTGCGCCTTGAAAATAATTTTACTTCACCTTACGAAAAAATCAGTGTGCCTTGGAAATAAATTTTCAGCACCTTGTAATTTTGGATTTTAGGGCACTTTTGGGAAGAAAAGACATGTTTGAGGTTGAATCTGTATATCTTTTAGTCGGGTAAATTATTCTTTTTGTCCACTCAATTTTCAGGACACAAAAGCCGCCGTAGAATCGCTCAAATGCAACCGAGGCAAGGTTCGGTTCATTTTGAGGCGATTCTACGGCGGTCGATTTTAACATTTCAAATAGACAGAAATTCATGTGCTTTATCGACATTTTGGCAAGATCTGCACTAAATCCTGTCAAACAACCTGCAAAATATCCGTCAAATGCAAGCCTGCAAGAAGCAGGAGTTCTCAATCTACAATAATCCGCAAAAGACATTTGCGGGATAGAAGCAATCGGAGAACTCAGTCAAACTGAGAATATCCGGTTACTCACCCATATCATTGAATGCAAGAGCCTTTTCCTGTACGTTCTCATCATTCTTCACAGGAAATGCCTTATAGTCTTTGGACGTCTTAAACTCGGGCATACCCGGAGCCGTCACAGTAATTACGAGCATATTATCCTCTCCATGATTGTCTGCCAAAGGAAGTTCAGACACCTCTACTCCATAAAGATATGTGTTGCTCTTTTCATCGAACACAACACTGCCCGGTTTCAACGACTTTCCCAATTTGAAGTTGAGCACTCCCTCTCTCACTCCGCATTGCAGCTGCGAGGCAAGCTCCATGTCTCCCGATTCCACACTAAAAGAGTAGTCCGTGCCATAGACAAAACGCACACGCGCCGGTACATTTATCTGTGCCGTGGTGAATGGTACTGTTACAACTTCCTGTGCATTTACTGTGGTCACTGCCAGCAGTGTTCCCACAAACATCATTAATTTCCTCATAATACAATCTTTTTACCTTTAATTAATTATATGTTACCTAAAAACCTGTTCTACCAATCCTCTTTCATACCCCACGAAGATTTATGCTTTACTACAAGAACACTTCATACCTGAAAAATGTTCGGTATATGCAGTGTTTCTTTTCTCACTATCTGCCCACACTAAATATGGAGCGTCCTAAAAACGCCGCAAAATTATACAAATTTCAAGCAATACACACTATATCCCATACAAAAGCACAGTAAAACCGGTTTTTATTTGACAATTATCAATAAAAAGGCAGACAAAATGCTTGATATTTCTCATGAGAGTAAGTTGGCTACAACAAAAAAATCAGGAGCTGGATTTCGTATGAAATCCAGCTCCTGACTCATATATCAAAAAAACGAAATTACTTCAGCAAATCCACCAGTTCCTCTGCGGAAACAAGCCGCTGCTCTCCGGTAAGCATATTCTTGAGATTGATTTTATTCTCTGCCATCTCGTTCTCTCCCACAATCGCCACAAACGGAATGTTGTTCGCATTGGCATAGCTCATCTGCTTCTTCATCTTTGCAGAATCTGGATATATCTCGGCACATATTCCCGCACGGCGTACGGTAGCGAGTACAGGCAGGCAGAAGTCGGCTTCCGCCTCACCGAAATTCACGAACAGGAGTTTGGTTGAATCGACAGCCTCTTCAGGATAAAGATTCAACTGGTTCAGCACATCAAATATGCGGTCGGCACCGAAAGAGATACCTACTCCGGAGAGTCCTGACATGCCGAATATGCCGGTCAGATTGTCATAACGTCCGCCACCTGTGATGCTTCCGATTTCCACATCCAATGCCTTCACTTCAAAAATGGCACCTGTATAATAGTTCAGACCACGGGCAAGGGTCAAATCAAGCTCTACCTTATTGTTCAATCCCAATGACTCCAGTTTGCGAAGTATGAACTCACACTCCTCCACACCTTTCAATCCGGTTTCCGTATCCTTCAGCACTTCCTTCATAGTATGAAGTTTCTCGGCATTGGAGCCGGAAAGCGCGATGATAGGCTGCAACTTCTCAATGGCGTCGGCAGGAATACCGTCGGCAGCAAGCTCGGCATTCACATTGTCAAGCCCAATCTTGTCGAGTTTGTCCATTGCCACTGTGATGTCAACAATTTTGTCTGCCTGCCCTATCATCTCGGCAATGCCTGTGAGAATCTTGCGGTTGTTGATTTTAATGCACACATTGACTCCGAAGCGGGTGAACACAGTGTCCACAATCTGCATAAGCTCCACCTCGTTCAGAAGCGAATCGCTTCCTACAATGTCGGCGTCACACTGATAGAACTCACGATAGCGTCCTTTCTGCGGGCGGTCGGCTCTCCATACCGGCTGTATCTGATAGCGTTTGAAAGGCATGGCAAGCTCGTCTCTGTGCATCACGACATAGCGCGCAAACGGAACGGTAAGGTCATAACGGAGACCTTTCTCGCAGAATTTGCTTGCAAGGTGGGCAGCATTGCGACTCAATAGTTCCTCATCGGTTATGCCACGGAAATAGTCGCCCGAGTTCTGTATCTTGAACAAGAGCTTGTCGCCCTCCTCACCATATTTTCCCATCAGCGTGGAAAGATTCTCCATTGCCGGAGTCTCTATCTGACGGAATCCATAGAGTGAATATACTTCCTTTATCGTGTTGAATATATAATTACGCTTTGCCATCTCCACCGGAGAAAAGTCTCGCGTTCCTTTAGGGATACTTGGTTTCATTTTTCTGTAATATTGATTAGATATTGGACAATTCTTTTTCTACATAAAAAGTCAGAACATGGCAGCCACTCTCTTGATGCCCGCCACAAGCGTATCAATCTCTTCTTTTGTGTTATACAAGGCAAAAGAGGCTCTTACCGTGCCTTCAACACCAAGACGGTGCATAAGCGGTTCGGCACAATGGTGTCCGGTGCGGACAGCTATGCCGAGACGGTCGAGAAGTGTGCCCATGTCAAGATGATGAATATTGCCGACAAGGAATGAGATGACCGCGTCTTTGTCCGCAGCCGTTCCCAAGATGCGCATTCCTTCTATCTGCCGCATCTGCTGCATGGCATAAGAAGTAAGCTCACGCTCATGGGCATAAATATTGTCCATTCCTATCTGTGTGACATAATCGAGTGCCACAGCCAGCGCGTGAGTGCCCACATAATCCGGAGTGCCAGCCTCAAACTTATAGGGAAGATCATTGAATGTGGTCCTCTCAAACGACACAGTCTTTATCATCTCGCCTCCACCCTGATAAGGAGGCAGTTTGTCGAGCCATTCCTCTTTACCGTAAAGCACACCGACACCTGTCGGTCCGTATATCTTATGCGCGCTGAATGCGAAGAAATCGCAGTCGAGCAGCTGCATGTCGACAGTGAAATGAGGAGCAGACTGTGCGCCATCGACAAGTACGGGAACTCCATGCGCATGGGCTGTACGCACCATGTCCTTTACCGGATTCACCGTACCCAGCACATTGGAGACATGAGCCACGGACACAATGCGCGTCCTCTCATTGAACAGTTTCTCGTATTCGTCCAGCAGAAGCTCACCGCTGTCGGTCATCGGAATGACGCGCAACTTTATACCCTTCCGCTCAGCCAACAGTTGCCACGGCACGATATTGCTGTGATGCTCCATTGTAGAGACAATCACTTCGTCGCCTTCTTTCATAAAAGCCTCGCCAAAGCAACTTGCCAGCAGATTGATGCTTTCAGTTGTGCCACGCGTAAAGATGATTTCGCTTACACTACGGGCATTAATGAAGGAGCGCACAGCCTCGCGCGAAGCCTCATGCAATTCAGTGGCTTTCTGAGACAAAAAATGCACCCCACGGTGTACATTGGCATTGACACTGTAATACTCATCTGTCATAGCCTCGACAACGCAACGGGGTTTCTGTGTCGTAGCTCCATTATCAAGATACACCAACGGACGATTGTAGACGGTGCGGCTGAGTATCGGGAAATCCGCTCTGACTTTATCAATGTCGTACATAGGCTCTTTATTTAGTGAATTAATTATATATGGATATATTGGGCATTATGTCGGAAATGTGTCTGCCGACACACAATAAAAAAGAGACATGTGTCACTTGCAAATAGCACATCCGACACATTTGTTCAATTCGCCACGAAAACGCTTCTCCACCAGACGGTGCAGCCTGTCGCGCAACGGTTCCAGTCTCACTTGCTCAATAACTTGCCCAACAAAGGCGAATTTGAGCAGCATCCGCGCCTCATCGGCAGAGATGCCTCGCTGCTGCATATAGAACAAAGCCGCTTCATCGAGCATTCCTACCGTAGAGCCATGAGCACACTTCACATCATCGGCATATATCTCCAGCATCGGCTGTGTGTAGACACGGGCTTCTTTTGTGGCGCAAAGATTGGCATTGGTTTCCTGCGATACGGTATGCTGTGCGTTCTTGCGCACAAGAATCCGACCGGCAAAAGCACCCACCGCAGCCTCATCAACCACGTATTTGTACAGTTCATTGCTCGTACAATTCGGCTTGCGATGGTCTATCAGCGTGTTATTGTCCACATGCTGCCTCTTGTCCGCCACCACACATCCGTTGAGAGTCAGCTCACTGTATTCTCCGTCAAGCACCACATCTGTCGTATTCCTTGTCAATCCGTTGAAAAGAGTAATGTTATTATGACTCACAGTACAGTAGTTGCCTGTTTTGATATACAAGTTACTGAATCTGTTGCATTTGGTGTGTGTTTCCTCAAGCTCATAAATATCGGCATGGGAATTGTCAGCGGCAAAAATCTCTACCACTTGGGTGGTGAGAAAGCGCAC
The DNA here is from genome assembly GCA_023665185.1 of Roseburia sp. Taxonomy (GTDB): domain Bacteria; phylum Bacteroidota; class Bacteroidia; order Bacteroidales; family Bacteroidaceae; genus RGIG8745. Next base: position 4,791 of record JAMPEL010000030.1, read on the forward strand.
ATTGTCCATCGCATGGTCGCAGAAAAGGAATGTGGCGTCCGCACCCTCTTCAAGCACAATAAGCACACGTCTGTTAACCATCATATCGACACCGGAACGGAGAATATTGACAATCTGAACCGGACGTTTCAGTTGTACATTACGCGGAACATACACGAACAGTCCGTCTTGTGCCAAAGCGGTGTTCAAAGCAGTAATGGCATCCGATTTCATATCGGCAAGTTTCGCATAATACTTGCCTACAAGTTCAGGATACTGTTCGGAGGCATCTTTCAGCGATGCAATAATCGCTCCGTCTTCAGACCGGAAACTGCCCTGTTCCTCTTTATAGAAAGTGTCATTTTCGATAAAGAAAAGCTGGGTGGAAAGATTAGGCACATCACACTTGAACACATCTTGCGGATTGACAGGAATGTTTATCCGTGTAAGATTCAGCCCATAATTGGGAGCAAACGCTTTCTCCACATCCGTGTATTTATAACGCTCCACTTTCTGTGTGGGAAAGCCCATGCGTTCAAAACAGCCGAAGGCCTCATCACGGACAGCATTCATCAGTGTGCTACTATGCTGCATGATGACCTCACGACACTCATGGTAAAGGTCTATATATTGTTTTGCGCTACTCATTTTGCAACCTCGTCTTTAATCCAGTCAAAGCCACGGTTTTCTATCTCCAGTGCAAGTTCGGCTCCGCCAGTCTTTACAATTCGTCCATCGAGAAGTACATGCACAATGTCAGGACGTATATAATCAAGCAAACGCTGGTAATGGGTTATCACCATCGCACTTGTATCTTCTTTTCTCAGTTTATTAAAACCTTCTGCGACAATACGAAGGGCATCGACATCCAGACCGGAGTCGGTCTCGTCCAAAATGCAGAACTTAGGCTCAAGCATCGCCATCTGGAATATCTCATTGCGCTTCTTCTCTCCACCACTGAAGCCTTCGTTTACGGAACGGTTGATTAGTTTGTTGTCAATATCCACAAACTTTCTCTTCTCACGCATCAGCTTCAGAAAATCGGTAGACTTCATAGGCTCCTCTCCCACAGCTTTCTGACGGGCATTTACGGCTGCGCGCATGAAATTGACCATTGACACACCCGGTATCTCCACAGGCTGCTGAAAAGAAAGAAATATTCCGGCATGGGCACGTTCTTCCGGTTTCATCTCTAAAAGATTCTTGCCGTTAAAAGTGATACTGCCCTCTGTCACCTCATAAGCCGGATGCCCCACAATCACATTGCTCAAAGTACTCTTTCCCGCTCCATTTGTGCCCATGAGTGCATGAATCTCACCATCCCTTATGGTAAGATTTACTCCTTTCAATATCTCTTTGCCATTAATGCAAGCATGCAAATTCCTAACTTCTAACATATTTATTTCCTATTTTTTGATTTCCCAGACCGGAATTTCCGACACCACCACATCAAAAGAATCCTATGCACATTTCCTACAGCAGAGTTCAGCAGGCAGAAAACCGGAAACAAAACAATCTGAAAAAAAATAAAAGACTTTTATCCTACTGTCCCTTCAAGGGAAACAGACAATAACTTCTGCGCTTCCACAGCAAACTCCATAGGAAGCTTGTTTATCACATCCTTCGCATAGCCGTTCACAATAAGACCGACAGCCTCTTCGGTGGAAATGCCACGCTGATTGCAATAGAATAGCTGCTCCTCACTGATTTTGGAGGTGGTTGCCTCGTGCTCGATTGTCGCAGTATTGTTATGCACATCCATATATGGGAAAGTATGTGCCCCACAAAGACTGCCCAACAGCAACGAGTCGCACGAAGAATAATTGCGCGCTCCGTCCGCATTCGCCGACACCTTGACCAATCCGCGGTATGAGTTCTGACTCCGTCCGGCAGATATACCTTTCGAGATAATGGTAGAACGGGTATTCTTGCCTATATGTATCATCTTCGTCCCCGTATCCGCCTGCTGGTAATTATTAGTTACCGCAACGGAATAGAACTCCGCTTGTGAGTTATCACCAGTCAACACGCAACTCGGATATTTCCATGTAATGGCAGAGCCTGTCTCCACTTGTGTCCATGAGAGTTTGCTGTTGACACCACGCAAATGTCCGCGTTTGGTGACAAGATTCAACACTCCGCCCTTGCCTTCCGCATCGCCGGGATACCAGTTCTGCACCGTGCTGTATTTCACCTCCGCATTGTCCATTACCACTATTTCCACAATGGCCGCATGAAGTTGGTTCTCATCGCGCATCGGTGCCGTACAACCCTCCAAATAAGACACGTATGAGCCTTCATCGCACACTATCAGAGTGCGTTCAAACTGCCCCGTATTCCTTGCATTGATACGGAAATAAGTGGAAAGCTCCATCGGACAGCGTGTGTTCTTAGGAATATAAACGAAAGAGCCGTCGCTGAACACGGCAGAATTAAGTGCCGCAAAATAGTTGTCACGATATGGCACCACGCTTCCAAGATAAGCACGCACCAGCTCAGGATATTCCCTTACAGCCTCACTTATGGAGCAGAATATAATGTTTTTCTCCGCCAGACGTTCTTTGAATGTGGTCTTCACCGATACCGAATCCATCACAGCATCCACAGCTGTGCCACTAAGCGCAAGCCGCTCTTCAAGAGGGATTCCGAGTTTATCGAATGTCTTCATCAATTCCGGATCTATTTCCTTACTTCCGGAATCGTTCTTCTTTTTTGTGGGATCTGCATAATAAGAAATAGCCTGATAGTCAATATCAGGCATCTTCAGATGTCCCCATTCAGGCTGTTTCAGGGTGAGCCAATATCGGTATGCCTCAAGACGGAAGTCCAAAAGCCACTCCGGCTCGCCTTTTTTCAAGGATATAGTACGTATTACATCCTCATTCAAGCCTTTATCTATAATTTCCGTATGTATATCCGTGGTGAAACCAAACTTATATTTTTCTTCCGCCACTTTCCTTACAAACTCGTTTGATTCGGACATAATTTTCTAATTATAAAAATGAAATGTATCTCTATTTTCTTCAATATAGTCAAACTGACCTGAAAGGAACAATGCCGCACTCACCACACATTTATAGTACAAATACAGCATATTCTCATTCCTTTTCTCCGCCTAACACCGATGGCAGACACCCTTTTATGCCATGCTTCGGTATGCAGCCATTCTGTTCCTCCACCGCATCGGTGACAATAATAAAATCAGGAACAAAAATCTGTGCGGCATGCTTTACCTTATAGAAAAGTGCAGGACGCCCGTCAAGCTTTTCAGGTTTCATACCGGCAGAACTTGTCACAAAGTCCATAACATTGAAAGCAAAGCTCATCAGCAGACCGTAGCAGACGACACCGACAACGGCACCGGCAAGACGGTTCAAGCATCCAAGATGCAGTCCATTGAACAACTTTGTAAATAAGGTGGCCACCCAACCAAACACAATAGGCGTGAGCACCGCTATCAACAAAAATGCCACCGTATGCCCGATGCCCTCAGACGCTCCGGTCTTTACAGACAAGTAGTCGCCGAAGTTATCATAAAGCACGCAGGCAAGCACTATGCCAGCAACCACACCGACAAAGTTCGCTATCTGTTTGAATGCTCCTTGATAAAAGCCTATACCAGCCCCTACAAGAAGCACTATGACTATCAAAATCTCCATCCTGATATTGTATAAGATTTTGAGGTTGTAAGATTTCAGCACTATAGAAGAATAGAAACATACCCGTTCCTCTACGGCTCAAATCTTATAACCTCACCATCCTAAACTAAATATATTCAATACTACAATTTCTGCTTGATTTCAATTTCCATGAACGCTTCAAGAATATCGCCTTCACGAATATCATTGTAGTTGACAAGAGAAATACCGCAGTCGAAATTGTTAGACACTTCCTTCACATCATCTTTGAAACGTTTCAACGCATTGATTTCTCCGGTATGCACCACAATACCGTCACGGATGACACGTATCTTGTCTGAGCGATGCAGCTTTCCGTCTGTGACAAATGCTCCGGCAACAGTTCCGACTTTAGTAATCTTGTAGACCTGACGCACCTCAGCCGTAGCAGTGTTCTCCTCCTTGATTTCAGGAGCGAGCATACCTTCCATCGCACTCTTCACCTCTTCGATAGTGTCATAAATGATAGAGTACAGACGTATATCCACACCTTCCTGCTCTGCCAGCTTACGCGCAGCTGCCGAAGGACGAACCTGGAAACCGATGATAATAGCATCGGAAGCCTTGGCAAGCGATACATCGCTCTCTGAAATCTGTCCGACAGCCTTGTAGATGACATTCACCTGAATCTTCTCTGTAGACAGTTTGATGAGAGAATCGCCCAATGCCTCGATAGAGCCGTCCACGTCACCCTTCACAATGAGGTTGAGTTCCTGAACACCACCAAGCGCGATACGACGGCCAAGCTCATCAAGCGTCATACGTGTCTGGGTTCTCAGTCCTTGCTCACGCTTCAACTGCTCGCGTTTGTTTGCCACCTCACGTGCCTCCTGTTCCGACTCCATCACATGGAACGTATCGCCGGCAGTAGGCGCGCCGTTAAGTCCGAGAATCAAAGCTGGTTCCGCTGGCAATGCTTGTTGTATGCGCTGTCCGCGCTCATTGAACATTGCACGGATTTTGCCCCAATGGGTTCCTGCAAGGACTACATCGCCCTGATGCAATGTACCGTTCTGCACAAGCACCGTAGCCACATATCCGCGTCCTTTGTCAAGAGAGGACTCTATCACAGAACCGGTAGCCTTGCGATTCGGATTGGCTTTCAAATCAAGCAACTCTGCCTCCAGAAGCACTTTCTCCATCAACTCGTCCACGTTCAAGCCGTGCTTGGCGGATATGTCCTGACTCTGGTACTTGCCGCCCCAGTCCTCCACAAGGTAGTTCATGGCTGCAAGCTGCTCCTTTATTTTCTCAGGGTTTGCACCCGGCTTGTCTATTTTGTTTATTGCAAACACCATCGGCACATTGGCTGCCACAGCATGGCTGATAGCCTCTTTTGTCTGCGGCATTATGTCATCATCGGCAGCCACAATGATAATCGCAATATCTGTCACTTTCGCGCCACGGGCACGCATAGCGGTAAATGCCTCATGACCCGGAGTGTCGAGGAATGTGATGTGCTTTCCGCTTGCCATCTTCACATTGTAGGCACCGATATGCTGTGTGATACCTCCCGCCTCGCCGGCAATGACATTGGTCTTGCGGATATAGTCAAGAAGGGATGTCTTACCGTGGTCAACATGTCCCATGACAGTAATAATCGGAGCGCGCGGCTCAAGATCTTCTTCTGAGTCCACCTCCTCTTCTATTGCATGAGAAACCTCCTCACTTACATAATCGGTAGAGAATCCGAACTCTTCCGCCACAATATTAATTGTCTCAGCATCAAGACGCTGGTTGATAGACACCATCATACCGATTGACATACATGTACCAATAACCTTTGTCACAGGCACGTTCATCATGGTAGCCAACTCATTGGCAGTGACAAACTCGGTAATCTTCAACACTCTGCTTTCTGCATTTTCCTCCTCTTCCATCTCGTGCATACGGTTGTGAATGGCATCACGCTTGTCCTTGCGGTATTTCACACCCTTCTTAACCTGCTTCGATGTAAGACGAGCCAATGTTTCCTTTACCTGCTTTGCCACTTCCTCATCTGTCAGTTCAGGCTTACGCACCACTGGCTGCGGCTTGTTTTTCTGCTTCTTGCCGTGTCCGCCGCCTGCCTGCATTCCGCCCTTAGAAGGCATGTTCTGTCCTTTCGGCATACCACCCTTAGACTGCTGCGGCTGATTCTTGAAGCCTTTCTGCCCCTGAGCCTGTGGCTTGCCCGCACTCTGCTGGCTTACAGCCGCATTGACATCCACACGTTCCTTGTTGATACGGTTGCGCTTCTTTTTCTTTGCGCCGTTGTCCAAGTCACCGCCTTGCGCACCACCTTCTTTCTTTCCGCCAATTTCCTTCATGACGGAGTCCTTATACTTAGCCTTTGCGTCCTGACGCAACTTTTCCTTCTCCTCGCGTTCCTTTTTTTTCTCAGCCTTGCTCTTCTTTTCCGGACGAGTCCTGGAGTTCAGATTTTTGAGGTCTATGAATCCGACCGTCTTGAATGTCACAGCCGCACTCGGAGTGGCAAGACGATACACACCATCCGCCCCTTTCTCCAACTTGCTGTTCTCATCCTTGCTCTCAGCCGTCTCAACAGGAGCTACAGGCTCTGTTTGCTGAGGCGCAAGAGAAGATGCCTCCTCCTTTTTCTTCTCAGCAACAGGAGCAGACGCCACCACCTTGTCTTCTGTCACAGGAACTGCCACCGGCTCTTGCTTCACATCAGCCTCAACATGGGCCTGTTCCTGCACAGAATCAGCTGCAACCGGTTTAGACTGAACATCATTGATATTTCCAAGCACCTTAAACTGCTGCTTGCGTCCGCTGTCAACACGGAACACCTCCTGTTGTTTCTTTTTGGCCTCCAGTTCCCGGCGTTCCTTTTCCCGACGCTCATTACGGTCCTGACGCTCCTTCTCCTTCCGTTTCTTAATATCGTCTTTTGTCCCGATATGAATATCCTTGTCGGCACTGAAAGCCTCCATTAGCAGATTATACTGTTCATCCGTGATTTTTGCGTTAGGTGTGGCATCCTCAAGTGCCATACCCTTCTTTTGCAGGAAGTCAGCCACGGTGTTGATTCCTACATTAAGTTCCTTTAGTGCTTTGTTCAGTCTTACTGCCATTATCTATTCGTCTATAAAATTCGTTTAGCGTTCTTATATCTTTTTGCGCAACAAGTTCTCCCAATACAACAAGAAAACAATTCACGCTCTCTCTGCGCCCATACGAGAAACGGATAGCGCCAGACAGACCCGATTGAAAGCACGCTAAACGTTTGTCGCAAAAACGCGGTATTTCTATTCCTCAAATTCAGCCTTTAATATGCGCAAGACCTCATCGACCGTATCTTCTTCAAGATCCGCCTTCTCAATCAGCATATCACGCGGAGCGTCAAGCACACTCTTCGCTGTCTCAAGCCCAATCGACTTGATAGAGTCGATAATCCACTCGTCAATCTCATCCTTGAACTCATCGAGGTAAATGTCCTCCACATTGTCCTCCTCGCCGTTCAGCTCACGGAACACGTCTATAGTATATTCTGTAAGCATACTTGCAAGTTTGATGTTGTGTCCGTTCTTACCGATTGCCAACGACACCTGGTCGGGCTGCAAATACACCTCCGCCTTTCTCAGCTCCTCGTTAAGCACAATCGACGACACTCTCGCTGGACTGAGAGCGCGCTGAATAAACAGCTTGATATTGTTGGTATAATTGATGACATCAATGTTCTCGTTTCTAAGCTCACGCACAATGCCGTGTATACGGCTGCCCTTCACACCCACACAGGCACCAACAGGGTCGATGCGCTCATTATAGCTCTCTACAGCAATCTTCGCTCTCTCGCCCGGAATGCGCGCAATCTTACGTATGGTGATAAGCCCATCGTTGATTTCAGGAACTTCCTGTTCCAACAGACGCTGAAGAAACTCCGGAGCCGTGCGGCTAAGGATAATCTTCGGATTGTTGTTCAAGTTGTCGACACGCAAGACGACAGCCTTAGCCGCCTCGCCCTTGCGGTAGAAGTCACTCGGAATCTGCTCCACCTTAGGCATGAGAAGCTCATTGCCTTCGTCATCAAGCAACAGCATCTCGCGCTTCCAAATCTGATAGACCTCGGCTGTGATAATCGAGCCGACCTTGTCCACATATTTATTATAAAGGTTGTCATGCTCCAGCTCAAGAATCTTGGAAGCCATTGTCTGGCGCAAGTTCAAGATGGCACGGCGGCCGAAGTCCATAAAGTCAACTTTCTCGCTGACATCCTCGCCCACCTCGTAATCCTCGTCAATCTTCTTCGCATCGGTAAGACTGATTTCCATATTCTCATTGCGCACCTCGCCGTCTTCCACAACCTTGCGGTTACGATAAATCTCGAAGTCTCCTTTATCAGGGTTTACAATGACATCAAAATTTTCATCCGAGCCGAAAGTCTTTTGAAGCACGCTGCGGAACGAATCCTCAAGCACACTTACAAGCGTAGTCCTGTCAATATTCTTAGTCTCCTTGAAGTCCTGAAAAGTATCTATCAGGTTGACCTGTTCTAATTTTTTCTTAGCCATTTTTATTTTGTTCTTTTTATTTCCTTTCAAAAGCAAACCGTCCATACCGCACGGCCTCTGACTGATTGCGGCAAACCGCAACATAAGCATAAAGCCAATACCTTTATGCCACAATCCGTTTTTTCATATAAAAGCACAAGCCCACCCATACAGAGGCAGGCCGAAAACAAAGAAGATCACTTGAAGTCAATCACTACCTTAACCCATTTCACATCCGCATAGCCAAAAGCCAGTTCCTCTTCCACCATCTGCGGGCGCTTCTTGCCTTCCACTTTCTTTTTGCTGACGACACTCACAACGAAACCGTCCTCATCAGCCCGCGCCAGCACACCGGACATTTTCTTGCCCTCCGAGGTCAGCAACTCCACGTCATTGCCAATATTGTTGACATATTGCTGCAAGACTTTAAACGGCTGCCCTATTCCGGCTGAGCCGACCTCAAGCTCATAATCCTCAACCTCCCTGTCGAAATTGGCCTCGATGAACCTGCTCAACTCGCAGCAGTCCTCTATCCACACACCATCCTTGTGGTCTATCTCCACCACAACCTTGTTTTGTTCATCGACAGAAATTCCGACAAGAAAATATTCTTTGCCTTCAAGCCATTCACTAACAACAGCCTGTAATTTGTTCTTATCAATCATACTTACTATATAAGAGCACTATATATTCACCGTTTCATATAAAAACAAGGAGGGAACTGTCAGCCCCCTCCTATCCACGATGCTGCAAAAATAAGCATTTTATTATTAACAGCCAAATATTAAAGAACAAATCTGTGAATCTTCTCAATTGACTCTTCCAACTGTAGATGTCAGGAGGAAACATGGCACACAGCTCCACATCCCAAGTCAGAGAGTAACAGGTCTTTTTTTACAAATTCAAGAACAGTTTCATTGTTATTCAATGACTCATCTATCATCAGATCAAATTTTGATTTTACAATTGGACAAGGAGATTTCTCCTCCACTCTCCAAAAGTCGTATGATTAATATGCGTGTATCTGATTATTCCGTGTCGATAGGCATCTACCTTATGTTTGGAAAGAAGCTCTCTCTTATTGATTATCTGAGAGGAGAAATACTCATGAATGAATCTTACACTTTCGTTATAATCATCCTTTCGAGCAACAAATAGAATAGAAGCTCTCGCAGGCAAAGAGTTCTCATATAAGAGATACACAAAGTCTTTGGCTTCCTTTAAAACAAACAAAAAGCCTTCTTCATCGGCTGACATCTGATTTGAATTTATCTTTACCTCAAGCATATAATATGCTCGACGATTGGGCAGATGCTTTTCACAAAGAAAATCAAGATACTTTTGTTCTTTTGTCCAAACTATTTTTGACAGCTGTTCTTTGGTTATTCCTGGTATGGTCGCAGACATGCATCCAATCATTCTATCGAAATCGGGAGCCAAAGATGGTTGGCACAACAATCCGATACATTCTGCAAAGTCCGGCATCTTGACAATCTCCTGAATATTTCCCTTCTTGCTCCTTGCAATGATAGGCTGAAGCCGATTTATAAATAAAGGAGATATGTTATTGAATGACGACTTTATCCGATGGTCTTCAATTTTATATGGTTTGTGTTTGGCACTTCCAACATGAGAGGGATGCCATATTAAGGCATAGCCATTAAAGAATTGAACCGCAGACCATAAAATAGAAATCACACCATCATCGCTGGGATATAATCGCTTTTCTTTTTTTTGTTTTCTTTCCTGTTCAACTATTTCTGACAGAGGTGTCGTGAATTTGTATGAGTTAGCATGATTGAGTTCCCTAGGTTCCTGATAAAGGCTTAGACGAACATTTCTTCCAAGTTTATCAGAAACAAGTTTAGAAATAGCAATGAAGTAATCTACATTCTCATCTTCATCGTCATAAATCATATTACTGAAAACGATGAGCGCGATATCTTTAAGCAACTTGTCTTCACTTAACAATGTTGAGTTGTCTTCAATATACCGCAGTACCTCGCTATGCCAATTGATAAAGTATGATTTAAAATCATCGAATCTGGATTCCTCGCCAATCTCTTCTAATCGTTCAGATAAGTCATCCTCCCATTGAACTATATAATCCGGAATTTGCGCAATCAATCCCAACACATTGTTTTTTAAGTTCTCATTGCACTCGTCCAGTATTTTCTTCCGTAAAAAATCTTCTCCAAAACGCTGATAATAATAATGATGAAAGGATGATTTAAGATTTTCCTCAGAATAATCCACCCGTATCTGAGCACTGAAAATATCAAATCCAGAGTTTAATTCCTTTTGAGCATCGGATTTAATATCTCGGATTTCTTTGGTAATATTATGAATCTGAATCAGAAGCCCAATATAACTAAATCCATCAAATTTCCCATTATCGAGTTCTTCTATGAATTGGCTTCTTTGATTGAGTAGTATTTTCAATTCACGCTCCAATTGTTTGATTCTATCGTGAATTTCTTTTACCCTTTTGTTGCGCTCTATGTTTGCTTGATGTTTCTCAGAAAATTGTACCTTCTTTTCTGTCTTTAGCCTCTTACGTTCATCAGCTTCTTGCCGTTTTTTCTCAGTTTTAAGACGTGCGGCTTCCTGTCGTGCAAATTCTTTTGCTTGACAGATTTTAGTTATAGCCTCATTATGCTCTTTCACTTTTCGAATGAAATACAATCGCACACGACTCATCTCTGGCAGCAATCTAAGAATCTGCTCATATTTTTGGTTTACGCATTTTTGATTGCGTTGCAGAAGATTGTTCAGGAATGTATCAACATCCTGCTTCGTTTGGAGCATATAAGATTTATTCACGATATTAATTCTTTAGTCACCCCTGTTGGAGAATGTGTTTTGAACTTCTCAAAAAAGCAGTTCTATGCAAAGCAATAATTTATTCAAGTTTCGCAAGTTGATTTACCGGGACAGAATCACTCAGATTATCTTGGTTTGGAATATCCGGATTGTTAGAATCGTCATCATTACATGCAATCTACAAGACGCATACAGCCAAACAAATAGCCGTAAAAAAAATTTAGACATAATTATTTGAGATTTAGAGAAGTATTATGCTATGCGATTGAAGCCTCTTGACCAAATCCTCAGACTCGATTTACGAAAGCATAGCCGCAATGCCCATTAAAAAATAAGATTGGCAATTTCTTTGATAGTGTTGATAGTGTCATCCTTAGTATTAATCGCCTTAGAGAATTTCAACAGGCCATCCACGAACTCTCTAACTGTAATAGTTTTCAAATCAGAGATACGCATCTTGGCATAATTCAGTATTGATATAAGACAGCAATAATGTCCTTCTCTACCAATTTTTTTGAGCGTTGAGTAAACAGCATCCTCGTCAAAGGAAACTTTCTTGCCGTAAATGAACATGCTTGAATTAAGGTGTGCCATACGGAACTTGGTTACAGCGTGGACGACATCCTGTTCGGAGAACGTTTTATCTTTAACCTCTATGGCATTCACTAATGTACCCTCAGAATCAAATATATCAATGTCTCCCACTTCCTTTGACGATGAACCACTTTCATTTACTTTGTGCGGTACTACACAATAATCAGACCCTAAATAGAACTGTTCAAGGACGGAAACGACAAGAGGGCAGACTTCCCCTTCCAAAGTATGGTCTGTTATCTTGTAGATGTAGTCAAGAACAAGCTGAGAGAACTCACTGACATCTACAAGAATATCGCCAACCGAAAACTTTTTGAGGTATTCTTCGTGATTGGCTTTGAGCACGACCATGGCCGATTTCAGATAAGCGAAAGCCTGTTCACTTGTGCTTATCTGTGAGAGTATGGATATAAGGTTTTCGAGGGTTTCCCGATCTTTTCCTGCACGGACTGCGTTAGTTGTAGACAAGGAAACGAAACGGGCAGGTTTATTAAGGAAAGGTTCATTAGAATCGCCCAAGCATCCTGGCAGCTCCAATTTTTCAAAAGGCACTATCACCTTATGGCAAAGAGAGCGGGCATCAAACTTGCCGCCTTTCCCGTCACCTTTTTGCAGGCTGAGAGCATTGACTTTCTCATTTGTCGCCTTAGCCAAGAGCGCGTTCACCAAAATATAACGATACGTCTTGTGCGTACCAGTTAAAACACGGTTTATTGTTTGTGCAATTTCATCGACAAAAGGCTCAGCCTCGGCAAGAGCACGTTCAAGAACGATATATGCAGTTTTGAAATCAATGGTGGCCATATAGAAGATTAAAAGAGAGATGAATACTGAATAGGTGTTTTGCCTCGCAAAACATCTATAACCATAGTGCATACAGCTTTGGCAAGATTGCAAGGAACGGCATTGCCAATTTGGGCATATCGCGCGGATTGAGAGCCACAAAACACATACTCCATGGGGAACGTCTGGATAACTCTGGCTTCATCAACGGTCATTCTCCGCAAGTACGAAGGAGCTTGCTCTCTCTTAGCAACAGTTCGGTCTGCTTCCACTCGGTCACGATAGCCCTCAACCCAAGGAGTCTCTCCATCGTAGAGTGCCCTTTCATCAATTATTGGAGTCTTATTGCCACCCATTGAGGCAGGTAGAGTTGCACTATATCCGTCTAATTTAAGCGGACGACCAAGCCCATTGAAAAGCATACCAGCATATGCAGATCTTCTAAGAACAGGTTGGTGCGTCAATGTGATTCGGGCATTGCAAGTTGACTTATTATTACCCTCTCCGGCCTTATCCAAAATCGCAAGTGCCTCACGAACGGTTTTTGCCTTTTTGCTATAAGGACGGAGCATCTGCTGCAAATCAGGAGAGGATATTGTGCCATTCTTGAACCCGATAAAAAAAACGCGTTCGCGAGCTTGTGGAACATCATAGTCCGAGGCATTGAGAACAACAAAGTTGACTGAATAGCCTAAGTCCTGAAACTTCTGGAGTAGTTCACTTCTCACAGAAGCCCATTTATCAAGCACTGCAAGAGCCTTGACATTTTCCATGATAAAGGCTTTGGGCTGTACGAGCTCGACCACAGAGGCATACGACCAAATTAACTTACTGCGATCATCATCCTCGTCCATCTTTCCTGCAACAGAAAATCCTTGACAAGGCGGACCGCCTATGACAAGATCAATATTGTCAAACTCAGCTAAAAGAGGAATGAACGAATTAATGTCGCCTTGGTGAATATGATCGCCGATGTTTAAGGCATAAGATTCGCAGGCCTCTTTCTTCATGTCGTTAGCCCAAATAATTTGAGCGCCCGCATAAATAGCACCAATATCCAAACCACCAGCACCAGAAAAAAGCGAGATAGTACGGACAGTATTGGAGGCTAAAATTTCCTTTAACGCTTGCATTGTAAAAGCGAAGAACCTCCAAGTAGGCTGACAGGCGACCAAGCCTTTGCGACTACATGGAAAATCCTTTATCTGTGATAAGAAAATTACTTATTAATGGTCTTCGTCAGCATATGCGCGTTCAAAATACAAAATTATATTCTTTTTTCGAGATGACAATCAGAACAAGCCAAGAATATGCATAAAAGTCTGGACGCTGGGAGGAAGCAAACCCTCGCTTGACAAATTCGCCATGCCCCTACATCAGAGGTGTCTATTGCCCACACTTTGATATATATAATGGAAGCCCCGCAGACTCTAATCATTCTGCCGCAACCCATTGCAGGGCAACGGTATACGGACAAGGGATGTTTTGGCATTATGTCACTTTGGACGGAAGGCGAATTTTAACATTTGGGGCAGCTATCGACTTTGACTCGACACTTGCTTTTTGAGCGTTTTATTGGTAAACCACTGATAATCAACCAGATATATTTTCAGCGAAAAGTATGCAGTTTTAGACGTAAAACGCATGGTTCGAGTCAAAATAGGATATATTGATAATCAGCGAGTTATGAAAAATCGCCGTTAAAATCATCGTTTTTCAGACTCAAAATCCATTTTTGTTTTTCGGGGCATTGAAAACCCGGCAGCCTTCTTTTTGAGGAAGTGACTCGGAAAAATGCCCGATTTTAGTCCGAAAAACGGGCTTTGAAAATTTCGTTCACCTTGAAAATAAATTTCGTTCACCTTGCGAAAAAAACTGGTGCGCCTTGTAAATAAAATTACTTCACCTTGCAATTTTGGATTTTATTGGGCTTTTAGGCGGAATTGGTGCATTTTCGCTTGATTTTATGAATCTTTTAGTCGGTCAAATTGTTCTATTTGTCCACCTGGAATTCGAGGTTCCGAAACCTCTGTAGAATCGCGTTTTTACAACCTCGGCAAGGTTCAGTTCATTTTGAAGCGATTCTACGGAGACCGACTTTAACATATCAAATTGTCAGCATATTCGACATTTCGACGATATATTGGCACATCCTGACAGATTTCCGCGAAACATAAGCAAAACGTCTCCATCCAATTGGCGCAATCAAAAAAGCCGCAAGCATGGCACAATACAAAAATCTCCATTGCCATACACCTTTTCCGCGAAAGCAGAAACAGTATATGACAATGGAGAAATGAATCAGGCAGGAATATGCCGCAACTCCGAAAATTACATTACCTTTGCATCCATGAACCGTCTTAAAGCCATAATCATACTGACACTCAACGCAATCATCTGGACGCTGGCATGGATATGCAGCCTCCCGATATGGCTATTCCTTTTCCTCAAAAGGATCTTTATAAAGTCCAAGTAACTGTTTGGCAAAATACAAGAAGAATTTCATGTCGTCCACAAAATAACGGCGGAACATCCGCTTCGGCTCCATCATGAAACGATAGAACCATTCCATCGCCAGCATCTGAAAGACCTTTGGCGCGCGCTTTACATTGCCGGCCTCAAAATCAATCGTCGCGCCAAGAGCCATCCACAAATCCACTTTCGGCATCTTGTCCTTATGGGCGAAAATCCACTTTTCCTGCTTTGGACATCCGACACCTACAAGGACCACATTGGCTTCCGACTCGTTTACCATCCTGTAAATGTCCTCATTCTCCTCTTGCCTCTTCTCGAAACCATACGACGGCGAGTAAGCCCCAACCACAATCTGCCGTCCCACTCTTTCATTTATCCGCCTCATCGCCTCTTTCGCCACTCCATCCATTGCGCCAAGCAGAAAAATCCGGCATTTCTCATCATCCTTATGATGCTCATAGAAGGAGGTGAAGAACGAGCTTCCCGGAATCGGTTCCTTTAACGGACGCTTCAGCAAAAATGACAGGAGATACAATATCTTGCTGTCGCACACCACCCACTCCGCTTTTCTGACCAGCTGATAGAACTCCCTGTCGTTCTGTAGCTTCACCATCTGGTCTACATTGGGAGTAATCAGCACTCCTCTGTGCAGTTTCTCCAACAGTTCGGCTGATGTTATATTCTGTATCTCAGCATTTAATATCCTTGTAGTTTCCATATATCTTATAAAGGGATTATCATTTTGAACGGACAATCACAGGATTGTCTTGTAAAATTCTTTGAGACGGGCGATGTTATTATCTAAAGAAAACTCCCTTGTGACAAGCTCGTATGAAGCGTCACTGAAATTCTTGCGTATATCCTTGTCTGCAACAAGACGGCAAATGCTTTCAGCCAGTGCATTGACATCGCCCGGAGAAATAAGGAAACCATTCTCGCCATCCTTTATCACTTCCGGTATAGAAGCTATATTAGTGGAAACATTAGGAATGCCGTATGCCATTGTCTCCAGAATCGTCATCGGAAGTCCCTCATTATAAGAGGGCAACACATTGACTATTGTATTCTCAAGAAAACGCTGTTTCTGTTCTCCGTCTATCCAACCCACATGCGCAATACGATGCCCGATATTATACTCCTGAATTTTCTCCTTTACTTTGTCAATCTCCCCATCGCCACACAAACAGAATTGTATGTCCGATGGTATTTTTCCATCCAGCATTCTGATGCTTTTCAATAAATCGTAAGAACCTTTACGCTCTCCCAGCCGACCAAGAAACAGTATATATTTGCCATTCATGTTATATGGGTTCTTGCTATATGTGTTTACCGCATTGTACAGCACCTCCACATTAGCCTTTGGTGCCTTGTCCTTTATCATCGGCACAAGTCTTTCGCTAAGAACAATATTCAGGTCTGCCGCCTCCAATGTGTTGTTTATCTTTTCCTTCTGCAGCTCCGAGCACTTTGAATAAAAGTCCTCAAACTCTGCCGCATGATGATGCATCACCACCCGAATCCCATGCTGATGGAAGAAGTTCATCAAGAAGGCTTTCCGCCAGAAGCTGCCTCTTTCGGCAGTATGAAGATGCGCAATTTTATAATTGCCAAACCACACAGTAAAAGCAATCTTGACAAACTGCATACAGAAATAAAGCATCACCACATATTTATTCGAGTCAAAATGTGTAGGAATGAACTTTATATCATACTCGCCCCAATTCTTATAATTGAGATAATTTTTGGTCACACTGACCATACCACCCTTAGTTTTAAGGGTAGAACAGTGCATAAGAATCCTGATCATAACTATAGAATCTATATATTACCCTAAAGAAGTTATTAAAAATTCAATGGATTCATTACGAAGTTTTTTTAATTTATCATCAATAGCATCCCACTCAACAGGATTACATATCTGCATAATATCCCCATTAAAAATACGTTCACGCTTAATACCAAGCACATTAAATAATGAATCTATGCGTGAATTACGGCCTGTTTTACAGCCCTGAGCAAAACGATAAAAAGTCATGAACTGTTTATGAAACTGTATACTGAAAGCAGAACAATGGAAAGAATCGGTCAGCACGTACTCTGCATCATGTATCAAACGCAAAAAGCCATTAGGATCTACATCATATGGCGCAAAATCTCCAAAAGTTTCATCTGAAGCATAATATTCATCCATGTGACGCAACGTAATTATCTTATAACCAGTTTTCATTTTCAAAAGCTCTGCTGCCTTTCTTGCTTCAAAGTTCGTTCCTAAGAAATAACAGAATATATAAGGTTCAGATTCTTTTCTATCTGTGTCTTTATAAATCTCATCCTCCCATTCCTTTGCACAAAGCAACATTGTTGGATCTGCAACAACTATAGCCTTTTGGTTACTTAATACATCAACAATCTCTTTTCCTCTCTCTTCTCTTACTCCGATCTTATAGAATCTGTCAAGAAAATACCCTGTTTCCTTTCGCTGAAATTTTGGAATCACACTTACACCAAAACTGCTAGCATAAGCAACTTTACGAACAGAATCATCTACAAACAACAAATTGAAGAACTTATTAGGCAATGACAATGGTGTCCATACCTGATCACTTCCAACCACTACAACATCATAGTTTTTCGAGCCTTCATGCAAAGCATCATAACCAATATAATCACGAAACAAAGGTATAAGTTTCTTTGCCTTATAAGACTCAACAGCATGGACACGTTTTTTTATACTTTCCGCATATTCAGGATGAGTCCTCATTACCCTATTTGCATCAGCACGCATCAAAAGGGTTTTCATCTCACCTGCTCGAACAGCGTTCACTACAAACACAATTTTCTGAATAATACTCAATCGCTTTTTATAGTTTATTACTTCCACTAAAAATCCTAATGATTGTATTTTTTTCAGTAATGCATAGCCAACAAGCGATGTACCATAGTTCGTATGACCTGGTGTATACGCTATTACACACCCAATTTTCTTTGTCATAATCTTATTTTATCTTACAATTATAAATATCCGACCAATAATAATCACCAGTTAAAACCACTCCACTATTATTAATATGCAATGGTAATATCATATTTCCATTATTTCCTATATCTTTCACTCCTTCATAAATAGGGATACCAGGATTAGAAATATCAAAGATTGCCACACCTTTTTCTCCGAAATTTGTATAAATACTATCTCCATAAATATCAATATGTGAAGGTTCAGGATCCCCTATTCTTGTTTTATAGTAATCACTTGTAGGAATCCTTGAAAATGTAGTTAACAAATTTGGCAAACTATCTGTATTCAGTGTCAAAATTCCCCTAAAATCATTTGGTGTCAAAAAAGATTCTAAGATTGGGGCAACTGTAGCATACAAATAGGGTTCTTTATATTTTACTCTGAAACACTGTAATACGGCATATTGATTATTTTTTTTACTTTTATCTATTTGTAGTGGTATCTTATATGCCTCATATGGTTTATCTGCACATGTGATATTCCATATACTAATTCCCTCTGTAAATTTAGCAAAAGCTATATAGAGAGAATCTTGCTTTTCAAAAATCTCTAATCCTTGAAACTCCGTAAATTCTTTTTGCCTATAATCAAATAACAGAGATAAGCAATCCGGATTTTTTATTCTGTAAATATTGAATCCGTAAAGACCTGATACAACCAACAAGTCATCCTTAATTTTAGTTTCTATCAACTTTATATCAGATTTATATTCTCGTACTATTCCAAGATCGCTTTTACGTAATATCAATAATTTGCCATTTACATAATCCTTATCATCACAAGTATCAGTACCACCAAGATAGCTCCTGCAAGCTACATAAAGATAATCCCCATTAACAACACCACTTCTCGCTACAAGATGACCTATAAATGTATTGTGACAGAACTCATCATTTTCTGTCAATAGCACCATTTTATCAGGATCCGTTGTCAACCATTTCTGCACTCCTGAATATCCAAACACATATAACGTATCTCTTTCCGAAATCATGTAAATACTGCCTTTAGCTATAGAACGGAACAGAGCGGTTCTTAAGGGAATATTTTGAAATATAAAAATAATACATGCGATAATAAATAGGCTAATATAGCCTATTTTCTTTTTTATATTTATCATGCCAACAACATTTTTTTGTAAAAAGACAAATATTCTTTTGCAGTTCTTGTAACACCATATTGACTAATACTTATTTTTCGTTGTTTATATATTTCTTCATGGTCTTCCATACATAACAAAGCCTCTTTAATACAATCAACAAATTGTTGGGCTTCAAACTTCTGCGGAATCCAGACTTTTGGTATATTTGCAATTTTTATATGTTGTGGAATTGGTGAAAGCACACAAGGGACACCATTAAAATAAGCTTCAAGAACAGCTATTGGCAATCCTTCAAATGTAGCACAACTAAGAAATAAATCTGCAGCATTCTCTATTGCTGAAATATCTGAACGAAGACCACAAAAATGGATATTCTTATATTTAGAAATTATATGTTCATTAATACCTCCTTCAAACATATTGCCGCCACCACAAACAAAAAAATGAATATGCTCATCATTTATACAATTTACTATATCCATCAAAAAACTATAGTTCTTTTGTTTCCGCAAAGAACCCACAGATACAACAATCTTATCTGTGGGTTTAAGATTATACTCTTTTCTAAGATCTGATACAGCATTACAAGAAATAAGTTCTTTAGAAATTCCATTATCTATAGCTACCATATTAGAACTCTCTTGTAAACGCATATCATACGCAATTTTCGAGCAAAATATTAATGGCTTATTTCTTCCACAGAACTGATGCAATCTATTCCATTTTTCTGGAGCATTATGTATCGTTATAAAATGCTTTATCTTAGAATTAAAAGTAGAATACGCTCCATACACATGACACATTTCACCATGTGTATTAACCAATGCAGGATGCAAATTTTGTATAATTCGTCTACATCTCAATAAAGTCTTAATTGTAGATATTCTATCTTTAACAATCCTTTCAAGACAAATTACTTGCACATTATTTGCTATTAAAACATTTTCCAAATGGCTACAATAATCAGAATCATACCGATCAATAACAACAATCACAACGTCATTGCCTAACCGCGCTTGTTCTGAAGCCAAATTAATTAGAAAATTTTGAATGCCTCCTCCTCTTAAGCTATGAACTAAATGTACAACTTTCATTACAAAAAATACCTAAAACTTAATTTTCCAATATCTCAGACTTTAAAACATCTAAATAAGCATGTCCAAATTTCAAATCTGGTTCCATATAGTTACCTTCTGCCCATTCATTCCAAGAACGTAAAAATATTATTTTATGCTCTTGTTGTTTATACTCTATAAGTTTTAATGCTTCTTTTATGTGTTTTTTAAAAAGTTCTGGTGTACTCCCTGTATAGATTACAGCTCTACGACCTCCTCGTGGTGAACGATCCCAATTAGGAATAATCTGAGGATATCCATTTTCTTTTTTGTCCCATTCACAAAACAAATGAGTAATAACATTCTTATATTCATATTTATCCAATGGGGCTATTCGAGGGAAATATTTCCGTAATTTACTCTTTATCATCATCTTTATATAGCCTCCATTACAAGCAGTCTGTGCATTCCATAAGTTACTTAATGTAATAGCATCAAAACCAAGATTCAAGATCTTTTGATAGTTTTCCTCCCATCCACTAGCAAGCCCTACAAAATGAATACCTTTAAGCCCTGCATCTGTTGCCATCTTACGCCATTTAATAAGATAGTCTTTACAATTGGGAATATCTAACGGTGCATAAATGACAAATATAGGCTTCCCATCCACTGTAATATAACGTTTATCCCGAAATGCAGGAAGGACAGAATTGAAGTGTATTTCACAGTCTCCATCAGGATATTCCTGTTTCATTAAATCTACATCCTTACGCATAGCAGCATCACTATTCCAGGTTCTTCGTGACCATGAATGATTTGCCCATCCCAAGCAAAAAGGGAAATCAGGCTTGCCGCTTTCCAAAACTTCCTGAAAGATATTAGCCATCAAAGTCTTGCCATTTCCAAACCAATAATGCCAATACATAAATCCTTCAATACCTGCCTCACGAGCAAGTTCTGCCTGCTGTTCTCTAATTAACGGCATCCGTAAATCATAATATCCCAAGTCAGCAGGAACCCTCGGCTGATAGTGTCCACGAAATAGAGGTTTTGCCTTTCCTACATTTGTCCATTCTGTAAATCCCTTTCCCCACCACTCATCATTTTCCTTAAAAGGATGGTACTGAGGAAGATACATTGCAATCACTCGTGCTTTAGTTTCCATATTTATAGTGTCTTTCTTATTATTTTCAACAGATCATATTCATACAATGATACTTGGCACTCACATTTATATAACATGTATATATGGAAAATCTTAGAAAAAACGCATTATCTTTTCTATATATACAAAAATATGAGTCTCACTATTATTTTACCTGTCTTTATGTTGCCTGTCTGCTATCAGATTATAAAAATTATCTATCTTCATAATAATTCCATCTATATCACCTTCTTTTATGTTGTTTATTATCGCAGTCTGTTGATTACCGTCAAGCCCATTTGCATTAAAGGCTCCGGCAAACTTATAACTATAAGCCAAACCAAAAAGAGGTACTCCCGTATAAATCGCAGCAAAATTTGCATGCATACGTGTCCCACAGAAAAAAGACATTTTGCTTATTACATACTTTATTTGAGGGGATATAAGATTTTTGTCTATAAATACCACGTTGTTCTTATCCAATAAACTCTCGTATGCTTGCCTGCAAGCGACCATATCATCATTGCTCTCTTCTGGAGAATCATAATTATATGAATGTGGTATTAAATACACAGTTTTGCCTTTTTTCTGAAAATGACAGATCAAACGCTTTATCAGTTTAGGATACATCTCAAACTGACCAGATAAAGTACGAAAACTATTTGAATAACAAAGCCCACTGATATTTATACCAATGCTATCCGGTTTTATATCTATATCCCATGGTTCTAGTTGCATAAAAGCTGAAAGATCCTTCGCCATCTCATAATTTACATCCATTTTTTCTAGTTCATGAATGAATTTATCGTCTCTAACAAATACTTTTTTTGAATATTGAAGAATCTGTTTTGCCTTCTCATAGTTTTCTTCATGCTTAAATGGTCCCAATGTCTGAGGAAGTTGGATAACAGGAATATTCTCCTGTATTGCCAATTCTGTATCTACAAGACGCGAAAAAAATGTTTTGGTACTATATATATCAGAGAAACCATCACCACCATTTATACATGCTACTATTTCTATTTTGTGAATAAATTTTCCGAAAGAAGTAAATGGCAAAATAACATGGAATTTATCATATAATTTTTTTTCAATTTTTGATACATGAATGATATTACGAATGTATTCGTCTCCATCAACATTATATGTTTCCTTCCTGTTCTTATATTTCTTCTTCCAAAACTTATTTACATACACAAAATTCAATAACTCCTGATTCTTTCGCAGAATTTTTTGTTGAACACAAAAAATTAAAGAACCATAACTAAGAGCAGCCGTTCCACGATTATTATCGTGAGCATTAAAACCAGATATAAGAATGTATTTTTTCATTTTTATACTTTCTCCCATTGTTGTGTTTCAAAATTATATTGTTTTATCAGTTTTGCAGGATTTCCTGCAACAATGCTATATGGCGGGACATCCTTAGTTACCACAGCTCTTGCAGCAACAATACAATGTTTTCCAATATGCACACCACTAAGAATTTCACAATTGAAACCTAACCAACAATCATCCTCTATAATAATCGGACCTTTACTAATAAGAGCTTGTGGTTTTATCGGACGTGTAATATCTTCATAACCATGAGAATGATCTGTTATATGCACATAACCTGCAAACAGAACGTTTTTACCTATTTCTACACCATTAATCGCCGCAATACTACAATGTTTCCCTATCCATGTCCCATCCCCTATTATGACTTTAGGATTATAGACTACTCCATTATCATAAATCACAGGACCGAAGAATGTTTCTGCACCAATGCCCACATTATTACCGACATGAATACATTGAGGATTATTAAATCTTACATTCTCTGAAATGTTGATAAATCCTTTCACACTGCCAAGCCGCCCCTTTATTCTACGGAATCTAAGATGCACCCATATATTTTTTAGCATGTTCATAATAGATGTATAATTTTTTTCTCTGATGTAAAGATTGTGGATACGACGCATGATATGCAAATGCTTCTGCATATTTGAAAAGTTCCTTGATGCCCAATTAAAATACCATACTTTTGAAATAAGATCTACCTGCCTGTCAATAAATTTTTTTTCTTTATTTACTCGTACCTCCTTCTGAATATTTGGTTTCTGGGCCATAGCATAATCATTATAAGATGATTTTTCAAGATGTATCAAACTCTCTTTCTGTAGCTCTTGTAATAAATCCAATCCCTTTTCTGAAAATGGAATACATAATGTATGTCCTAATTTATCCTTATGCAAGAACTTTTTTAGCCAAGGATCAGCCAAAGCTATATCAGCATTATACCCTGTATCACGTTTACAATAGAGACATCTTTTGGGAGTATAAAGTTTTGACTTATGAAGTGTCTTCCACGGCTCTGTATAATTGTCTTTATAAATTTTATGGCCGTTCTTCAATTCTATTTGGATGCCGCTAGGCCAGCCATTCCCGCGATATTGCATATTGACAACATCTTCTTTTTGAATACCAAGCAACTCATAGTACTTCCATGTTCCTTCAAGAACAGTCTGGCCAGAGCAACTAAAAGAGAGTATAAAGCAATGAATCTTATTTTTGGTCAATATTTGACGAACAGCTGCAACCTGACAAGGAGTACAGGTCACCACAATCCCGTTTTTTATATTATCTAAATTTTCCCTGAGAAAACGGACAATGTCGATATCTTGATAAATACTACCACATACATTAATATCATAAGGAGAATAAATTAGTTTAGGAACATACATGCACTTCTTTTGATCAAACTCAAATGTTATACTTGTGCCAAACTCCGGAAGTGAAAGTAGATGGCGAACAATAGCCGTACCTATACCTCCTGAAGAAGCCCTATTACGATCTTCTGTATCAGCCGTATAACCAATATAATAAGCAAGGGGATTAAATGTTAATTTAGAAAACACCATTATTTACTTTTTATTTTGTCCACAACTAACCTGCATATCAAATCACGCTCTTTTTGGGTCAGCCCCAAATAAAATATAGCAATACAGCATATTACAATACATCCTAAAGACTCAACAATAAAACTCTTCCATGTAGTTTCCATAATATATTGATGACCAATATATATAACTATAACTGTAGGGACAATCGTATAAAATATCGGTGCTATCACTTTTTTGATAAAGTTCCAACCAGAAAATAACGGAATCATTGTTTGTAACAAATATAGCCTTGCTGCAAAACAAACTATAGAGAAAAAAATCATTGACCAATACCCTAACTCTACAGGAAATCCCATTTTAAAGAATATCCATGTCATTGGAAAAGCAAGCAGGCTTAATCCACCAACTGTAATCTGATATTTTTTAATTCTGCCAGTCGCCAACATTGCTGTGTACAAGCATTGGGACAAGTTCTGGCAGAGAGTATAAATAATACTTAACTGGACAAAAACTGCGGTATATTTCGGAACTTTATTAAGCCAAACATTGAGAATAAAATCTGTATTTAAATAGATAGGCAAACAAAGTATCCAAAATAAAAAAAACGCAAACTTCGTCCCGAAAATAATCATTTTATTGACATGTTCAAAATCGCCTGCGGCATAGCTCTTTGTTATTTGCGGATTAAGAGCCATCATGAAGTTCTGGACAAAAGTATTGATTGCTGTATCCACTTGGGTTGCAACCCCTCTTGCTGCATTCAGAGTAACACCGAAAAATATATTAATGAGCATGTTAATCCCCTGTCCGTTCAATATAGCGGCAGACGAACCAATAAAATTCCAGCCGGAAAATCCCAGCATTTCTTTAAATGTATTTTTTTCAAGACTGAGTATATATCGGCATTCCTTAAACTTATAATTGCAATAAACCCCATAGAGTACCCGAAGAATAACCGCCACAAACAACATAAGCACAGCATAAATTATCAAAGAATCAAATGCAACCATATAAAGTGCATATACAGACACCAGCTTAGCAACAACTTCAAAAATACTGATATAAGCAAATGCCGACATCTTCTCGTATGCTATTATGGCTGCATTATAAGGTATACTAATTATATTTATGCAAAAAGTTATGACAGAACATTGAAAGACCCAATTTGCAGCATACAAACGTTCCGGTGCAATATTCATTTTGCAGTTGAGGAACCATATGCCGACAGACTCTAGAATAACAAGAATTATAAATGCCAGCAAAATATGTATTGAGACAGTAGTTGAAAACACTTTCTTTATTTCCGGATTTTCCTTTCCTAACTCATATGCTATAAATCGTTGACTTGCCACAGTTAGCGTACCACTCAGAACTGAAAACATTGAGACAAATCCTCCTACAACATTATATATACCATAATCTTCAATACCAAGTGCATCCAAAATGATACGGCTGGTAAAAATCGTCACCCCCATTACAAATAGGGTGCGGAAATATAGATAAAGGGTGTTTTTTGCTACCCTTGTATTGCTATGTAGGTTATCTGCACTCATTTATTTTCACTTTTATATTTGTATTGAGACAAATAAGAATTGTATAGAATACAAAAAGGTATTTAATGTCAAAGTCACCAGTGATAAGACTGTAAATTAGAAAATAAAATAACAATGCAAATATGATCATCCTAAGTTGCCGGTCATATATATTTGCCGCTACATAACTATAATACCCCCTGATAAAAAAGAACCATAAAACGAAGCCAAAAATCCCGGTATCTACAAGTATTGTAAAGATAATACTTTCAAACCAAAGTACTGTAGGATGTGTGCCATGCGTTGAATTATACCATTTGTCCCATAAATACCCCTGTCCAAACAGTATATTATCATTATCTTTTACTATATTATAGCTTCCCTCCAACTGAGACAGACGCATGTCTATACTTGAACCATTAGTATTGGAATCATTTGAATTGAAAATAGACATAACATAATCATTCAGTTCTGATGATATAAGCGGAAGTATATAGTATAATGCCAAGAAACAAAAGGCTCCACCAATAAAATATTTGAATTTCTTCAAATAAAAAAGCATTGCCAAAACGGTTAATCCAAGTGCTCCTATTGGTGTTCGGGTTCCAGATGTAATAATGGCCCAAACAATGACAGACAATGTAATGACCATTATTTTAGGCTTATCTTTTAATATATAAAGAGAATACAGAAAGAAAAAGCCCAAATTCAAACCGTAAGCCATAGGATGGTCAAAGACTGAAGATATACGACCAAATACACGTCCTTCCGACAATTCTAAAACCATACCATTATTCAATCCGCTATTCCCCAGAGCATACGCTTCATTAAATTCTTGTCCGAATAATGGTTGCTCTATAATCTTATATGGATTGACTCCCGGAATTGTCGTTAAAAATATGCCATACAATGTAATCAAACCAAAGACCCAAAATAAGGTCCATTTGTAAACATTGACCATTTGAGGATACATAACCATATTTCCATAAAGAAAAAAAATAAAAAACAAAGCAGAACAAGCTGTTATCCAACCATTAAATGAATATTCAATTTGTTCCGATAATAATACACTTATAAAACACCAGGCAAGGAATATCATATAAGCATTGAATGGTGCATAGTCTTTCTTCTTTAGTTTGTTTCCATACTTCCACAAAAAAAGTGCTAGAAAAACAAATGCCAATGTACGTGCATAGACTATGAAACCTCCAATATACAGATATGGAGCCAAATACATATATATCAAATAGCACCAAACTCCATATTGGGGTTTGGTGACAGAAAGAAGAAGAGTTCCCAATGATAAAATGGTAAGTATTATTTGTAATGTAACCATATTGATGAATTTTACATTAAAGCTATATCAAGAAGCTAAAAAGACGTTCTATCTAAAAACTTTTGCTTATTTATAATTGTCAAAAGGAGTACAACAAAACAAATTAAACTTTTAATAGAGAGTAAACATTAAATGATTGATATATTATTGCCTTTTTATACTCATATTCCTATTGAAAAACCTCTTACCATGAGGAATTACTCTGGTAAAGTTGCATGAAAAGGGAGTAA
>JAMPEL010000031.1 GCA_023665185.1 Roseburia sp.
CAAGGCGCACAAAATTTTCAAAGCCCGTTTTTCGGGTCAAAATCGGGCATTTTCCAAACTCATTCCCTCAAAAAGACAGCAACCGGGTTTTCCATACTCCGAAAAACAAAAATGGATTTTGAACCCCAAAAAGGACAGTTTTAAGACAAAAATCTCATAACTATCTGATTATCAATATATCCTATTTTGACTCTAACCATGCGTTTTGCTCCTAAAACTGCATACTTTTTGCTGAAAATATATTTGGCTGATTATCAGTGGTTTATTGATGAATGCTGAAAAATCAAGTGCCAGCCAGGTTGGAGATTAGGGCTGAATTGTTAAAATTCGTCCTCCATTCCAAAGTGACATAATGTCAGTTGCTATTTTTCGTATACTGTTGTCCGGCAATATGCGGTGAAATGATTCGGGCTTGCGGAACTTCCATCATAAAGTATGGACAAGAGGCTCAATGGGCATAGAGATGCTGCAAATATCTTAAGCGAGGGGATGAATTTCTGCATTTTGATGAATATACTTATTGTATAGGGCATATCACATTACCAAATGAAATTTGTGAGCCTACAGACTTCTCCTTTATTGGTTATGGTACACATATAGAATATGTTCAGAATTTCCGTTCTCCTCTTAGCTATTATTGTAGCTTAGGTGATTTTTTCCTTTTCAAGAAGGTCAGAAAGATGGAAACGAAGGAAATTGTTGTAAATTTAAATATTGATTTCTATGAGGTGTGATATAAGAGTAAAAGTGGCATGTTGTTTTTATGTGGATTTTCATGAGCTTGTTTATAATGTATACATATGAGTCGAATTTGTTTTATAAAAATAGTCGATTTAAGATATTGATAGGACTGACGAAGATGGTGATTAGATATATTGCAGAGGTAAGATATTCAAAAAAATAAAGGCATGTGTGAGTGAGCCGTTCACTCCACATGTCTTTCTTATTCGTTGCCGACTTTTCTTTTATTCGTTGTCTGTTTTGTCAGTTTGTAGCTTTTCTTTCAAGAACTTGCCTGTATAGCTTTCGGCACACTCTGCCACCTCCTCAGGAGTGCCGCAAACCACGATGTTTCCTCCGTCTTTTCCGCCTTCAGGACCGAGGTCGATAATATAGTCGGCACATTTAATGACGTCCATATTATGCTCAATGATGATGATGGTATGCCCGCGGCTTATCAGGGAGTTGAAAGAACAGAGCAGTTTCTTTATGTCGTGAAAATGCAGTCCTGTGGTTGGCTCATCGAATATGAACAGGGTCGGGACTGATTTCTCCTGACTGAGATAATATGCCAGTTTGACACGCTGGTTCTCTCCGCCCGAGAGTGTCGATGAGCTTTGTCCGAGTTTCAGATACCCAAGTCCGACATCCTGCAAGGACTTCATCTTAGCTACAATCTTTTTCTGGTTGTGCGCGCTGAAGAACTCTATGGCCTGATTGATAGTCATATTGAGAATATCGTAAATGTTGTATCCCTCATATTTCACTTCCAGAATGTCGTTCTTGAACCGTTTGCCATGGCACGACTCGCATTCCAATATAAGGTCGTTCATAAACTGCATCTCCACAGTGACTGTTCCTTCGCCCTTACACTCCTCACAACGTCCGCCGTCGGCATTGAACGAGAAGTATGCAGGAGTGTATCCCAATTGTTTCGACAACTGTTGTGAAGCCATGAGTTTCCGTATCTCGTCGTATGCGCCGATGTAAGTGACAGGATTGCTTCGGCTTGATGTGCCTATCGGGTTTTGGTCTACAAAATCCACCTTCTTTATCATGTCCGTACATCCGGTGATGCAAGTGTGTTGTCCCGGACGGTCGCAAGCCTCGTCCAAGCCGCGCTTCATAGCCCTGTAGAGAATGTCGCGCACGAGTGTCGATTTGCCGCTTCCGCTGACTCCCGTTACGACTGTCATCACATTGAGAGGGAACTTCACGTTAATGCCTTTCAGGTTGTTCTCTCGCGCTCCTTTCACCTCTATGTAGTTGTTCCAGCAGCGGTGGCTTTCCGGAAGCTCGATATTGTCCTCGTGCAGCAGATACCTTACGGTATGGCTGTCGCTGTTCGGCTGCAAGTCTTTCATGTCGCCTCGGTACACAATCTCGCCTCCAAGTCTGCCGGCATTAGGGCCTACGTCTATAATATAGTCTGCCGCACGGATGATTTCTTCGTCATGCTCTACCACAACCACCGTATTTCCCAAGTTTTTCAGCTCGTGCAATACATGTATCAGCTTTTGAGTGTCCCGGCTGTGGAGTCCGATGCTCGGCTCGTCCAGAATATACAGTGAACCCACCAGGCTGCTTCCCAAACTTGTGGCAAGATTGATTCTTTGGCTTTCTCCTCCCGACAGAGTGTTGCTTAGGCGGTTGAGAGTGAGATAACTCAAACCGACATCGGTGAGGAATTTCAGACGGTTCCTTATTTCTGTCAGCAGACGTTTGGCTATCAGCATGTCGTGTTCGCTCAGATTTATATGGCAGAAGAAGTCGTAAAGTTCGGAAATAGGCATTTCCACCAGTTCAGTGATGGTCTTTCCGCCTACTTTCACATAGTTGGCTTCTTTCTTTAGCCGGGTGCCGTGACAAACCGGACATACGGTCTTGCCTCTGTATCTTGCAAGCATCACCCTGTACTGAATCTTATATTGGTTCTCGCGCAGCATGTCGAAAAAGCGGTCTATGCACACTTGTTCCCGCTTGCTCTTGCCTTTGCAACCGTGCCACAGCAAGTCTTTCTGTTCCTGAGTGAGCTGATAGTACGGAGTGAATATCGGAAAACCGTTCTTTTCCGACCTGCGGATGAACTCGTTTTTCCATTCGCTCATTTTTTCTCCTCGCCAGCATACCACGGCACCATCATATACGCTGAGTTCCGTATTGGGAATAACCAGATTTTCATCTATACCTACTATTTTTCCAAAGCCTTCACATTCCGGACATGCGCCGGCAGGAGAGTTGAAAGAAAACATTTGGTCGTTAGGCTCCTCAAATTCAATACCGTCGGATTCAAACTTCATGGAAAAACAGTGGGTCTCGCCGTCGGGCATGAATTTCAAGACGCATTGACCGTCACCTTCGTATAAGGCTGTTTGTGTGGAGTCTGTCAGACGGCTGACTGTGGCTTTGTCATCGCGTACTGTCAGTCGGTCTACCACCACATAAATCTTTTCATCCTCCTGTATGGGTGCTTTTTGCGCTCTTCTTTCGTTCAGGTATTCTTCTATGGAGACAACTTCTCCTTTCACCTCAATTCTGCTGAATCCCTGTTTCAAGTCCATTTCAAGCTGTTCCTCCTGAGTTCGTTCGGCATGAGGAATGAGCGGGGTGAGCACCATGAATCTTGTGCCTTCCTCTTTTTGCCTCATACATTCCACGACATCTTCCGCTGTGTGTTTCTTTACCTCTTTGCCGCTGACAGGAGAGTATGTATGTCCTGCCCTTGCAAAAAGCATACGCAGATAATCGTATATTTCGGTCGATGTGCCGACTGTGGATCGGGGGTTCCTGCTGATAACCTTTTGCTCTATAGCAATGGCAGGCGGAATGCCCTGAATGAAGTCGCATTCAGGTTTGCCCATGCGGCCGAGGAATTGTCTGGCATATGTTGAAAGGCTTTCAACATATCTTCGTTGTCCTTCGGCATAAAGAGTGTCGAACGCAAGTGATGACTTGCCGCTTCCGCTGACTCCCGTCACCACCACAAATTTGTCTCTTGGCACCTCAATGTCAATGTTCTTCAGGTTATTGACGCGGGCACCTTTTATTTTTATGCTGTTTTCCATTTGTTTATGTCGAATGTGATGAGTGGATAATATGTTGATACTATATATGTCGCGCGGTGGGGCTTTGAGTATGCCCTGACGCAAGACCTGTAGTTTGCTGACCGATGCAGGGGCTTTTCCGGTTCAGGCATTGTGCGAAGTCCTTGTACCCATACCTTATATAATATTGACCTCTGGATGTATGTCAATGCCGAACTTCTCCTTTACGTTGCGGCATATAGTGTCGCTCAGTGTGAGAATGTCCTTTCCTGTAGCCTTGCCGAGGTTGACCAATACGAGTGCCTGACGACTGTGTACACCTGCATGGTTGAGTTTTTTCCCTTTCCATCCACATTGCTCTATCATCCATCCGGCAGGAATCTTTACTCCATTGTCTGCCGGATAATAAGGCATGTCCGGATATTCAGTGCGCAGACTTTCAAATTTCTCTTGGCTTACTATTGGGTTCATAAAGAAGCTGCCCGCATTTCCGAGTACTTTCGGATCGGGAAGTTTGCTCATCCGCATGGAAATGATTGCTTGACGCACGCGGGCTACAGTTGGCTTTGTGTCATTCCCGAGTGTGGAGCGTATGTTGCCATAGTCAAGTTTTGGACTGAAAATCTTTGATAGTCTGAATGTGACGTATGTGATGGCATATTTGCCTTTCAGCTTGCTTTTGAAGATACTTTGGCGGTAGCCGTATCCGCACTCTATATTTCCGAAAACACGTTTTTCCCCGCTTGAAAGTTCAATAGCCTCTACCACGGAAATCACATCTTTTGCCTCCACTCCGTATGCGCCGATATTCTGTACGGCAGACGCACCCACTTCGCCTGGAATCAGCGAGAGATTCTCTATTCCGCTCCAGTCTTGCTCCACTGTGTATGCCACAAAATCGTCCCATATCTCGCCTGCGCCAACCCGCAATATGATTTCCTTGTCGGTCTCTTCCACCGTTTCAATACCGCGTATGGCACTATGCAGGACAGTACCTTTGAAATCTCCTGTAAACAAAAGGTTGCTTCCTCCTCCGATGTGTAAGACATTGTTACATCCGATTGCGGCGATAGCCGCTCTCAGCTCCTCCTCCGACTCATATTCGATGAAGCGTGAGGCAGAAGCCTCAATGCCGAAAGTGTTGTGTTTCAGCAAAGGATAGTTCTTGAAGTCAAGCATGTTTTTTATTCTGTAATATGTTAATAAGGAAAGTCTGAAAGGCTAATTCTCTATTTCTATGAGCCGCCACTGACCTCCTTTTTTGTCGAATTTGAATTTGATGTAGATACCGCTGCTCAGTTCTTCCATAAGAAGCACCTTGCGGTTCTGGCTGATGGAACTCTGACCGTAGTCGATGTTCACAAGTATGTCTTTCGGTATGGGGAGTTCCTCTTTAAGCTCAATCCATTCACTGAACGATATGTATTCTTCTGTCATTTCTTCCTCGGTATCCTCGGACGGTGTGATAAACTTCAGAGGTTGGTTGATGATATTGTGGAAATCAACAGAGTCACCGGCAAATTGGGCATAGAATGAAAGGAAGTTGCCGTTAGGAGTCTTGGTCATTACCTCGTTGTCAATGTCCGTGAGCATCCATTTCCCCTTGATACGCTTGAAGTTGAACCTCTCGATATAGTCGTCTTTCAGATAAATCCATTCTACGCTAACGGCATTTACACTGGTGTCTTTCTGTAACTCCATTTCCTGTTCGCGCTCGTAAATGACCGAATAATATTCTTGTGTGGAGAATCTGTTGTATCTCTCCCAATCATCCCGTGACAGCGTGATGACCTCGTTACCGTTATGTAGCTTCAAGGGAAATGCGATTCGTGCATTCTGCATCTTGCGGTCTGATGTGAAATTGAAAAAGAAGTCGTCAAACAGCTGATCGACCGATTCGGGCAAAATCTCTTCTTCCAATAGAATGAGGGTGTCTGTTGCCTGTTCAAGCGAATCTGTTTCTTCTACGATTGGGCTGACCGGACTTTTCGCTTTTTCGGAACATGTCAAAAAGAGTATGCCGGCAACAGCTATGCACAAATAAAACTTTACCATTTTCTTTAGAATGTAACCTGTGTCAGAAATTCATGCAGGGATGAATATTTCTCTCAAAATCGTGCAAATTTAAGTCTTTCTTTTTTATGGAGTACTACATTCTGAACTTATTTTCTTACCTTTGCCGAAAAATAAACCGAACACATAATTTTTCAACAAAAAATGTTAGACAAGATAAAAGCTCTGCTTGCGGAGGTTGAGAATCTGAAAGCTGCCAATGCGCAGGAATTAGAGGAACTCCGCATCAAATATCTCAGTAAGAAGGGTGCTGTTACAGCCCTGATGAATGATTTCCGAAGTGTTCCGGCGGAACAGAAAAAAGAAGTGGGAATGAAGATTAATGAGCTGAAGTCAAAGGCTCAGGAAAAGATAAATGAATTGAAGACTGCGTTTGAGACTGATGATGCGGCTTCTGACGACATCGACATCACCCGTACTGCTTATCCTGTTCAGCTTGGCACACGCCATCCGCTCACTATTGTGAAGAATGAAATCATCGACATTTTCTCGCGTCTCGGATTCTCCCTTGCCGAGGGACCGGAGGTGGAGGATGACTGGCATGTGTTCTCATCAATGAACTTTGCCGATGACCATCCGGCAAGAGATATGCAGGACACATTCTTTGTTGAGGCACATCCTGATGTGATTCTCCGCACGCATACCAGCTCGGTGCAGAGCCGCGTGATGGAGCAGCAACAGCCGCCTATACGTGTGATATGTCCGGGAAGAGTGTACCGCAACGAGGCTATTTCCGCTCGCGCACACTGTTTCTTCCACCAGCTTGAGGGGCTTTATGTGGACAAAGACGTGTCGTTCACCGACTTGAAGCAGGTTCTTCTTTTGTTTGCAAAGGAAATGTTCGGAAATGATACGAAGATTCGTCTGCGCCCGTCCTACTTCCCGTTTACAGAGCCGTCGGCAGAGATGGACATCAGCTGTAACATCTGTGGAGGAAAAGGCTGCTCATTCTGCAAGAATACCGGATGGGTGGAAATTCTCGGATGCGGAATGGTTGATCCGGCAGTCCTTGAGTTGAACGGAATCGACAGCAGCATATACAAGGGATATGCCTTTGGATTGGGAATAGAACGTATTACAAATCTGAAATACAGTGTGAAAGACCTTAGAATGTTCTCTGAGAACGATTTGCGTTTCTTGCGGGAATTTGAATCGGCGAACTGATTTCACAAAATCAAAAATGCAGCGGAAACGCTGCATTTTTTTTACAATGTAATCTTTATATATAGTGCTTTTTTAGAGGATTGTGTTGCCTTATGAAGGAACGTCTTTTTACTCCGAGTTACATCCTGATACTCGGAGCCAACTTTTTGATGTATTCAGGATTTTGGATGTTGGTGCCGGTATTGCCGTTCTTTTTGTATGAAAGATTCGACTGTACGGAAAGTGTGATAGGATTGATTCTATGCTGTTATACTATTTCCTCTTTGTGTGTGCGCCCTTTTTCCGCCTATCTGCTCGACACATTCAGGCGCAAGCCGCTGTATATTCTTGCCTACTTCGTGTTCTGTTCCTGCTTCTTAGGATACATATTATCTGCCACGCTGACAGCTTTTATTGTGTTGCGTGTAGCGCACGGACTGGCTTTTGGTACGGTGACAGTGGGAGGAAATACCATTGTTGTCGACATTATGCCCTCATCGCGCAGAGGCGAGGGACTGGGATATTACGGATTGACGAATAATACGGCCATGAGTATCGGTCCGATGGTAGGGCTTATGCTGAAAGATTCCATGACTTTCGAGAGCCTTTTCACCGTCGGGCTTGCATGTACCGTGCTTGGGTTTGTGTTGGCTGCGCTTGTGAAATGTCCGCATAAGCCGCAAGTGAGGCGGCAGCCTCTGTCGTTCGACCGCTTCATTCTGATAAAGGGAATTCCCGCTACGGTGGCATTGCTCTTGCTGTCAGTCCCGTATGGTGCCACCACCAACTATGTGGCGGTTTATGCGCAGGACATAGGGCTTGATGTGCCTACCGGTTTGTTCTTCACCTGTATGGCGGTAGGAATGGGAGTGAGCCGCATATTTTCCGGCAAATGGGTTGACAGGGGATACATCTGCAAAATTATATCCGGAGGGTTTTATCTGGTGACAGCCGCTTTTCTGTTGCTCTCATGCTGTGTGTATATTGTGGCATGGAATGCCACGGTATGTGCGTTTGCGTTCTTCCTTGTCGCTTTGATGCTTGGCATCGGCTTTGGGGTGATGTTTCCTGCTTATAATACATTATACATTAATCTTGCGCCAAACAATCGCAGGGCAACAGCCACTTCCACCTATCTCACTGCATGGGACATCGGCATTGGCATTGGTATCTTTTCCGGAGGATTAATTGCCGAGACCCTGTCTTTTGACAAGATATATTTGGTGGGTACTTGCTTCTGCATACTTTCCATGCTTTATTTCAATTTGTATGTCGCCCGTCATTATGAGCGTAATAAACTGAGATGATTAATCCTTTCTCTCTCTGACAAACAGCGGCTGACAGCATTCCTGTCGGCCGCTGTTTGGTATTAAGACATGTCGTTGTTTTGCCTATTTGTTGGTAGGTTTTGAATGCGTTTTGCGGGATGTGTCAGATTAGTTTATGTTAGCATATATCGATATAATGCTGTTAATATGCTGTGAAAATATAAGATGTACCTGCATTTTGATATGTTAAATCGGATCTCCGTAGAATCGCTCAAAATGAACCGAGCCTTGCCGAGGTTGCATTTGAGCGATTCTACGGAGGGTTTTGAATCCAGAAAATTAAGTAGGCAAAAAGAACAATTCGTGCGGCTAAAAGATATATAAAATTCCTCCGAAACATGCCTCTTTTCCCAAAAAGTGCCCTAAAACCCAAAATTACAAGGTGCTGAAAATTTATTTTCAAGGCGCACCGATTTTTTGCACAAGGTGAACGAAATTTATTTTCAAGGTGAACAAAATTTTCAAAGCCCGTTTTTGGGCCTCAAATCGGTCATTTTCCCAAATCGCCTCCTCAAAAAGACGACAAGCATCTTTTCCATGCCTCGAAAAACAAAAACGGATTTTGAACCTGAAAAAAGACAATTTTAAGACGAATTTTTCATAACTCGCTGATTATCAATACATCCTATTTTGACTCAAACCATGCGTTTTACGTCAAAAACCGCGTACTTTTTGCTAAAAATATATTTTATTGATTATCAATGATTTATCGGTAGAATGTCCAAAAAAAAGCACCGAGTCAAAGTCGGTAGCCGCCGGAAATGTTAAAAAATCGCCTTCCTGTCCAAGTGGCATAATGTCAAAACACCCATTTCCCGCATACAGCAGTCTGACAATATGTGCGGCAGGATGATTAGGACTCATAAACCTTCCGTTTGTAAAGTGCGGAAAGAGGGTCAATAGATGCGGGGCATGGCGATTTCTTCAAGCAAAGGCACTATGCACACAGCGTGGTTGCCATTGTCACTCGAAATGTCGGACGAACCGGTCTTTTGTGCCGATGTTATTCACTGGTTTCGCCATGAGACTTTTATCGGAAGATGCCGGGAAAAATATCTTGCAATGATAAAAAGTCCTGCATGGCCCGTTGGTTTTTGCAGAGTGAAAGTGTGTATCTGCATGTCGTAAAAAAACGGAGTCTTGTTTAATAATACTGAAAGTCTTGCATTTATGCCGTTTTTTTTCTATATCTTTGCATAAAGTTTTCACAATCAGAAAAAATGAAGGCAACTAAAATTCTTTTTATTACACAGGAAATGATTCCTTTTGTACCGGAAACACAAAAATCTTTGGTGGGACGGTACTTACCTCAGGCAATCCAAGAAATGGGCCATGAAATCAGAACATTCACTCCAAAATGGGGCATAATCAATGAACGTCGTAACCAATTGCATGAGGTTATTCGTCTGTCGGGAATGAACCTGATAATCGACGATACTGATCATCCGCTGATAATAAAGGTTTCTTCGATACAATCTGCAAGAATGCAGATTTATTTTATTGATAATGATGACTATTTCCAGAAGCGTGCCATGACGACAGACGAGGCCGGCAAGGAATATGACGACAATGGCGAGCGTGCGATATTCTATGCCCGTGGTGTGTTGGAGACAGTAAAGAAGCTTCGTTGGGTGCCGGATGTGATACATTGTCACGGCTGGATTACCTCGCTGGCACCTCTTTATATAAAGAAGGCATACTGTGACGAGCCTTCGTTCAGAGATACCAAAGTGGTTTACTCTGCTTCCGCTCCTGAGTTCGGCAACGACTTGGGGCAGCATTTTGCCGACTGCATTCCTTTCAAGGAGGCACTGAAAGAGGACTTTGCAGAATTGTGCAACGGAAAATTCGGACATACAGAACTGTCGAAAATTGCCGTGAAATTCTCTGATGGTGTCATTCTCGATACAGAGAATGTTGACCCGGAGGTCGTGGAATATGCGAAGAGTCTTGGAAAACCTGTGCTGGACCATCAGCCGGAAGATGTCTATAAGAAAGCGTACAACGATTTCTACGAGACAGTTGTGGGCGAGTGATTGCTTGAAAATATATTGATGCTGAAGATTGTAGTGCAGCAATTCGAGGTTTCAAATGAAGATAAGTCTAAAAGCTTGACATTGTATTTATTAAAGATGAAATTGAAATCTGTTATTGCAATATTGTTCTCTTGTGTGGCTTTGGTGGCATGTGACGATACGACCGACTCACTGGGAATAGACATGATGCCTTCTACGGATCTTGTTACAAAGCATTTTGCCACTTATGGTGTGACAACCGAATCCTATTCTGTGGGAGATTCAGTGTTGGCACGCTCAAGTAGGTCTTATCTCGGAAGGTTTACAGACCCAGAGACGGAGACAATCGTAAAGAGCGATTTCCTTGCTCAGTTCTATTGTACTGAAGGGTTCGCTTTCCCTGACACTGTCATTGACGACAAGATTACAAAAACGGAGTTGCGCTTGTATATTGATGATTATATAGGCGACTCGTTGGCGAGTTTCAAACTGAGCGTATATCCGCTTACAAAAGTGATGGATCCGGAAGCCGACTATTATACAAATATCGATCCTTCGCTTTATTGCGATTTGGACAATGAGCCTATAGCGGTAAAGTGGTTTACTATTGCCGACAATACAGTCAGTGATGATGACCGGTGGTCTTCCGACTATTATAACAACATCAATATACCGCTTCCTGAATCTGTCGGGCAGACGATATACGATGAGTATCGCAAGAACCCGGATATATTCCGGAACACAGAGACATGGATTAACAGCGGATTGCCATGCAGCAAGGGATTCTACTTTAAGATAGAGAGTGGCGACGGAGCTATGACATACATTGATATAGCCCGCTTTAACCTTTATTTCAGGTATTATGACAATGATTACGGTAAGGATACTCTGGGTGTGTGTCAGTTTGCGGCGACCGAGGAGGTGGTTCAGGCGACAAGATTTGAGAATCAGAACCTGAATTTGTTGTTAGACAAAAAGGATGTCACCTATTTGAAGAGTCCTGCCGGAATATTCACGCTTGTGACTCTGCCTACTGAGGAGATAAACTTTAATGACACGATTAACTCAGCGCGTCTGGTGTTTACACGCTATAACGACCAAGTGGAGAGCAAATTCAAGCTTGGCATACCTCAGACAGTGTTGCTTGTAAGGCTTGACGATTACATCAACGGCTATTTCGAGAAATACTCGCTGGCTGACAGCAAGACATCTTATCTGACTTCTTTCAATAGCAGTACGAACACATACGAGTTCAGCAATATATCCTTGTTGCTGACACAGTGTCTGCAAGAAAAGAAAAGTGGCACAGCCACGGAAAACTGGAACAAGGTGTTGCTGATTCCTGTTGAGGCTACGTTTGAGAGCGGAAGCACATCGAGCCTTGTCAAGTTGAGCCACGATTTCAGCATGGGAAGCGCGAAACTTGTGGGAGGTGTCAACGACAAGGTAAATCTGGAAGTCATTTACAGCAACTTTAATGAGAAGTAGTCGTAACTTTGTATATATTGCAGGAATCGGATCCGGATTGACGGACTTTGTCCGGTTGGCGGAGCAGGGAGTCCGAGTGTATGTTACAGGTGTGACTGACAAACTTCATCAGATTGTGGATTGGCGGAACAGGGGAGTCTTAGTATCTGTTACAAGTTTTGGAACTTAATCTTATGATGATATATATAATATGAAAATTATCTATTTCCACGGTTTTGGCTCGTCCGGCGCGAGCGGTACCGTGGATTTTTTACGCAAACTTATGCCGGAGGCTGAAGTGCTGGCTCCTGACATTCCTGTAGATCCAGTGGAAGCTCTGCCCTTCCTGAAAGATTTTTGTGAGCGTGAGCAACCCGACATCATTGTCGGAACAAGTATGGGAGGAATGTATGCCCAGCAGATGCGCGGCTTTAAGCGCGTTTGTGTTAATCCTGCGTTCAACATGTCTGTACAGAGCAAGGTTTTGAAAACCGGTACCTATAAATTCTTCAACGGCAGAAAAGACAATCAGAAGGAATTTAGGATTACAAAGGACATTATTCAGCACCATAACCAGATGGAGCGCAATCAGTTTAAGGGAATAACGGATTTTGACAGGGAAAACTGCTACGGGCTTTTCGGAATAAACGACCCTGTGGTGCATACGTATGACCTTTTCAAAAAATACTATCCCAATGCCATCCGTTTTGAGGGCGAGCACCGTCTGAATGAGAAAGTGATAAAGAAGGTGCTGCTTCCGTTGATTGAGAAAATCATGAATCCTTGATTTATAAGTTTATGAAGTAGTTTGTTGTTGGTGGCTTTTTAGTGGAAGAAGTATTTTGTTCACGATTTGCGAGCAATGATAAGACTAAAAAAAGCGGGCATGTCAATATCTGTTTGACATGCCCGAACCTTATTCCTTTATTTGTTTATTTCCTGTTTTTCTTGGCATATACCTTTTTAAGCGTACATTGCTACGATGGCCTCGTAGAGTTCCTGCTTGCCAGAAGTAACCTTAGGCTCTCCGACCTGCTTGCCATATTCGTATGCTTCTTCAAGGGTCATCTTGCCTTCCTCAAACTTCTTTCCGAGTCCGCTGTCGAATGAGGCATAGCGGTCGGCAAGCATCTGCTTGTAAGGCGACTCCTCAAGCAATTTGGCTGCTGATTCGAGTGCGCGCGCCATAGCGTCCATACCGGAAATGTGGGCAATGAAGATGTCCTCAAGGTCGGTTGAGTTTCTGCGTGTCTTTGCATCGAAGTTCGTACCGCCTGTTCCCAGACCACCGTTGCGGATAATCTGCATCCAAGCCTGTACCAGCTCATACTGGTCGATAGGGAACTGGTCTGTATCCCATCCGTTCTGGTAATCACCACGGTTTGCGTCAATAGAGCCAAGCATGTTGTTGTCGACTGCTACTGCAAGCTCATGCTCGAAGGTGTGGCCCGCCAAAGTGGCATGGTTCACTTCTATGTTCACCTTAAAGTCTTTGTCGAGGTTGTGCGCCTTCAAGAAACCTACCACTGTCTCTGTGTCCACGTCATATTGGTGCTTGCTTGGTTCCATTGGCTTTGGCTCGATAAGGAATGTGCCCTTGAAACCCTTAGCGCGCGCATAGTCGCGTGCCATAGTCAGCATGGTTGCCATGTGCTCCTTCTCGCGCTTCTGATCTGTGTTCAGAAGACTCATGTATCCTTCGCGTCCGCCCCAGAACACATAGTTCTCTGCGCCAAGCTCGATACCTGCGTCAATGGCATTCTTTATCTGTACGATAGCGCGTGCCACCACGTCAAAATCAGGATTAGTGCTTGCGCCGTTCATGTAGCGTGCGTGTCCGAATACGTTGGCTGTAGACCACAACAACTTGATGCCTGTCTGCTGCATTTTCTCCTTAAGATAGGCTGTGATAGCCTTGAGGTTTGCCTCATATTCCTCCACGGAGTTGCCCTCGCTAACAAGGTCTACATCATGGAAACAGAAATAAGGGAAACCGAGTTTTTCCATGATTTCAAAACCTGCGTCAGCCTTTTGCTTGGCAATCTCTACCGCGTCCGTACCCTCGTTCCACGGGAATTTCTTGGTGCCACCGCCAAACTGGTCGCCGCCTTCTGCGCACAATGTATGCCACCATGCCATTGCAAAGCGAAGCCACTCTTTCATAGGCTTGCCCATGATAACCTTTTCTGCGTCATAATAATGGAAAGCCATAGGATTCTTTGAGTCCTTGCCCTCATACTGGATTTTTTTAATCTCAGGAAAAAATTCTTTTGCCATAATTCTTTTTATTGTTTGTTCTATTAATGTACATTGCTTCTGATTATCTGTCAGCCGTTTATGTGCTTTGCCAATCTTTCGTTCCACAATCCGTAGGCGTCATCGTATGCCTGCTTGTTCTTTATGTCCGGTTCGGAAGTCGATACATGTTCCAATGTGGCAAATGCCTCGTTATTGTCTTTGTAGATGCCTGCGCCTATGCCCGCACCCTTAGCCGCGCCTACCGCGCCGTCGGTGTTGTACAAGTTGATGGTGGCGCCAGTCACGCTTGCCAGTGTCGTGCGGAACATCGGGTTCAGGAACATGTTTGCGTGTCCGGCATGAATGTTGTTGATGGTCATGCCCATTCCCTCCATTATCTCAATTCCCTGTTTGAATGAGAATACTATACCCTCTTGTGCGGCGCGAAGGAGGTGTGCTTTGGTATGGACGTTGAAGTTCAGTCCTTCAATAGAACAACCGATTTCCTTGTTTTGCAGAATACGTTCCGCACCGTTTCCGAACGGTATGATGCTTAGTCCGTTACTGCCTATTCCTACTGTGTCTGCCATGTTGTTCATGTCGGAATACGAACTTCCCTCCGGTGCCACAGTGCGTTTCATCCATGCGTTGAGTATACCTGTTCCGTTGATGCAGAGCAACACTCCGAGGCGCGGATTGTCGGCTGTGTGATTGACGTGCGCGAAAGTGTTCACACGGCTCAGATTGTCGTAATTTACATCTCCAAGCACCCCATACACTACTCCCGACGTACCGCCGGTGGCAGCTATCTCTCCCGGATTCATCACGTTGAGCGACAGCGCATTGTTTGGCTGGTCACCGGCGCGGTATGATATGACTGTGCCCTCTTTCAGTCCCAGTTCCTCTGCCACTGTGCGGCATACGGCAGACTGTGGGGCAAATGTCGGTACGATGTCGGCAATCAGCGAGCGGTCGAAACCGTAGTAATTCATGATGTCGCTACTGATGCAGCCGTTCTTGAAATCCCAGAAGATACCTTCCGACAACCCTGATACAGTGGTGTTGATAACTCCGCCACTCAGGCGCATGGCAATGTAGTCGCCCGGGAGCATTATCTTATGTATTTTAGAGAATGTATCAGGCTCATTCTCTTTTACCCATGCCAACTTTGAGGCTGTGAAATTTCCGGGTGAGTTGAGCAAGTGCGACAAACATTTGTCGTGTCCGATGCTGTCGAATGCGGCATTTCCATACGAGACTGCTCTGCCGTCACACCATATTATACTTGGACGGAGAGGCATGCCGTCCTTGTCCACGCACACCAGACCATGCATCTGGTAGCTGATGCCTATAGCTTTGATTTCATCGCCTTTTATGCTTGCCTCTGTCATGACTTTCCATGTGGCGGCCTTGAGGTTCTCCCACCACATTTCCGGTTGCTGTTCCGCCCATCCGGCTTTGATGGCGATGATTTCCGCTTCCTTCTCCGGATAGAAGGCGGATGCCTTGCATTTTCCGGTCTCTGCATCCACCAGTGATGCCTTTACAGATGATGTTCCTATGTCGTAGCCTAATAGATACATGCTTGTTTGGGTTTTATGATTTGTTTTTTATTGGTATGTTCTCATGAAAGTTTTTTGTCGAAGCGGTAATAGTGTGCCGCACGGTGGCTGACCCCTTGTTCTTTTTCTTCAAGCTGAATGACGTAGGGCATTGACTGCATTTTCTTGTGGAAATTGCGGAAGTCTATTTTCTTTCCTGTCACTTCGGTATATACAGAATAGAGCTGTGCGGCTGTGAATTTGCGGGGCAGCAAGTCGAACAGCTTTGAAGGGTTGATTGTGGCGATATTTCTTACCGACAAAATCGCCTCCTTTACAATCTCGTTGTGGTCGAATGCGAGTTGCGGCACCTTGTTTACCGGTATCCAACATGCCTCATAGTTGTCGTTCAACAGCTTGTATCTCCTTTCGATGCGGAGCAACGACAGATAGGCAATGGTGACGATGCGTTCCAAATGGTGCTCCAGATGATGAAACCGCTCCAGCCATATTGTATCGTTGGGATTGGACAATCGTTGTGCTCCGCCGAAAGCGCGGAACTGCACCATTTTCACTTGGGTGAGTCCTGTCAGCTGTTTGAGTACCCGTTGTGCCGCGTCGTCAAGATCCTCGTCCATGTATATCAAGCTGCCGGGCAGCTTATAATGGTCTGTGCTGTGGACACCGCCGCTCTCGCATTGGCGCACAAGCAGTACGTTGAGCTGTTTTCCGTCAAATCCTAACAGCACACAGTCTACTGAAACGTAGGGATTAACTGATTGTATGTTTTTTTCGCTCATATCGGTGCGTTTTTTTGTGCCCAAAGAGCACGTGTGTTTTGTCTGTTCTGATTGGAACGCTGCAAATGTAAATACTTTTTTTGTATATTCAAAATAAGAAGTTGCTTTTTGCAATATTTTATATTGTTATTTTTCAGAATATTATAAATCATATAATATATGATATAAAATAGAGTGTTTTCTTCTTGTTTATGATATTGTTCGTTTTTCGGACATTCTCTCTGGATAGAATTGGAATCTGTAACAAGGCTATGATTATTTATGCGGCAGTTTTGGATAGCATCGTTGTATAATGCGGGTTTGTGTGTCTTGAAAATGTTTTGAAGTTACTTGCTTTTTGTAAATATGCTCTTAACGGATATTTTAGGGTGCTCAGATCGACTTCTTGACTTTTTGCAAGTGCGTTTTTTGGTGTGTTCAGGCAGACTCCTCCGTCACTTCGTGACACCTCCACTAACTTAGGGGAGGAACTATATACCTTGTCAATCAATTCATTAGTTTCTCTGCAAACTCGGTAATCAGGTTCCTCCCCTAAGTTAGTGGAGGTGTCACGAAGTGACGGAGGAGCCTGTCAAAAACATCGGAAAAATATTAGAATGCCTGACAATTTGATATGTTAAATCCCATCTCTGTAGAATCGCCTCAAAATGAACCGAACCTTGCCTCGGTTGCAAAAACGCGATTCTACGGCGACTTCAAACCCTCAA
This sequence comes from Roseburia sp., assembly GCA_023665185.1. GTDB lineage: Bacteria > Bacteroidota > Bacteroidia > Bacteroidales > Bacteroidaceae > RGIG8745. Next base: position 17,077 of record JAMPEL010000031.1, read on the forward strand.
AATTCGAGCGGACAAATAGAACAATTCAACCGACTAAAAGATATAGAATTTCAACTCCAAACATGCCTTTCCCATCCAAAAGCCCAATAAAACCCAAAATTACAAGGTGCTGAAAATTTATTTTCAAGGCACATTGATTTTTTTCGCAAGGTGAACAAAATTTATTTTCAAGGTGAACAAAATTTTCAAAGCCCGTTTTTCGGCCCAAAATCGGGCTTTTTTTCGAATCACGTCCTCAAAAAGACGGCAGCCGCCTTTTCCATGCCCCGAAAAACAAAAATGGATTTTGAACCCGAAAAAAGACTATTTTAAGACAAAATTCTCATAACTCGCTGATTATCAGTATATCCTATTTTGACTCTGACCATGCGTTTTATGTCTAAAACTGCATGCTTTTTGCTGAAAATATATTTAGCTGATTATCAGTAGTTTATCGGTTGACTGCCGAGAAACAAGCATCGTTTCAAAGTCGAGAACCACTCCAAATGTTAAATTTTGCCTTCCCCGCCAAAGTGACATAATGTCACCGCCACTTGTCCGCACATTGCTGTCTGGCAATATGTGCGGCAGAATAATCCGGCCTGCGCGACTTCCATTGTGGGTGAAGTGTGGACAATTGGGTTGGTTGCTTTGACTGATTCCTTTTTGCTTCTTATGCTGTGGCAAATGAGAGGGAAGCCAAGTTGCCTTGTTTGGCAGGCTCATTAATGCGCACGTTGCAATCGGTTCATGCCATTCCTATAATCATACTCATATAGATTTATGTATCTGTTATTACGGTCATTACAATAATTTTGATGCTTGAGGCATGAAAAATCTTGTCCAAAATTTGCATATAAATATATAAAGTTCCCGTATTAGTATTTTTATTAATGATTTTTTTTCGTATCTTCCTTGCTGAATAGAATTTATTGTTATATTTGCCACAACTTTGTAAACCTTAGGTTTAGAGTTGTGCTTATGCAAAGAGGGAAGATTTGACTTTTATCAATATTATTAAATTATAATCTTATGACAAAGCGTTTTTTATCTTTAATGATTTGTTTTTGTGCTGTATTATTGGGCTATGCACAAGATGCTGTTGAACCGGGGACTAAATCTACTGTTTTGGTTGATTATTTCACGTATCCTTCTAATGTGACTAAAGAGCAGGTGGCTGTTGTGCGCAATAATGTGCTTTCTAATGTGATACAGTCGGGGCGAGTGATTGTAATAGATGTTGAGTCTGATAAAGTGCAGGAGATAGAGAAACTGCGCCGTACTCAGAATGATATGTCGGTAGACGAGGACAATAACATGGAGCGTTTGAGCGCGATAGGTGTATTGGGTGCGGAATATGTTATTTCCGGTCAGATAACAAGTCTGACTACAACTCGTAAGGAGTCTAAGGACAGCGAGGGAAAGACAAAGATAAGCTATGAAAGTAAGCTGATGTACTCCATCAAAGTAATAAAAGTAAAGGATGGTACAATAGTAGTGACCAAGTCTTACACTGAGTCGGCTACCTCCGATACAGAGAGTGAGTCTGTAAACTCGGCTTTTGGCAAGGCAGGCAAGGTGAAGAAGTTCATCGAGACCCAGTTCAAGGTTGAGGGCACTATCATTGAGGTGAGCAAGGAAGAAAAGGGAAAGGCGGAAGAGGTTTATATCAACATCGGCAGCAACAACGGCATTGCCAAGAATGCGCGTTTCAAAGTGTTTGCAGTGCGTCAGGTAGCAGGACGGACTGTCAATAAGGAAATAGGAGAAATTGCTGTGGAGGCTGTAGAAGGCGAGGACGTTTCATGTTGCAAGGTAAAGAAAGGCGGCGATTTGATTCTGAAGTCAATGCGTGATGGAGAGACACTCGTGATTAAGTCGCATGTAAGAACTACGCTATTGGAAAAAGCAAACTCTGCATTGGAAAGTCTGTAAAGACTGGAGTCTTTCACTCTTAATATAAAAAGGTTGTTGCCTGAATATCCTGACCGGATTTTGATGACGGATTAAATATTACTTTTGGTCCGATTGTCAACCGCGATGTGTATTCGGGCAGCTGTTATAAATGATAGCAAATGAAAATGAGTAAGATTTTTATTTGTTGTGGCTTATGGCTGTTGGCAGCGTTTGCAACGGCTTTACATGCCCAGACAAAGTACATGAGTGATGCTGTTCTTGTCAGCAATGACGGGAAAACAATCAAGTTGCGCTCGTCAGGACAGAGCGACAAGAAGAAAACAGCAATGGAGATGGCTGTGAAGTCTGCCATCTATACCTTATTATATAATGGTGTGGAAGGTGTGAATAATGGCAAGGCATTGGCTTACACCCATGACACGAACTATGAGCGTCGGTTGTTTGAGGACGGCAGATATTCAGTGTTCGTGGGACAGTTTGAGGAAGTGGGCGATGTGGTGAAGTTGGGCAACAGCTACAGGGTAAAAGTCGAGGCTGAAATCTACTATGATGCTCTGATGCGCGACATAAACAATTCCTCTGGTGTGGCTTCTTCTCATGTGGAATTGCCAAATATGCCGACACTGACAGTCGTGCCGTTTACACGTGAAAACGAGAACGTGCGCTCGCTGATAGAGAACAACCCGATGTTGAGCCACGCAGTGAGTAAGATAACCAGTGAGTTCAGCAAGAACGGATACCGTACCAAAGATTTTATTTCTATGGTCCAGAAGGCAAAGAACTCCGATTTGACCACTGACGGCTCGCAGGCGGATGCTGTCAGCATGATGATTCAGAATATGTCTACAGACATTGTGGTGATGGCGAAGATAAACTATATTCCTCGTCCTAACAAGCAGGGAGAGGTGTCGCTCGAACTGAACGCTACGGAGAAGCAGACGGCGACAACGCTTGCAAGCTCTACATTCCTTAGCGGAAGATATATGACGACTGACTCTGTGCGTCTGGCAGACTATGCCATCTCGAAAATAAAGAAAGACTTCTTTACGACGTTGCAGACTGCGTTCTTGGAGATTGTGCGTACCGGACGGGAGTTGTCTGTGCAGATGGTTCTCGACCAGAACGTGGAAGACTGGGATTTTGACCAGCCCTCACCGGAGAGCGGAGAAGAGTTTAAGGTGGAGCTTGAAGACTGGCTTGCGGCGAATGCCATGAATGGGGTGTATGACATGAGTCGTTCGAGCGACAAGATAATAGACCTTACCGTAAGGATTCCGATATGGGACGAGAAGACCGGACGCGCATATTCTGTTTCAACCTTCAGAAACGCGTTCCGCAAATTCTTGAACGAGCGTTTGAACGGAGAATATCAGGCTTCCATCGTTACTTTGGGACAGGGTGTTGTGGTGACAATCAAATAACTTAAACTGTTTGGAATATGAAAAAACTTGGTTTCACAATAATCGCTTTCCTTATGACTGCCGTTTTGTTTGAGACGGCGGCTCAGGAAAGTGCTGTGAATTTTATGGCGGGAACTCCTAAGTCTGAAAGGCTGACGGATGAGCAGAAAGAGGCTGTAAAGCAGAAAGTGGAGAAAATCATTGCGCGCAATAATGCCGGTGCGGTGACACTTACAGATGCTTTTGTCATAGAGCCGGAACTTAGTTTGGGACAAGCGAAGAAAACGGACGGTTTGCTGCGTGATGTCTCTCTTGTGACGGGCGAGTTCTCATTGGTTGTTCACAACAAATATGATGGCAGTGTGTACAATTCTGTGACGGTAGATGTGAAGGCAAGTGCTGTCGGTTCTGAGTCAGAGGCGATTAATTCCTTGATTAAGAGTATAAAGGTTACAGATCCTGTCTATGTGAGGTTCATACGTAATGCGCGTAAAAGAATCGCTGAGTATTACGAGACTAACGGTCTTCCGCTGCCGGAGCGTAGAGACGAGCAGCCGGAGGCGGCTGCCGACCCGGAGGAAGAGTTGCTGACCGAAGAGCTGGAGCAGGAACCGGTTGTGGAAGAACCTGTGGCGGAGCCGGTTGTAGAACCTGAGACAGAGCCTGCGCCTGTGGTGGAAGAGCCGAAGGTGCAGAAAAACAAATATACGGTGGAGATAGGCAGCGATGAACTTGGCTTTGAGCTTTTGTACTGCAAGGGCAACCGCGCTTCGAATACGGTACGCATCAACTACCGGGTGGTAAACAATGAGCGTGACAACTCTGTAGATTTTGTCCTGTCTGCTGCCTTTGCGCCTGAGGGTGTAGAGCTTACAAGGTGGACTTTTGTGGACGCGCATGGGTACAAGACTGACAGATGGAACAACAGAATGCCTAAAGGTGTGGCTGTTGGACGCGTGCTTGAGTTGCAAAATGTGACCAAAGAGTATGCCGAGCTTCCTCTTGTGGAACTGAAAGTGGGTGATTATAAGATAGTAATTCGGAACCTGCCTGTTGAATGGTAGGCGGTTCTTTTAATTGGATACTTTTATGAAGACAAGGACTATGAACATGGTCGCGGTGTTTGCGAGGATGTACGTGAGCATTGTATTGTGCTGGATGGCAACCCTTCCGATGTGCGCTCAAGACTATAAAGTAATTGAGCGGAGTCAGAAAAAGACCCCAACGTGGGTGGGTAATGTGGAGGAGAACTTCATTATTGCTACTGCTACCGATGATGATTTGGAGAATGCCAAGCAGAAATGTCTGGACAATGTGAAGTTGCAGATAGCGCAAGCGGTGGCGCAGAATATAGAGTTTACGTCTGAGAACATCGTGGAGCAGATTTCCAGAGGACAGGAAGTGGACGCTACCGTGGAGTTCCGTTCAAAAGGAACTACGCAGGTTGGTGCCTTGCCTTTCATTTCTGGTATCACTTTTGCAAAGGCTTCCGACTCGTATTGGGAGAAACTTTCGGAGAAGAAGAGTGGCAAGATTGTATATGCTTTCAGTGTACGTTATCCTTTTGCGAAAGGAGAGCTTTATGCCTTGCAGGAGGAGTTTAACAAGCGCGATGAGGAGATGGTGGCACTTGTGACGGAGATGGAACAGAATGTGGACGAGATTGAGGCGGTGGAAGATATTGATGTGTGTATAGCCAAACTGAAACCTGCTGTGGAATATTTCTTTGATAATGCGCGTAAGCAGTGGGTGGAGAGCGTGGTCAATAGGTACAAGAAAATTCCTTCGCTCATATCTGTGGAGGGACGCAGTGGTATGGGAAGTGAGTATGTGGTCTCATTGATGTTCAAGGGACGTAAGATCAGGACTTCCGCCATGCCGAAAATGAAAGCTAACTGTGCTTCTCAGTTGGCAGCTAAGGCTAAGGGCGATGACATAGTAATCACTTACAATGATGAGGATTGTTTGGATGATGAGGAGAACTTCATCGAACTGACTTTTAAGTTGCCGGGAAAGCAATTGAAACATAAGTTCTTTATCGAATAAGGGAAATGCCGTAAATGTGTAAGGGCATGGAAAGATTCTTCCGCTTGATGCGTGAGTAATTCTTCCATGCCCTTTGTGTAAATATGGCGAAGAGGGAGATGCGTCGATACTAAACCTGTATTGTTATTGTTGGCGCAAAGCCTTCTGGTTGTTGATAACAGGCTTATGAGCCGGTGCGAAATAACGTCATTGTCTTGACTCTTTTATCGCATTCTCTAATTTTTCCAATGCGTAGAGCAGTACGCTGCGAGGAGATGCCACGTTCATTCTCATGAATCCTTCACCTTCTTTTCCGAACATCTCGCCATCGTTCAGTGCAAGGTGTGCCTTGCGGATAAACAAGTCCAGCAACTCGTTGTGTGTCAGGTTCAGCCTGCGGCAGTCGAGCCATACAAGGAAAGAGGCCTGAGGGCATAATGGCTTTACCTCCGGGATATTTCGGGAGCAGAAATCCATGACAAACCGGATGTTGCCTTCTATGTAGCGCAGCATTTCTTGTCTCCATTCCTCGCCCTTTGTGAATGCTGCGATAGTGGCTGCCGGAGCAAACATGTTTGGCGCGTCCATTTCGTTGGCTTGTAGCCAAGAGAAAAAACGCTGGCGGAGTTTATCGTTGGGCACGATTGTGTATGAGCTGACAATGCCTGCCATATTGAATGTTTTTGTTGGTGCGCCGAAAGTTATGCTGCAATCTGCCGCTTCTTGCGACACTGTGGCGAAAGGAATGTGGCGGTTTCCCCATAATGCCATGTCGCAGTGTATCTCGTCGGAGATGACAATGATATGGTGTTTGTGGCAGAATGCGGCGAGGCGGACAAGCGTCTCTTTGTCCCATACAATGCCGGCAGGATTGTGAGGATTGGACAATATCAGCAGGCGGCACTTGTCGTCCGTCACTTTTTCAAGGTTGTCGAAATCCATAGAATAGGTGCCGTCCTCATGTCTGTGCAGTGGGTTGTACACCACTTGACGTCTGTTGCCGAGAGGGATGAGGCGGAACGGATGGTATATCGGCGGTTGGATAATCACTTTTTCGTCCTCCTTGACAAAAACATTGATAACCATGCCGATACCTTTCACAATGCCGGGAATGTAGGTGAGCCATTCACGTTCCACTTTCCATTGGTGGTGTGTGCCAATCCATTGGATGATAGCCTGCCAATATTCTTTTGGAGTGTCGGTGTAACCAAGAACTGGGTGTGCCAGTCTTTCATGGATTGCCTCAATAATAAAGTGAGGTGTCGCAAAATCCATGTCTGCCACCCATAGTGGGGTCAGGTCTGCGGAACCGAACATTTCTTCCAGTGCATCAGTCTTTACGGCATGAGTGCCCCTGCGGTCTATTATCTTGTCAAAGTCATATTTTCCCATAATCAGAATGTTTTGTTATTGATGCCTTTTCTTTTGTTATTGATTCTTTCCTTTTTTTTGTTATTGATGCCTTTGCTTTCGATGAGCATTGCACTGTATCGGATGCAAAATTAGTCGATTTTTATAGTATGGAAAATGTGAAGGCGGTTTTAATTTGCAGAATATACTTTGACATGTTTCTTCTGGCTGCTTGTTGTTTCCCGCATCTTAAACAGGATTGTTTCTTTATATTGTTTGCTGTTGATTTTTCGGTTATAGCATTCATAAAAAGTAAGAGGTTGTCTAACAAATCTCCGAATATAAGAAATTACCCCTGCCAGAGATATGCACTCTGACAGGGGTAAAATCATTAAAATAGGACTTGTTATACAGCCTCTTTTATACAGATTGTGTTGCGGGATTATTCCAATCCGAAAAGGATTTTCAATCCTCCGTCCACACCGCTGAATCCCATGAATGCCATAGCAAGAAGTCCTGCTGTGACAAGAGCTATCGGCATACCGTCCATAGCTTTTGGCAATTTCACCAAAGAAAGCTGTTCGCGCAGTCCTGCAAATACCACCATGGCAAGTGCAAAACCTATTGCGGTGGAAACCGCATACACAATGCCGTGGAGAAGGTCGTAATCTTTCTGTATCACGAGAATTGCCACACCGAGAATACAGCAGTTTGTGGTGATAAGCGGAAGAAATACTCCAAGAGCCTGATAAAGGGATGGAGACACTTTCTTGAGAATTATTTCAACCATCTGCACAAGGGCGGCGATGATGAGGATGAAGGCTATTGTCTGCAAATAGCCAAGTCCGTTAGCGTCAAGCACAAACTTCTGCACAAGGTAAGTTACGATGGTTGCCAGTGTAAGCACGAATGTGACAGCCGCACCCATTCCTGCTGCGGTAGATACCTTTTTAGATACTCCGAGGAAAGGGCAGATACCGAGGAATTGTGCCAATACAACGTTATTTACAAATATCGCTGTGATAAATATCAATATATATTCCATAATGATTCTGTTTTGTTGTTTCCAAAATATGGATTCTTACATTATGCCTTGCGCATCTTGTTGACAATTGCAATCAGATAACCGAGAATAAGGAACGCTCCCGGCGCAAGTACGAATATGAGCATTCCATATTCCTCGCCCTGAAGGGTGATTCCCGGTATTCCGAAATCATCGCTCTTAAATACTACACCTGTTCCGAAAAGCTCGCGGACTGCACCGAGTATAGTCAGCGCAAACGAGAATCCAAGTCCGATACCGATACCATCGAATATTGACGCTATAGGACCGTTCTTTGCGGCAAATGCCTCTGCGCGACCAAGTATGATACAGTTCACCACGATAAGCGGAATGAACAGACCGAGAGTTGCGTATATTCCAGGAACGTATGCCTGCATGAGCATCTGTAGCACTGTCACCAGTGATGCGATGACAACAATGTATGAAGGGATGCGGACCATATCAGGAATAAGGTTCTTGATTAGTGATATGAGCAAATTGGAAAGTATAAGCACGAACATTGTTGCCAAGCCCATTGAAAGACCGTTGATGGCTGAGGAAGTCGTACCGAGAGTTGGACACATACCAAGAAGAAGTACAAAGGTAGGATTCTCCTTGACGATGCCATTCATCAAAACTTTAAAGTTATTCATAATCTTTGTCTCCTTTCTTTAGTCGTTACATTTGCATTCACTTTCGCAGTCTGAGTTGTCGCACTCTCCGCATTCACACGTGTTACCGCATTTTCCCGCACAATTGCACGGCTCGTTGCAATCACAGTCTTCTCCGCATTGGCAAGTATTCTGCACATTTTCCTTCTTTTCAGCATGAGCTTTGCTTGTAGCCTCTGTTTTTCCGTCAGCCATAAGTTGGTTGTAAGCGTTCTGAATTGCCAACAAAAAGGCCCTTGAAGTGATAGTTGAGGCCGTAATGGCATCCACGTCTCCGCCATCTTTGCTTACTGTGAAGTTGCATGTGCCAGGATTCTTTCCAATGATGTCGCCTTTCTCACCCTTTTGGAACCACAAGCCGGCTTTTGCGCCGAGTCCCGGTGTTTCCGCACTTGAAAGGATTGTATATCCAAGAATAGTGCCTTCTTTGTCGAATCCGACAAGTACTTGGAGCGGTCCGCCGAAACCGTTCTCGCTGGTAGAGATTGCTGTTCCGAGAATATTGCCATCCTTGTCCGTAGTTGTGTAGATGGTATATTTGTCCACTTCCTTTGTGTCAGAAACCACCAGCTCGTCGTTTCCGATTACTTTCTTGATTCCGGCAGCAAGGTTTTCTGCGTTTATCTTCTCAATCTGAGGAGCTGTCACACTATTGACGTATGCAAGCACACCACCGGCAACTATAGCGATGACGGTAAGCACCACCGCCATGTTTGTTAATGAAGAACTTAATTTTTTCATTTAGCCACCTCCCCGAATCTTTTAGGTTTACAATAATTGTTGATAAGCGGAGTGAATGCGTTCATGATGAGAATCGCAAACGACATTCCTTCCGGATACGCACCGAATGTACGGATTACCACTGTAAGGAATCCTATTGCCACACCATATATCAATTGTCCTTTCTTCGACATAGGTGAAGTCACATAGTCTGTTGCCATGAATATTGCTCCGAGAAGCAATCCACCGCTGAGCAACTCTACTATCGGGGATGCGTACACTGGATTTGCCAGATTCATCAGTCCTGAGAACACAAATACAGTGACAATGATGGATACAGGTATATGCCATGTGATGATTTTCTTTGTCAGCATATAGATTAATCCAACTACCAGTGCCAATGCGCTCACTTCGCCCAGGCATCCTCCTGTTCTGCCGACCAGCATTTCCATTGCGTCAGGCAACTGTTCAAGGATGCTTGCATCGCCTGCCTTTACGGCTGCTTTCATGATAGAAAGCGGAGTGGCAGCAGTCTCAGCGTCCAGATAAGTGCCGAATCCCTGCAATGGCACAGGCCATGCGGTCATCTGTACCGGGAATGAGATGAGCAGGAATGCGCGGCCGGCAAGTGCCGGGTTGAAAAGGTTGCATCCCAGTCCGCCGAAAGTCATTTTCACTACACCGATAGCGAACAATGCGCCTATAATCATAATCCATAGAGGAAGGTTCGACGGAACGTTGAAAGCAAGTAGTAAGCCTGTAAGTATGGCTGAACCGTCCATTACAGTCGGCTTGTTGCTTTTCATCAAGTATTTGTTGATAGCCCATTCAAAAAACACGCACGATGCAACCGATACAGCGGTTACTGTTATCGCGCCTACACCGAAAATAATGAACGAGCAGATGAGCGCAGGAAGAAGTGCGATGCATACACCATACATATTCTTCTGCACCGTGTCGTTGGAATGTACATGCGGTGATAATGATACTATTAATTTATTTGCCATAGCGAATTTTACTTTTTAGCGTTTCGGGCACGTATGATACCCATAACTGTTGACTTTCCGAGACGTATGAGGTCGAGCATCGGACGGTTGGAAGGGCAAGTGAACTGGCATGAGCCACATTCTATGCAGCTTGTGATGTCCTCAGCCTCCACTTTCTCCCACAAGCCTTTGCCTGAGCATGTAGCAAGCAGATAAGGTTCCAGTCCCATAGGGCAGGCACCGACACATTTTGCGCAGCGGATACAAGGTTGCGGTTCGCCGCGGCGAGCTTCCTTGTCATTCATGATAAGCACACCGGAAGAGCCTTTGCAGATAGGAACTTCTATGTTCATAAGAGCTTTTCCCATCATAGGACCTCCGCCAATAACTTTTCCTGTATCTTCAGGAAGTCCTCCGCAAGCATCGATAAGCTGGCTCATAGGAGTTCCCATACGTGTGAGGAAGTTGCTTGGCTGTTTGAGGCTCTTTCCTGTGACGGTTACTACGCGCTCAAACAGCGGCTTGTTCTTCATCACAGCCTCATACACAGCGTATGCGGTTCCCACATTCTGTATGATTGCGCCCACGCTTACAGGCAATGCAGGAGGTGCGGGTACTTGTCTGCCCACAACTGCGTCGATGAGCTGTTTCTCACCGCCCTGCGGGTATTTTACTTTCAGCGGAACTACCTCGATATTCGGATAAGCGGCAGCCTTCTCTTGCATCAGTTTGATTGCGTCCGGCTTGTTGCTCTCAATACCTATATATCCTTTGTTCACATTCGCTGCCTTCATCAGAAGCGATACACCTACAAGAATCTGGTCTGCTTTCTCAAGCATCAGTCGATGGTCGGCTGTCAGGTAAGGCTCACACTCTACGGCATTGATGATAACCCATTCTGGCTTTGAGCCTGGAGGTGGCATCAGCTTGACATGGCAAGGGAAGCACGCACCGCCCATACCTACAATTCCTGCTTTCTGTATTTTCTCGATAATCTCCTTTCCTGTCAGTTCAGGCTTGTCCTTGAGAGTCACAAGGTTATCGCTACGGTCTATCGTCTCATCCCATTCGTCACCCTCTACTGTGATGTAGACAGCTGGTTTTGCATATCCACTGGCATCAACTACCGTGTCCACTTTAAGTACAGTACCAGAGACAGACGAGAATATAGGTGCCGATACAAAGCCGCCGGCTTCAGCAATCATCTGTCCCACTTTCACCTTGTCGCCTTTCTTGACGATAGGTTTGGCTGGCGCACCGATATGCTGTCCCATCGGGAAAACGGTCGTTTTCGGAAGTTCTGCCACCTTGATGGGTTCTGCTGCCGACAATTTATTTTCTGCCGGATGTACTCCGCCAATTCTAAATGTCTTCACTTTATAATCTTGTTTTTAGTTTCTTATTATGTTTTATTTTCCTCCGAGCAGAATCTGCTGTGACGGCAGCAATGGAGCGTCAAATCTGTGCTCTATTTCCACCATCTTGCCTGCTTCTTTCTTCTCTTCTGGTGCCTCAAGGTCGACAGTGCCGGCAAGCACAATCTGCTGTGATGGCAACAGCGGCGCGTCATACTTGATGGTAATTGGCTCGCGTGGTGTTGATGGAGCCTTCGGAGCAGCAGCCTTTGCAGCCGGTTTTGCAGCTGCTGTTTTTGCAGTCGGCGTCACGGCAATCTTCGGTTTCGGCTTTCTTCCGTTGATGTCCATAAACGCAATGACGTGCTTTGGACATGCCTTTTCGCACTCACCGCAGAGCTGGCACTTGTTCGGATCCACGTATGCAAGATTGTTCTCCACATGTACAGCGTCAAAACCGCAGACTTTCTCGCACTTCATGCAGGCGATACATGCGGCAGCACAGGCTTTGGATGCCACTGCGCCCTTGTCTTTGTTCATGCACTCCACATAGATTCCCTCCTTCTTGTCGCCCGATACAGTTCTGATTTCGATGATGTTGCGAGGGCAAGCTTTTGCACACGCGCCGCAGGCGGTACACTTCTTAGGGTCTACCTCAGGAAGTCCGGTCACAGGATTCATCTTGATGGCGTCGAACTGGCACTTTGCCACACAGTCGCCGCATCCGAGACATCCGTATGCGCAGTTTGTCTCGCCGCTGCATGTAGTGTTTGCCACACGGCAGCTTCTCACACCGTCGTATACAACCACGCGAGGACGGTTCTCGCATGTTCCGTTACAACGGACAACTGCCACTTTTGGTGATGATGCACCAACTTGCATTCCGAGGATGCCCGCCACTTTCTCCATGACTGGCTGTCCTCCTACCGGGCATGAAAGCCCCTCAAGCGAACCCGCATCCGCTGCTTTCACGCAGGCTGCGGCAAGACCGCCACATCCCGGAAATCCGCATCCGCCGCAATTGGCTTGGGGCAGGACTGCGCTTACCTGGGCAATGCGCGGGTCTTCCTTGACTGCAAATTTCTTGGATACAAAGAACAGCACGAGTGCTGCGATAAGTCCAATTGCACCCAATACAATTACAGCAATAAGAATTACGTTCATAAGTTTAGTTATTTAGATATTAATACAGTTAACTTTGAATCAGATTTTTTCCATCATGAACAGGAATTTCTTGCTGAACCTTTCTTTTCCCATCCACAATATAATGTAATAGGCTGCAAGCAGCGCAAACACCACACCGACAGCTGCGGCATCGTTGATGTGCAGAATCTCTATTGCCACCGCCAGCCATGCGATGATTAGAACCAATGGGATGACGAATGCGAAAATCACAGCGTCACGTCCCATCGAGGCAGAGCCATATACCGTCACTTCCTCACCTATATTATAGGATGATGCGTCCGAGGCATATAAATCAATGAGTTTTTCCTTACTTTCAGCCGAGGCGCACAAGCTCTTGGCTTGGCATAAAGAACATGCTGAGGACTGTACAATCTTTACTCGTACATGACAGCCTTCAATACTTTCTATAATGCCACGATGTTCAATCTTGCCTTTCATGCTTTTTTGCTAAGTGCAGATTACAATTAACATGCAAAAGTAATACAAATATCTAAACCGAAGAAACGCTAAATGATATTTTGTGGCATAAAATCCGATTTTTTTATCTCCTTATCTGAAAAAAAGGTTGTAACTTTGCAGCGTTGTTACGTGTTGACAACGTTTCAAATCATATTTTTTATCAATAAAAACAATTAAAGATGGCAACTAAAATTAGATTGCAGCGTCATGGTCGCAAGAACTACGCTTTCTATGCGATTGTGATTGCAGATGTGAGAGCACCACGTGATGGTCGTTTCATTGAGAAGATCGGTACTTACAATCCGAACACAAACCCTGCTACTGTTGATTTGAATTTTGACCGTGCAATGCACTGGGTTCTTTGTGGCGCACAGCCTACAGACACAGTAAAGAACATTCTTTCTGCTGAGGGTGTGTATATGAAGAAGCACCTTCTTACAGGTGTGAAGAAGGGCGCGTTCGACGAGGCTACCGCAGAGGCTAAGTTCAATGCATGGAAGAGCGAGAAGGAAAGCAAGCGTGCCGCTATCGTCAACAAGAATGCTGACGCAAAGAAGGCTGTTGCTGCCGAGCGTCTTGCTGCTGAAAAGAAGGTGAACGAGGCTATCGCTGCTAAAGTTGCAGAGAAGAAAGCTGCTGCCGCTGCCGCACAGGCTGAGGCTGAGGCTGCCGCACCTGCTGAAGAGCAGCCTGCTGAAGCATAATTTTTTTGCTTGAAGAAAAGAATACCTGTAGGTGTTCTGATGGTTTAGCAAGGGAAGATGGGTTTGAATGCCCGTCTTCCCTTGCTTTCTTTTTGCTTCATCTGCATTTCAAACGGTTTGTTTTGTTTGTTATAAAGTAGGGTTTTGATGTAGGCGGTGTTTCGCTGATGGATTTGACAGGCTGCTTACTTCTTGTAAGTATGCTTTTTACAGATGTTTTTGGTGTGTTCAGACAGATTTCTTGATTATTTGTAAGTGTGTCTTTTGGTGTGCTTGGATAGCTATTGACTTTTTGTAAGTATGTTTTGTGATATATTCTGACATACTCCTCCGTCACTTCGTGACACCTCCCCGAACTTAGGGGAGGAGCTATATGTCTTGTCAATCAATTCGTTAGTCTCTCCACCAACTCGGTAATCAGGTTCCTCCCCTAAGTTGGGGGAGGTGTCGCTTTGCGACGGAGGAGTGTACCAAAAAGTCAATAAAATTAGAATATCTCTGACAATTTGATATGTTAAAACTCACCTCCGTAGAATCGCCTCAAAATGAACCGGACTCCGCCGAGGTTGCAAAAACGCGATTCTACGGCGACTTCTAATCCTCAAAATTCAAGGAGACAAATAGAATAATCCAACCGACTAAAAGATATACAAATTCACCTCAAAACACACCTTCCCCACCCAAAAGTCCAGTAAAACCCAAAATTACAAGGTGCTGAAAATTTATTTCTAAGGCACACTGATTTTTTTCGCAAGGTGAACGAAATTTATTTTCAAGGCGCACAAAATTTTCAAAGCCTGTTTTTTGGCCCAAAATCGGGCATTTTTCCGAATCACGTCCTCAAAAAGACGGCAGCCGCCTTTTCCA
>JAMPEL010000032.1 GCA_023665185.1 Roseburia sp.
ATCCAGCCCTTAGTTTTTGGTCTAAAACTGCATGGTTTTTGCTGAAAATATATCTAATTGATTATCAGTGATTTATCAATAAAACACTCGAAAATCAAGCACCGAGTCAAAGTCGATAGCTGCCCCAAATGTTAAAATCAGCCTTCCCGTCCAAAGTGACATAATGTCAAAACACACTTTGACCGCATACTGCTGTCCTGCAATATGTGCGGCTGAATGGTTCGGGTTTGAGACTTCCGTTTATAAACACGTACAAGTGATGCCATGGATGTATGGAGACGCGGCAATATATTTAAGGGCTATACCCATAGTGTATTGTGTATTACTGAAATGTCGGATGAACCGTTTTGACAAGAGAAATCAACAAGTATTATATGCATTTCTTCCTCATTTATATTTTATATAAACGGGATTTGCTTCCTTTGCGAGGAAATTAACCGTAAAATGTTTATGAAGAAAAAGATTTTTTATTTGACGACATTATTGTGTCTTAATTTGACATGTGTAGCGCAAAAGGTTACGTTCAAGAACACAGGTAATCCGCTGGTGAAGCATGTTCATACTGCTGATCCTGCACCGATGGTGGATGGCGACACACTTTGGCTTTATGCAGGGCAAGATGAGGGAGGTCCGGATATTAAAGGCTATCGTATGAGAAACTGGGTGCTGTTCTCTACCACAGACATGGTGAACTGGACACAGCATCCGTCACCTTGCAACATCGGAGTGTTCCATCCGTGGGCGAAGCGTGGAAAGGCTTATGCCGCTCACTGCATCAAGAGCAGAAAGGACGGCAAGTATTATTTCTATGTGTCAACCAACGGACCGGGAATCGGTGTGGCTGTGGCTGATTCACCACGCGGCCCTTTCAAGGATGTGCTGGGCAAGCCATTGCTCACTACCGCCGACTGCGCCGGTACAACTCATGGGTGGGCATGTATCGATCCGGCTGTTTTTTATGATCAGAAGGGGCAACCGTGGATTACATGGGGAAATCAGAAATGCTATATTGCCAAGCTCAAGAAGAATATGACGGAGATTGATGGCAAGATAAAGGAGATAACACCTGAGGGCAGCCATTTCACCGAGGCACCGTGGGTGCATTATCACGATGGACTTTATTATCTCACGTTTGCGAACAATTGGCCTGAGACTTTGGGCTATGCTGTGAGCAAACGTCCTGACGGACCTTATATATATAAAGGTGTATTCAGCGATGTGGCTGTAGGCAGTGAGACAACGCATCCTGCTTTCGTTGAGTTTAAGGGACAGAATCTTTTCTTTACGCATAATGGATGGATGCCTGGCGGCTCTGGAAGCAGCCGCAATGTGTGTGTGACTCCATTTGAATATAATGCTGGCGGAACTCTTACGCAGCTCAATGTGAAGGACACGCTTTATTGGACTGATACAGCAAAGCCTGTGGCCCGTCCGGATGACTGTACCGCCTATCTTTTTGCCTACTTCGAGGGCACAGGCCCTGTGAGACAGCAGGAACAGTTGCGCTTTGCGGTAAGCGAGAATGGAACAGACTGGAAAGCTCTCAATGGCAACCTGCCTGTAATACATGCTGATTCAACCTCTGTGTCAGGAGGTATTCGCGATCCCCATATATTGCGTGGCGAGAATAATGACTTCTACATGGTAATGACCGATATGATGACAGTAAAGAACGGATGGGACCGCAATACAGGGGTGGTGCTGATGAAATCGGACAATCTCGTAGACTGGACGCATTCCGATATAGACCTTGCCCGTGATTATCCTGCCAAGTTCGACAGTGTGCAGTGGGTTTGGGCACCTCAAACGATATGGGATGCGGAATATAAGTCACCGTCAGGAGAGAAAGGGGCTTATCTTGTATATTTCACTGTTAAGTTCTTGGGCACTAAGGACGACCCTGCCGACCCTGCAAAGTCGATACTTGATCTTTATGCGGCTCATACAAACCGTGATTTTACCGCCTTTGTGGAAGAGCCGTATTTGATGTTGCAATTGAAATATGGGGCTATAGACGAGGACATTGTCTATAATCCGGACGACCGTCTTTATCACATGTTTTTCAAGGGAAATACAAAGAACGAACAGTGTAAGGAATACATTAATGGCATCAAACAGGCTGTTGCCCCGTCATTGCGCGGCCCGTGGAGAGAAGATTACAGATATGTGGATGCTTATGCCGGAAAGGCAAGTGTGGAAGGAAGCGGAGTGTTCCGCCTCACTCCGAGAGACGAGGCGCGCACCGGATATAAGTGGTGTCTGATGTATGACATGTACCGCGACCACCGTTATGAATATCAGCTTTCAAATGATTTGTTTCACTTCACCGGACCGAAAGAGTTTGTGAAGGACTTCCGCCCTCGTCACGGAACGGTGATGCAGATTACAGCAGAGGAATATGCACGGCTGTTGAAGGCTTTCCCTATTAAGTGATGATTGTGAACATATTAGTCGTAAATTAAATAATAGTTTGTTTTATAAAAAAAGGATTCAAAACGCTTCTGTCTGTGGCGATGCTGGTTGCATGTAGTTGAACAGCTGTGCGTGATGCCGGAAACAAAGAGTGAAGATATAAAGAAAGTGTTCTCACGTGAGATGCCGGCACATTCTTTTATTATAATAAGAACAAGGTAATAGGACAAAAAGAATATGAATAAGTATGTTTTTATTTTGCTTGCAGTATTGTGCGGTACTTGCAAGAGCTTGGCTCAGGACGCATATCTGATGGTTTATCACAAGGATGTGGATCACGGACTCCACATGGCATATAGTGAGGACGGATACAAGTGGACAGCCTTGAACAATGACAAGCCGGTGATAGATGGTGATAGTATCGCAATGCAGCATGGTATTCGCGACCCGCATATTTTCAGAGGTCCTGACGGTGCTTTTTATATGTCTATGACAGATTTGCATGTGTTTGGACAAAGGGATGGAAAGCGCACTACAGAGTGGGAACGTGACGGAAAATTGTATGCGTGGGGCAATAATCGTGGACTGGTTCTGATGAAATCAAAAGACCTTATACACTGGACGCGTGCCAATATTGATTTTACCAAACTTCCGAAGCAGGACGATATGGATTGGAGCGAGATGGGGTGTGCATGGGCTCCTGAGACTGTGTATGATGAGGAGAATAAGCAATTGATGGTTCATTTCACCACACGGCAGGGAAATGGTGTGAACCTGATTTATTATGTATATGTGAACGATGACTATAATGCTCTTGTGGGTAAGCCTCAGCTTTTGCTTCAGGCACCGGAGAAGAAGTATAACATTATCGACTCGGATATACAGAAAGTGGGGGACACTTATCATTTGTTTTATGTCAGCCACGAAGGAGGCGCTACCATCAAGCATGCCACTGCGCAGAAAATAACTGGTCCTTATAAGTTGGATGATACATATTATGACAACGAGCGTCAGGGACATGAGGCACCAAGCTGCTGGAAGCGGCAGGGGACAGACACTTATGTGGTGATGTGGGACTGTTATCGAAAGAAACCTCACAATTTTGGCTTCGTTGAGACGAAAGACTTCTTTACTTACACTCCGATAGGTTATTTTGATGAGCCGGGAAAAAAGATGACCCGTACTAATTTCTCGGAGCAGAAACATGGGGCGGTAACTTATATAACAAAGAAGGAATTGAAGAGATTGAAGAAATATTGGAAGTAGATGATATTATTTTAGAGAAAAAATAGGGAAAGGGCTTGGTTTTCAATTGAAAATCAAGTCTTTTTCATCATACATTATATGATAATTCATCATGTATTACATAAATCCATATTAATAAAGACGATTTTTGCATCAGAGAAATGAAAGTTTTTTCATGAGTTAATAATAAGGTTTATAAGTAGGACTTTGAGATTGTTTTTTAGGATTATCAGGAAAGGTGGGAGAGGTTTTTACCTTCTCCCGCCAATCTGAAAAAAGGATGGCGGAATTTCCTTTATCGTCCAAAGATTGGAAGATATGATGGCGGAGATGATTTGGATATGGAGGATACATAATAAGCTTGTCTTGTATAAGTGATAGTTCATATATTAATAATTAAAAAAGTCAATTATGAAGAATGTTTTTGCATTACTATTTCTGTTCTTACAGACATGTAGCATGAATGCTCAGCGTTTTATGGACAGACTTGACCGGGGACTTGTGGCGACAGTCACGCAGCGAGGACCTGGAAACTTTGTTAGCTGGCGTAAGCTGGGAGAGGAATACTTTGATGTGACCTACAATTTGTATTCCAATGGAACAAAAATTGCCTCTGGTCTGAATGTCACCAATTATGTGGATACGAAAGGTGATGAAAACACCCGGTATCAGGTGGCTCCTGTAATAAAGGGTGTGGAGGGCGAGAAATGTCCGGCTATAACCCGATGGAAAGATTATGAGTTCTATAATCTGACAGGCAACAATACCGGTTATTTGGATATTCCGGGCTTGCCTTGTCTTGACCGTAATGGTGTAGAGATTCCGGCTGATGATTATGGCTTCAATGATTGTAGCGTGGCCGATGTGGACGGTGACGGGCAGTTGGAGATAATTGCTATGCGTTGTATCAATGCAGATACTCGTGATGTAAAGAATACAACCCGTTACAACCGTATTGAGTGTTATGAATTGTCGGGTGAGCGTTTGTGGAGTCTTGATGTCGGTCCTAACATGCAGACCGGGCCTGATGGTCAGTGGGACGCTATCGCTTATGACTGGGATATGGACGGTAAGGCGGAAATAATCATGCGTGGAGCTAACAACATGCGTATGTATAAGAAAGACGGTACTTATACGGATATTGGTGATATGAGCTTTGACTCGCGTGTTACGTATAATTCCGAATATACTTTTGTAGGTGATGAATATCTTCTTTACATTAATGGTGCTACGGGTGAGCTTTTCCCAATAGGCCCTAATGGCGAAAAGTGGATGGACTATCCTCTGCCTCGACTCGAAAAGGATGAGACGGATGCGGCGAGTGTATGGGGTGACGGTACCGGACACCGTGGAACAAAGCATTATTTCGGTGCGCCTTATGTAGATGGCCATAAACCAAGTATATTTTTGGGGCGCGGTTGTTATACTCGTCATAAATTTACTGTGCTTGATGTGGATCCTGCCACCCATAAACTTTCTGTACGCTGGCGCTTGAATCAATATGAGCCGGGACCCTGGTTTGGTCAAGGGTATCATAACTTTGCTATCGCGGACGTAGACATGGATGGTCGTGATGAGATTATGTTCGGCTCAATGACTATTGATGATAATGGCTTCGGACTTTCTACTGTTGATCTTGGACATGGGGATGCTCAGCATTGTTCCGACCTTGATCCTTATCGTTGGGGACTTGAACAGTTTGCTTGTAATGAGTCAAATCCTGCTATGAACTATCGTAATGCGACAACGTCACAAGTGTACTACCGTAAACGTGGTACAGGTGATGATGGCCGGGCTATGGCAGGTAACTTCTATAATGAATATCCGGGATGTCAGGGACAGAGCAGCCAGACAACAGCCATTTCACTTGTGGCTGATAAGATGATACCTAATGTTTGGGTTGGTGATCTTGCTTTCCGAATATACTGGGATGGTGACCTTTGCGAGGAAATACTCAATTCGCCTGGTACAAATAAGAATCCGAAGGTGGATAAGCCGGGAGTAGGGCGTATCTTTATGGGTGGCGGTAATATGAATAACGGCTCAAAGAACAACCCCGGATGTACAGCTGACCTTATTGGTGACTGGCGTGAGGAGATTGTGGTTCGTTGCGGCAATGGCCTGAGAATCTTTACAAGTAATTATCCGAGTGATTATGGCATTACAACTTTGCTTCATGACCATCAGTATCGTAATGCGATGCTTTGGCAGACTATCGGATATAATCAGCCGCCTCATTGCTCGTTCTTCTTGGGTGAGTTGGAGGGAATAACAAATTGTCCGCCTGCACTCACTAATACAGGACGTACATTGATAGGAAACAAAGGCACAATATCAAGTGCGAACAACGGACAGCAAGTTCTAATGAATGAGAATAACGACACTGAAATTACTATCGTTGACGGTGCAGAGCCGTGGGTGGCAATATTCAATATCCCTTCATGGGTTCAGGGCTCTGCGCCTAATAATACTACTGTGAAAGAACACCCTATTACATATACATATTATACATGTACGGTAAATGGTGGTGGTTTTGCCGGTGAGACTCGTCTGGTTAAGCAGGGAGAAGGAGAGCTGAAACTTCCTAATGTGGAGATGAAGCATAAGGGTAACACGGATGTTTGGAATGGAATCCTTTCATTCGATGGAAAGATGCTTAATTCTTTGCTTTGGCTTAATCGTCACACGACACTTAAGAGTAATGGTGGAACTTTCCGTTCTGTCAAGGCTGACTATAATTCTACAATTCTGCCGGGTGGGGCTGAGAATATTGGTTCTGTTACCACTGACTCTTTGATTTTGGGTTTTGGCTCGCGTGTTGTCATTGATATTGATGCGGATGGTGTATGTGATAAGATCAATACAAAGAAGCAGCTTGTTGTTGAAACTAAAACTTGGGAATATGGTCCAAAGTATCTTGCTCCGGTTATGGAAATTGCAACCAATGAGGTTAAGATAGGACGTTATGATCTTGGTATCTTGGGCGGTGTGAGCGGTTTGCTTGATGATATTATTATTGAAGGGCTTGGCTCTCAATATAAAACTCAGCTTGTGGCTGAAAATGAGCATCTCTGGCTTGAAATTTCTGAAATGCGTTCCAAAGCAGATATAGTGTGGAATGGCAATCAAAGTTCTGTTTGGAATCTTGCAAGAACAGAGAACTTTACGCTTGTCGATACTCCGGAATCTGATGGTGTATATTTTGCTACAGGTGACAATGTCCTTTTTGACGGTCATGATGGACAAAAAGAAATTCTTCTCAAAGGACAGCTTGAACCGTCAAGTGTTGTCGTTGATTCTGAGCGTGATTATGTGTTTAAGGGTAATGGAGCTATCACAGGCGACACTCGTCTTATAAAGCGTGGTAATGGTACGCTTTCGATTTATAATGACAACTCTTTCACGGGCGGCACTCAGATCAGTGGCGGTACTGTTTCAGTTGAGGTGCTTAGTAATACAAATATGAAGTTGGGAGCTTTGGGTGCTATGCATACTGATTCAACAGACTTTGTTATCGAAAATGGTGCGACTTTACGGACAACTATTGATGTGACAATGGATTCTCCGATTCTCTTGAGAAGCGATGAGGGAGGTGTGATTGAGAATGAGCAGTCCTTCATGATGTCAAGTACATTCAGTGGGGCCAAACTTACGAAACGGGGAGATGGATGGATGACTTTATATAAGGATAATCTTTGTCTTGACACGCTCTGTATTGAGGACGGTGTACTTATAAATGATTGGGTGAAAACACCTGCGAAAGTGGTTGTCATGAATGGTGGTAGCATCAATGACGGTCCGGGTACAAGTTATCCTATCATTGTGCCGGAAGGAAAGAAGGCACAGTGGAATCCTGCTGACGGTTTTGTATTCTCTAATAAAATAAGGGGAAACGGTGAGCTTAAAATCTTCTATCCTATTCGTGAGGGTAACGGTTGGACTGTAACACGTACACCGATAGCAATTGATTTACGCGAGTTTGAGGGTACTATTGTCGCTGATAGCCGTCAAGGGGATGGTAGATTTGCTTTCTCGACAAGCTACGGTATTCCTAACGGTACAATTGAGATTCTTAGCCATGTGGTGTTGCAGAATGAGGGAAAGACTATGCGTATAGGTAGGTTGGCAGGTACAGGCTCTCTTGGTGGTTACAGTAGCTTCTCTAACAATGGCGCATATATAGCTCCGACATGGCAAGTTGGTAACGATGAGAATTGGTCTTGGAGTGGTAAAATCACAGATTTTGCTCATTTCGTGAAAGTTGGAAGTGGTAAGATGACTCTCAGTGGTAAGGATAATGATTATACTGGTAATACAACGGTGAGTGAGGGTGAGCTTCATTTCAACTCTGGAGTTTCGCTTGGTACAGGTAAACTTATTGTCAATGAAGGTGCGACCCTTTCTGGCTCTACAGGCAATACCTCTGCGCTTTCCAATTCAAGTGTAACAATCAATGGAACGCTCCAAGTAGGTCTTACTCCGACAATAACTTCAGGTGTAATAAATTTTGGTCAGAAGTCGGTTACTTTTGGGCAAAACTCAACTTTGGTTCTTGGTATTGCCAAGCCTGCCGCAGGCTCTAATACCGGTGGAGCAAGCATTCAGGATATTCTTCGCCTGACTATGAATGGAACGGTGCATCTCAATGTCAAGGAGAATGTCAATTGGCAGGTAGGCGACAGTATTGTTCTCTGGAAAGCAAAGATTTGTATTGGAAAACCGGCATTGGACAATTATGTGGTTGATGCGGAAAAGGGACTTTATTGGGATGACTCGCAGTTGCGTAACGGTGTGCTTAAAGTGACAGATGTAGTACCTACTGGTATAATGGAAATCGTGACCGATGAGGAGGCTTCTTGTATCAGTGAAATCTATGACCTTAGCGGCCGCAAGCTCTCTACAGAATCAATCCCATCACTCAAAAAGGGTGTGTATATCATTCGTAAAGGCAAGCAAACGCATAAAATATATATCAAATAACTAATTTAATAATTCGGTGTATGAAAAAGATTTTTTCATTGATGACCACATCTTTATTTGCTGTAAATATAACAGCGGCAGAATGGTCTATCCCTGTTCCTGAGCAGATGGCAAGTCAGGTTAGTGTCCTACAAGAGAATCAGACGGATACAGTGTTCTATTATCTTTATCTTAAGGATGCGGGTTTGTATTACTGCGCCGGCAACGCATACGGTACTCAGGCGAGTATTGGAGCTTCCGGACTCAAAGTGTTCTTCAAAGCTTGCGCTCCTGATGGAGGCGTATGGGATGGCAATACTGTTACAGTGGAAAATTATTTCAATGGTGCATGGAAAGAACTTTTCAATGATGACGGTATGCTGGGATATGTAGACAGGCGTGCTCAACCTAACTATATGTGGGAAATAGAGTCGGAAGGTAAGTCATTCCACATTTATAATGCGGCACTTAATCCTTCTTACAATACCAAAGAGGGTAAACTTTATCTTGGTCTTGATTTGAGTAACGGTGAGACAACGGCACTCAGCACATGCGTGCAGCCAGAGATAGGAGTGTCTGGCGATTGTAATTATGATTGGTTACTTGTTCCGTCAAACTATTATGAGGCAGAACTCTTGCCAAAAATCTTATGTTATCAGACTGCACAGGAATTGGCTGGACTTATCAATGAGACAAAAGAGAATTATCCGGAAATAGATCTTTCAGCTTATGAAGCTGTTTATAATAATACCTCAAGTACGGTAGATGAACTTAAGGCTGCTATCACAGGTGTCAAGTCTTCCATGATACTCTCTATTGCAGGAGAGGCTTCAATTGACAATCCTGTCAATCTTTCAGAGAGGGCTTTTGCTCAGCTTGGCATTGCTTATAACTTTGATGACAAGAGCATTATAGGATGGTCCTCAACCACAGGCAGCAAGTCTAATGCGGCTAATAATGGTAATGCTGCCGCAGACGTAGCTGTTACAGGCAATCATTTTGAGAATTGGTCACCGGATGTTATGCTTACAGGCACTATTTCTGCTACAGCGAAGAATCTGCCTGTCGGTCTCTATAAAGTTGAGGCACTTGCTTTCTGCAATACTTCGTTCAATCAGAGCGGAGAAGGTGTTTACTTCTTTGCCAATGATAAGAATGTGCGTGTGACAACAGAGAAGATAGAGGTAGGTAAGGAACTGAGCATCTCGGTTGTTCTCAATGAGCCGGGCGATATTGTTTTCGGACTTGATATGCCGACAGCAACCGACAATTGGGTCGGACTTGACAATGTGTATATTTATTACTATGGCCCTGTCGCAGATGACCCTAACAAGATTCTTCTTGATGAAGCGATTCGTAATGCGGAAGCCGTTTATTCTGATATTTCTGAGGTCTATGCTAATCAGGATGTGATTAATGCTTATGAGAACGCTCTTGAACAAGCAAAGTCTGCAACTGATTATTCGGCTGCGCTGGAAATTTTTACGGCTTCTGTCAATAATCTTAATACCTCTGTAGTGTCTTATGCTGTGCTCAAGACTCTTATAGAGAAAGTGGAGAGACTCTCTGTTGAATACGATGCTTCATATCCGGAACTTGGTGCGATGCTTGGTGACTTTGGCATGGAATGGAACGATCAGTATTATACAACGAGGGAATATACGGATGAGATCATTGCAGGTCTTGAGGCTAAACTTAATTCTACTATTGTAGATTATATATCAAGTAATGCCAAACCAGGCGATGATATAACCGTACTCATACAAAACCCTACCTATGATACAGATGTGACTGGTTGGGAAAATGCTGGCGCTGTTCCTGCGTTTGGTGGAATGGACGCTATAACAGGAGGTGCAATGGCTGACATTAAGCTTACTTCCGGTTGTGCAGAAGTTTGGCATAAGGCTTTCAATACTTATCAGACTATAGCTGCTCTTCCTGCTGGTGTTTATCGTCTTTCTGTTCAGGGATTTGAGAGTGATGAAGGACAGGATGTTCCTGTTGCCACATATCTCTATGCTAAAACCACCGGTTCGGATGCCATCCAAAAACAGGCTCTTAATGATATTCACGATTTTGCTACAGCTGAACAGCTCTTTGTTGGCAAAAGCTGGACTGATGTGGAGGTGAATGGGCTGTGGGAACCGTCAGGTATGCCAAGTGCCAATTATCATTTTAATCATGATGAGGATGGCGATGGTGTCAATGACTACACATTGTCTATGAATGTGGTTCTTAGTAATCCGGGAGACCTCACATTTGGTATCATGACGGACAAGGTTGACCGTTGGGTTATTTGGGACAACTTTACTCTTACTTATCTTGGAGAGGATTTGACTGCTTATGAGGAGATTGTTGTAACTCTCAAAAAGCAAGCTGACGTTGTGAGGAATACAGCAAATAGTAACAGTGGTATTGGTACAGATGCGCTCCAGCGTCTTGATGCTGCGATAGAAGGCACAAACTCATGCCACACATCTGAAGAGTATGATAAGGCTATTAGTGAACTTCGTGCTGCCATTGATTATGCGGAGAAGTCTATAGAACTCTACAATCAATTGAACGAACTTCTCGATTTGCTTATCGAGGCAATGGACATGGGTGACAATGTGAAAGTGCAGGCTGAGGCAGGAGAGCTTGTAAACGAACTTGCTGAAGTCGTAAGTGACTATAACTACACAAATGCTCAGATGGAGGAGGCTATTGAAAAAGGCAACTCTATTCTTGTAAGAATTAATATCCCGGCAGATGCGGAGAATGCGTCAAAAGACCATCCTGTAGACTTGACAATGATGATTAAGAATGCTGATATTGAGCAGGGCGCAGGTGTGGCATGGACTATAAATAAGCCTAAGGGTGGAAACGGACCGGTGCTTGCCAGCGGTATTAATGGACAGTCTATGGAGTATTGGTGTGGTTCTGCTGCCAGTGGTGCTTTTGATTACAATCAGAGTCTTGGCAAGGATTTGCCTGTGGGTGAGTATGAGTTGAAAGCTTCGGTTGCCAACAGCTATAGTGACTTGCTTGAAATGAATCCGGACCATGAGACTACTGACGGAGAGATAGGACTCTATGCTGTTGTTGGTGGTGATACAGTTTATACTCTTGTCCCTACTCAGACAGAGTTGTGTACAAAGGCATGGCAGGAGCCTGTGCTCAAATTCTCAGTGAAAGAACAAGGTGCAATGGTGGTTATCGGTGTCAAGAATTTCGATACAATGACTGCGCGATGGACTGTTATGGATGACTTTAAGTTGACATACTTCGGAGTAGACCCTACTTCAATTATGGATGTGGCAACTCCTGAAAATGCTGTTCCTCAGGCTATCTATGATGTATCAGGACGTGCTGTCAAGAATCTTGTCAAAGGTATTAATATTGTCCGTATGTCGGATGGTAGTGTTCGTAAGATAATGGTTAAGTAAACATTGTTTTTTTATGGAAAGAGAGATGTATCGGTTAATCCGGTACACCTCTCTTTGTAAAGTATGGATTTATGTATAAAAATTTTGCAGCTTTATTATTTTTAGGATTAGGCATGACTGTGAGTATGCATGCACAGTCGGTAAAATGGATTCAGTCGACAGAGGAAAATTATGTGCAGTCTCAGAAAAATCTGAAACTTCAAAATACAGCGGCACAGGAGCCTGCATTGAGTATCTCAGGAAAAGAAGAAGGTCATGTTTTCAGGGCTTGGGGCACGACCTTCAATGAGCAGAACTGGCGCGCTTTGCAGATGCTGACACGTGAAGAGCAAGATGAGATTCTCTCCCGGATGTTCAGCAAGAATGGTGAATTGCAGTTTAGTCGTGGCCGTATCGGAATGAATGCCAATGATTATGCTCTTGAATGGTGGTCATGTGATGAGGTTGATGGCGATTTTGCTCTTGAGCATTTCAATATAGAACGTGACCGCCAGTATATAATCCCGTATATTCGCGCCGCGCAGAAATATTGTCCGGAGATGACATTCTGGACTTCTCCCTGGTGTCCTCCATCATGGATGAAAGCCAATCATCATTATGCGGTTCAGAGTTCTAAGTATAATGATTTGGACCCTCGTTGCGATGCATTGCTTTATGGAGACAATGACCGCAGCCGTAATGAGCAGGTGAATCCAGACAAACGTCTCTTTCCGCGCCGTCTTGCTACAAATGATTATTTCATTCAGGACTCGCGTTATCTTCAGTGCTATGCCAACTATTTCTGCCGCTTCATAGAGGAATATCAAAAAGAGAACATTCCTATCACAATGGTGATGTATCAGAATGAGGCATACAGCTACACTCCTTATCCCGGATGCGCATGGACAAGTGAGGGCATTATCCGGTTCAATATGGAATATCTTGCACCGACATTGAAAAAGAATCATCCGGAAGTAAACCTATATCTTGGAACATTCAACACGAACCGTTATGAGCATGTAGACGGACTTCTTTCCGACAAACGTATGCCGGACAATATCAAAGGGCTTGGATTCCAGTGGGAAGGATTGCAGATTCTGCCGCGCATTCATGATAAATATCCAGCTTACGACTTGATTTCTACCGAAAGTGAGTGTGGTAACGGCTCAATGAACTGGAAAGCAGCAGAGCATACATTCGATCTCCTTAGCCGATATGTGGGAAATGGTTGTACGGAGTATTACAACTGGAATGCAGTTCTTTGTGATAATGGTGAGAGTGCTTGGGGATGGAAACAGAATGCTCTGATTCAGGTTGACAGCAAGAAGAGAACCTACCGCTATACTCCTGAATATTATGCTTACATGCACTATTCTCATTATATTCCTTCCGGCTCCACAATTCTTGGTTTCCGTACCTTGTGGGATACAAAGGGAGCTTCCATTCTTGTGGCTCGTACACCGAAAGGACAACTTGTGGCTGTTGTATGTAATTATAACAATGAGGAATTTTCTCTTACTATAGAGATAAAAGGGAAATATCTTAATGCGCAACTTCCAGCCCACTCTTTCCACACCTATATTATTTGATGTGTGAATGTTCTGGCTTATATATTAATATTAGTATAGCTCTAAAAGCTGAGGGTAAACATCCTATCAATCGTCAAGATTGGCAGTCAAAACTTTCTGTAGGATGTTTGCCCTTACATTTTGTTTCAGATATAGACAACGACATTGATTGTTTTTTAGAAAAAGATTTAGTATGAGACTGATAAAACTGATTCTTCTGTTCATTGCGTTGATGGGTGTTATGAAGCCTACGGCGGCAATGAATCCGTTCCTTCCTTTATGGGAACATATACCCGATGGTGAACCGTATATATTTGACGACCCGGATTGTCCGGGCAAAAAACGCGTGTACATCTACGGATCGCACGACATGCTGAAAACCGAATATTGCGGAACAGATCTTGTTGTATGGTCAGCTCCGCTCGACTCTCTTGATAACTGGCGTTATGACGGGGTAATTTTCAGCTCTATTTTTGATCGTGACGGGAATCCGTTGAATGAAGGGGCGAAACCTGATGTGCTGTATGCTCCGGATGTCACTGAACGGACTTTGCCCTCAGGAAAAAAGGAATACTATATGATTCCTAATAACCAGACAGGCAATCGCGGAGGAATGGTCACAAAATCCGATCGCCCGGATGGCCCGTTCAGGGTTATAAATTGGAGTGCGGATAATCCGAAGGCTGTTGATGGCGATTTCCGTTTTGACCCGGCCATTTTTATCGATGATGATGGCCGTGTTTACGGATACTGGGGATTTGGACGGTCTATGGCTGCTGAGATTGACCCGGAAACAATGGCGACGGTGAAACCGGGAACTCAAATAATAGAAGACCTCATACCAGGTCATAGACAGCCTGGAGTGGAACGCTTCTTTGAGGCCTCCTCTATGCGCAAGGTGGATGACAAATATGTCTTTATATATAGCCGTTGAACTAAAAATGGAGATTTCGGATTGTATGGGTCAAACTACACGTTGGCCTATGCATATAGCGACAACCCTCTTGGTCCTTTTGTCTATGGAGGCACTATAATTGATGCCCGTGGCCGTGACACTGATGCCGATGGAAAACCTATTGTAACTGCTGTGCCTTTTGGTAATACTCATGGCTCAATTGCTGAGATTAACGGACAATGGTGGGTTTTTTATCATAGGCAAAACGGGACGGATGAATTTAGCCGGCAGGCCATGGTCGCGCCTATTGATGTGAAAGTGGAACACGGCCGTGGTGGGAAAGTGCTTATTTCAGAAGCAGAATACACTTCGGAAGGCTTTGAGACAGGAGGACTTGATCCTTTGAAAAAGTACCCTGCTGCTATTGCTTCGCATATAACAAGTCCAAAACCGGCGAAGCAAAGCTATCCGAATCTGACGTATTTCGGCTCTTATTTCAAAGCCATACACCAAGAAAACCATACAATGGAGAATCCTTATGGGGAAGTGAACATGTGTCCGGTGGTAAACAATACCTCTGGATCAACGGTCGGATACAAGTATTTCAACTTTGACAAACTGAACGGCAAGAATAACATTCGTTTGGCTCTTGACATTATTCCGGAGGGAAGCGAGGGAACAATAACTGTGTACACTTCCGCACCGTGGAAAGGCTGTCCGACACCGGTGGGCATGTTTCAAGTAAGTTCGGCAATGCCTGCAATAAAAACGCGTATTTATGCTGATTTGCCGTCTGTAAATCTGCTTAAAGGTAAGAAACCTCTGTATCTTGTATTTAACTCACCTACGGAAAATAAATCTATATGTGAACTCATATCCTTGCAGTTTGAAGCCGAATAGAGGTGTGTTGGCAAGTAAAGTACAGAAATAGATACAGTGTGGCATAAAGTACGTATGTTTTATTCCGAAGTCTGGTCGTAAGAGTGATTGGTTTGCTTTTACGGCCATATTCTGTTTTTTTTCTCTGTGTTTCAAACAATAGTTAGTTATATTTCTGAACATGTTGAAAAAACACTACTTTTGTAACAATAATAAATACTTAACCATAAAAACATTAAAGAATGAAATTAATTACATTGGCAAGCTTGTTTATGTTGTGTATGCCTGCAACATTTGCACAAACATTGTGTAGTCCGGATGGAAACGTGAAAGTGGTGGTTACTGTGGAAGACGGTAAACCAGGATATTCTGTAGATTATGGAGGCAAAAACTTTATTCAGCGTTCACCGCTCGGACTGAACACTTCGCTTGGCGACTTTACTCAAGGTATGTCACTTGCAAAGACCTCGGAAGTGAAGAAAGTGGAAGACAACTACTCGTTGGCGACAATAAAGAAAAGCAATGTGCAGTATGAGGCAAACGAAATGACATGCAGCTTCAACGACAGCAAGGGCCGACATATCTATGATGTCGTATTCAGAGCTGACAATGACAATGTGGTGTTCAAGTACAAGATGTATCCTGTTGGAGGACGTTTGTCATGCATTGTGACAAATGAGGCAACCGGATTTGTCCTTCCCGAAGGAACCACCTCTTTTCTTTGCCCGCAGATGAAGCCACAGGGCGGATGGGCACGTACTGCTCCAAGTTATGAGACTTTTTATACAACGGACGAGCCGCTGGGAAAGAATGGCGAAGGATACGGGTATACGTTCCCCGCATTGTTCCGACTCGGAGACAATGGCTGGGTGATGCTTTGCGAGACCGGACTTTCCGGAGAATATTGTGGCAGCCGACTATTAGGCGGTCAGGAAAACCTTTACACTGTGGGATACCCAACCGAAGAGGAGTTTGGCGGTATTGGAACTGCTGCTCCAGGACTGGCATTGCCGGGTGAGACACCGTGGAGAACAATTACGCTGGGTGAGACACTTCGTCCGATGGTAGAGACAACTGTGATGTGGGATGTGGTGACTCCGCTTTATCCTGCCTCACAAGACTACAAGTACGGACGTGCCACATGGAGCTGGATTATACGTATGGACGCAAGTTGCAATTACGAGGAACAAAAGGAATATATCGACTTTGCTGCCGATATGGGGTATGAGTATGTGCTCATTGATGCGCTTTGGGACACTCAGATTGGTTATGACGGCATAGAGAAACTTGCAAGATACGCTGAGGGGAAAGGAGTTGGGTTATTCCTGTGGTATAACTCTAATGGATATTGGAATGATGCTCCTCAGGGACCTAAACAGAAGATGCACCGTCTGATTGCACGGCGCGAGGAAATGAAATGGCTGAAGAAAGTGGGCATAAAAGGACTGAAGATTGACTTTATCGGAAGTGACAAACAGCAGACCATACAGATGTATGAGGATATGTTGGCCGATGCCAACGAATACGGACTTATGGTGATATACCACGGATGTACCATACCGAGAGGCTGGGAACGTATGTACCCGAACTTCATCTCAGCCGAGGCCGTCAGGGCAAGTGAGAACTTGTCGTTTGGACAGCACGACAACGATATTGAGGCGGCATGTGCTACGATACATCCGTTTATGCGCAATGCCATAGGAAATATGGATTTCGGAGGAAGCACGCTGAACAAGCATTACAGCAAGGACAACAAGAGTGGCAAGACAAGGCGCACAAGCGATGTGTTTGCTTTGGCTACGGCTGTGATGTTTCAGGCACCTGTGCAGAATTTCGCCATTGCGCCGAATAATCTGACTGATGCGCCGGAATGGGCTATTGACTTTATGAAGGCTGTGCCGACAGTGTGGGACGATGTACGGTTCATTGACGGCTATCCCGGAAAATATGCTGTCATTGCCCGCCGTTGTGGAGATAAATGGTATGTGGCAGCGGTGAATGCGCAGAAAGAGACGCTAAAATTGAATGTTAATCTTTCATCGCTCGACTGTGGACGCAATCTGACAATCTATTCCGATGACAATAAGTTGCAGGGTAGCCGTAAGAATGCGAAATTGTCGAAGAAGAATATTGTGGCTGTCAGCATCCCGACAAATGGCGGAGCGTTGATTGTGGCCGAATAATGGGTTGTAAACAGTGGCAGTGTCGTTTCTGAAAAAATGAAATAGTACGGAATGAGTGGCATGTTTCAGACATGTATAACCATTATATATATAATAGAGGAAAGCGGAAATGATAGATTATGTAAGAGGAATACTCGATGAACTGACACCGGCGCAGGCAACAGTGGAGTGTCATGGAGTAGGATATTTGTGCAATATATCGTTGAATACTTATTCTGCCATTCAAGGCAAGAGTGAGGTAAGATTGTTTGTGTACGAAGTGATAAGGGAGGATTCGTGGACATTGTATGGGTTTTCGACAAAAGATGAGCGTGAGCTGTTTGTACAGCTTATCGGTGTCTCCGGTATAGGAGGAAATACGGCACGGACTATGCTGTCGGCATTTTCGCCTTCGGAATTGTGTGAGATAATCATTTCAGGCAATGAAAGGTTGCTGAAAACAGTGAAGGGGCTGGGCACAAAAACTGCGCAGCGTGTCATTGTTGAGCTGAAAGATAAAGTGGCGGGACTTGGCATATCTCCATCATCTGTGGCTGACAAGCAGGCGGCAGTTAGTGCAGCCAACAGTGAGGTGCATGATGAGGCTGTCGAGGCTTTGAAGATGCTTGGATTCCCTCCGGCACCGGTTGTGAAAGCCGTCAGGGCTATTTTGAAAGATGAGCCTTCCACTCCTGTTGAGCGTGTAATTAAACTTGCGCTGAAAATGTTGTGATTCGGTGCCTGTTTCCTGTAATTGGATGCTTCCCGTTAGCTTTCTGTTGTATAGCTTTCGGGAAGCATTCTTTTTTGCCCTTTCTGATGACGCACCGTATTGGCGGGGCAGGAGTCGCTACTCTTATATATATGTGGGTTCGGAATAAGGTCGGTTTGAAACAAACTGCTAATTATCGCATTGTTTTATGCTCTCAATCAGGTTTCACAATCTGAAAGATTAGGAAACGGTTCTGTAGTTCTGCAAATACGATAAGACAGCTCTTAAAGCGGTTTTTGCCCATTGAATTGCGTGAGTTCGGGATAAAATGCCATTAAAGGTTGGTAATCATCACATTGTTTTGTGTCTTTAAGTCTGAAAAACAATAATTTGACATTCTGTCAGTTTGCGAAAAAAACTCGATTTTAACATTTTGGATGCTCTTTTTTGCTCTGAAATACACATGCCCCGTCTTGCTATGCGCTAAGTGTCAGATAATCAGATAGATATATTTTCTTATAAAAGGTGCGGTTTTAGCTCAAAAACCCAATGTTTTAGCTAAAATAGAAAGTGTTGATAATCAATTTGTTATGACAAAATCCATCTAAAACTGTTGTTTTTCGCCCTCAAAATCAAAATCTGTTTGGAAAGACGCACTGAACAGTCTGTAAACATAAATTAAGGATTGCTGTAGAACATGCACGATTTTAGCCCAAAATAGGAACGTTTCAAAACTCGTGCGCCTTGAAAATAAATTTTCAAGGCACACTTCAAAAAATTGCGAGGCGCACGAGTTTTATTTTCACAGTACTCTAATTTCGGCAAAAACACGTTCTAATGTAAATAAATGTATCTTTTTTAGGTTGGAATTAAATTATTTTTATAAATCGCTTTCGGCAACAAAAAGACCCCGTAGAATCGCTTAAATGCAACCGTGGTGGAGTTTTGTTGATTTTGAGCGATTCTACGAGGGGCGGATTTTAACAAATCGTTTGTTGCAAAAAGATTGTTATTATTGATGTTCTGTAGCTTATTGGGAAGTTTTTGCGCGTTTAGCAGACATCTTGTATTAAAAGACAAACAATTCTGCATGTCTTGCAGATATAGAATCTCTGTCGGATATGGCAACAAAAGAACCATAGAAATAGAAGGATTTTGAGAATTTCGCACGGGATTGGTCTTTTTGTCCTAATTCCGAACTTTCGCATTGAATTCTTAAAACTGCATTGCGGTTTTGAGAATTTTGCACATAATATAAAATAAGATTTATCCCATTGATTTTTCAAAATTACTGCACAAAGTTTTCTAATCTGTAGTGCAGGTGTGAGAAATTGTGTGCCATTCCGACTTTTATGTTGCAGGCAAAAATAAGTTTGTAACGAAAAACATGTATTGTTCATGCCTTGCAAAAGCAGTGCTTTTATTTTGTTTCTTCATCTTCATTACTGATGGCAGTCTTTGTTTGTGATGTTTTTTCTGGTGATATACCTCTTTTTTTGCATCGGTTGAGGTGCGAAAAGTGAGGATATAGGCAGAAAATTCACAGGGAATTGTGAGTTCGTGTACCTGCAAGCACAAGAAAAATGACTCCAAAGGCAAATTAAAATCTTAACGAATGTTATAAAAGTGCGGTGGCTCTTGGTTCTGATACAGATTTGCTTCTCTTGGCTGAATTTTTATTGAAAAAATATTTCTCTGAAAATCAGTGAAATGTAATTTTTCTTGAAAAAAAGTTGCTGAAATGTTTGGTGGGTAATGCAAAATGCTCTACCTTTGCACTCGCTTTCAGGAACGAGGGTGATTGACTCTAACGAGGGTGTTTAGCTCAGCTGGTTCAGAGCATCTGTCTTACAAGCAGAGGGTCGGCGGTTCGAATCCGTCAACACCCACACACAATGGAAGTTTTAATACGAAGTTGTAACGTTCTTTATGATGGCTCGCTAGCTCAACTGAATAGAGCATTTGACTACGGATCAAAAGGTTATAGGTTTGAATCCTATGCGAGTCACTCTTTGAGACAGTGGTTTTAAGGAGACTGAAAGATAGTGTCGGGCATATTCCAGAGTGGCCAAATGGGGCAGACTGTAAATCTGCTGGCTTTCGCCTTCGGTGGTTCGAATCCATCTGTGCCCACACTAAAAGAAGTGTAGAAGAAACATTTAATGCGGAAATAGCTCAGTTGATAGAGCACTAGCCTTCCAAGCTGGGGGTCGCGGGTTTGAGCCCCGTTTTCCGCTCTAAGATGTTGCCTCTTTAGCTCAGTTGGCCAGAGCACGTGATTTGTAATCTCGGGGTCGTTGGTTCGAATCCGACAAGAGGCTCTTCTGTTCTTTACAGAAAAAATGATGATACAACAGATTTAATGTACTGGAGAGGTGGCGGAATGGTAGACGCGCTACTTTGAGGGGGTAGTGAGCACAGCTCGTGGGAGTTCGAGTCTCCTCCTCTTCACTCATTCTAAATGTTGTTAAGGCTTGTCCGAATCATCAAAATGCTTCAGTAGCTCAGTTGGTTAGAGCACATGACTGTTAATCATGGGGTCGTTGGTTCAAGCCCATCCTGAAGCGCATAATTCCTTACAAAAGGAGTTATTATAAGAAGGAAAATGCGTCCTTAGCTCAGTTGGTAGAGCAATTGACTCTTAATCAATGGGTCCAGGGTTCGAGTCCCTGAGGGCGTACTTTTTTAGGAGAGATGGCAGAGTGGTCGATTGCATCGGTCTTGAAAACCGACGTACTGAGAGGTACCGGGGGTTCGAATCCCTCTCTCTCCGCCAGAATGAAGAAAACCCGCTGAATGTTCAGCGGGTTTCTTGTTTTTCATGCGTAGGTATTCCGATTATAGTTTGCATAAATGTGTCTTCCTGCAATGATTTGAAAACATCCTGATTAGTGTTTGCTTTCTTTCGACTGCCTCAAGATAATTTCTGACTGGAAAAAGTGCTAAGAGAAGGCGGAATCGGGGAATAACCAATTAAGACGAGAGATGATGAACAAACTTACTTCTTTCCTCATCGATGAGCTACAGTCGCATCGCAAAGGAGGACTTTATCATAAAACTCAGGTACAGCTCGCTTACAATTCGAATCGAATTGAGGGCAGCAGGCTTACCGAGGAACAGACGCGCTACATCTTTGAGACTCGCACTATCGGGTTCAAGGAACAGGAGGCTGTGTCAGTGGATGACATTATCGAGACAACCAACCACTTTATTGCTTTTGACTATCTTCTCCGTTATATAGAAGAACCTCTGTCGGAGAATATAATCAAGGAGTTTCACCGCATATTAAAGACTGCTACTTCCGATGCGCAAAAGTCGTATTTCAATGTGGGCGATTATAAAAAACTGGCTAATGAGGTC
Organism: Roseburia sp.; assembly: GCA_023665185.1. Lineage (GTDB taxonomy): Bacteria > Bacteroidota > Bacteroidia > Bacteroidales > Bacteroidaceae > RGIG8745. The sequence goes on from JAMPEL010000032.1 coordinate 21,597, forward strand.
GGCGGACAAGATACTTGTAGACCGGATGATGTTGCCGGGGAGATGGAAGCACTTCATAAATGGTATAATGCTCAGAACGATGTGACCATTTACACACTTGCTGAATATCACTGGAGGTTTGAGAGAATTCATCCGTTTCAAGATGGCAATGGACGTGTAGGCCGTTTGATTCTGTTCCGTGAATGCCTCCGTCATAGTGTCATGCCTTTCGTCATTGACAACGAGCACAAAATGTTCTATTATCGTGGACTCTCTGAATTTGGGCATACACCGGGCTTTCTTGTTGGGACCATGCAGTCGGCACAAGACGTATATGCGGCATGGATTAAGTATTTCAACGAGGAACTGCTGGAGGGTTTGAAGGTGGAGTAAATAATGCTTTCCGTTTGTGTGGCTTTGTGATTCTGTTGTTCTGCTTTCTGTTATCAGAATAATGTTTGTGTATGTATAATCCGCTTTTACAAGATATAAAATATTTGCAAGGTGTAGGTCCAAATAGGGCTGCAATGCTTGAAAAAGAACTTGCGGTAAGAACCGTAGGGGATTTGTTGTATTATTACCCTTACAAGTATATTGACAGAAGCAAGATTTATCGTATTTGTGAGATTGACGGCAATATGCCGTATATACAGCTATGTGGAGAGATTCTGTCGTTTGAGGCAGTAGGCGAGGGGAGAGGCAGAAGGCTGACGGCGCACTTCTCTGATGGTACCGGAGTGGTGGACCTTGTGTGGTTTCAGGGAATAAAATACATAACCCAGAACTATGACTGCCATAAACGCTATGTGGTGTTTGGAAAACCTACTGTGTTCAATGGAAGAATCAATGTGGCGCACCCCGAGATAGATGTGTGGAAGGAGTCTGATAATGGAAGGATTGACGGAGGAAATGGCAACAGGGTGAATTATGTTCCGGCATATCAGCAGAATTTGTTTGGCTATTCCGCAAGTAGGGATGCTGAATGTGCTGCCGATGGAACAAAACCTGTGGAACAACCGTGTGTGCAACCTGTGTCTGCCAGTTCGGCGGCACTTCGTCCTGCATACAACACAACAGAACGGATGAAGCGCGGTGGACTGACTTCTCAGGCGATAGCGAAAATTACGGCGAACATGTTCTCTCTGTTAAAAGCACCTCTTCAAGAGACTTTGCCCGCATATATTGTGGAGCGTCATCATCTCATGTCGTTTGACGAGGCAATGCGCAATATTCATTATCCGGTATCGTCTGAGGCTTTGCGCAAGGCGCAGGCTCGACTCAAGTTTGAGGAACTTTTTTATGTGCAGCTGAATATACTTCGCTACGCACATGCGAGGATGATGAAGTACCGTGGCATTGTGTTCTCGCGTGTCGGTTCTGTTTTCAATGGATTTTACAATGACTGTTTGCCATTTCCGCTGACAGGGGCGCAAAAGCGTGTTATCAAGGAGATAAGGAGAGATATGGGCAGCGGACGTCAGATGAACCGTTTGCTGCAAGGTGATGTGGGAAGCGGGAAGACTCTTGTCGCGCTTATGTGTGCGCTTATTGCGGTGGATAATGGTTGTCAGGCATGTATTATGGCTCCGACTGAGATTCTTGCGGAGCAACATGTGGAGAGCATCAGGCAAATGCTTGGTCGGATGCCTGTACGTGTGGAGCTGCTTACAGGAAATGTGAAAGGTAAGAAACGGAAGGATGTTTTGGATGAACTTGCTTCAGGAAGCATTCATATTCTGGTAGGCACTCATGCTGTAATTGAAGACAATGTGCGTTTCTCGCGTCTCGGACTTGTTATTATTGACGAGCAACATCGTTTTGGTGTGGCACAGCGTGCCAAGTTGTGGATAAAGAATGAGGTGCCGCCTCATGTGCTTGTAATGACTGCTACTCCCATTCCGCGTACTCTTGCCATGACGCTGTATGGTGATCTTGATGTGAGCATAATAGATGAGCTTCCGCCTGGACGCAAGCCTATATCCACAGTACATCAGTTCGACAGCCATCGGAATAGTTTGTATGCTTCTATTCGGCGGCAAATATCTCTTGGAAGGCAAATATATATAGTTTATCCTCTTATCAAGGAAAGTGAGAAGATGGATATTAAAAATCTGGAGGATGGATATGAGCAGATTTGTGCTGAGTTTACTGATTGTAAGGTGAGTAAGGTACATGGAAAGATGAAATCTTCAGAAAAGGATGCGGAAATGCAGAGGTTTGCGCGTGGTGAGACACAGATTATGGTGGCGACCACAGTAATAGAAGTGGGAGTGAATGTGCCGAATGCATCGGTGATGGTTATTGAGAATGCGGAGCGGTTCGGACTTAGCCAGTTGCACCAGTTGCGTGGAAGGGTTGGACGCGGTGCGGAACAATCCTATTGCATTCTTGTCACGAACTATAAAATATCGGAGGAAACCCGGAAAAGAATCCAGATAATGGTCGATTCAAATGACGGGTTTGAGATTGCGGAGCACGATTTGAAACTTCGTGGTCCCGGTGATTTGGAGGGAACTCAGCAAAGTGGAATGGCATTTGATTTGAAAATCGCCAATCTTGCTCGTGACGGACAGATATTACAATATGCGCGTGCTGCCGCTCAGGATATTATAGATAATGATCCTGATGAGCAGCATCCCGAAAACGAAGTGCTGTGGAGACGATTGAAAGAGCTTCGCAAGACGAATGTGAATTGGGGAGCCATTTCCTGAAATAAAGGATTTTCTTCCTGAGATAAAAGACTTTCTCTCGTAGGTGAAAGAAACTTTCTCTTCTGAATACAAATTCCTTATTATTGCTTGAATTTGTAGCCGGAGGCTTATACAAGGCTTCCGGCTATTTTTATATCGTATGGTGTGGTTATTTTTATATTCTCCCTATTGCCGGGAACGAGGGTTATGTCATGTCCGGCAGATTCTACTACCGATGCGTCATCAGTGAAACGTTCCGTGTAAGGTTGCGAATAGGCTGCTCTCAAAATGCTTGAGCTGAAAACTTGGGGTGTTTGTACCAGCTTGTATTCAGCGCGGGGCACAGTAACAGACGTTTCGGAGATGGATTTTTTTCCAGACAATGCTTCTTTGGCATTATTTGTGCGTTGGCAGATGTGGCGCAGAGTCTCATGCATGTCTATGACCGGTATTGCTGCTCCCGATATTGCCGCTGTCTGATAACATTGTTCTATGACATCATTGCTGACGAATGGGCGCACTCCGTCATGCACACCAATAAGTTCAATGTTGTCTTTCACCTTTTCAATGCCGTTCTTGACAGAATGGAAGCGTGTCTCACCACCATCTGCCAATGTATATTCTATGTGGAATTTGTGCTCGTTGCACAATGCTTTCCAATATTCTTGCTGGTCTTTGGGTAAAACAAGTATAATCTGTATATGGGCATTGTACAGATGAAAACGCGTCAGTGTGTGCATCAATATAGGTTTGCCGTTTATTGACATGAACTGCTTGGGCACATCACTTCCCATTCGTGTGCCTTTGCCTCCGGCGACAATTATTACAGCTTGTTTCATATTGGTCTATATTTGTAGAAAACCAGTATTGTATTTATAGAGATTTGTGATATTACAGTTATAAAGAAGCGGTACTGTACACCTGTATCCGGTGTCTGTACCGCTTTGTCGTTTGGTGGATAGTTTATACTCCGGCTGCTATGGCAGTAGGATAAACCATGCCTTCCTTCAGGGATGTAGCTGCTTGTGCCCCGCAGAAATGTTCCACAATGGAATATCCGAGTTGCAGGGCGGCGGCAGGACCTTTGCCTGTAAAGAATTGTCCATCGTGCTCCACAAGTCCGGCCGTATAGTCTGCTCCTTTCAGGTGATTCTCAAATCCCGGGTAGCATGTGGCTCTTTTGCCTTCCAGCAAACCGAGGCCACCGTATATCATTGGTGCGGCACAGATAGCGGCAAGAGCTGTTCCTTTGTCCGCGTGTTGGAGAATGATTTTGTTCAGTCCCTCATGTTCGTTGAGATTGGCTGCTCCCGGCATTCCGCCAGGAAGGAACAGCATGGCAACGTCAGAGAAGTCGCAATCCTCAAACAGACTGTCTGCCTCAATCTTGATACCGTGTGTGCCGACAACCTCTGTCTCTCCCGTAATGGATACTGTTTTTACATTTAATCCTGCACGGCGGCATACATCAATCACACCTATTGCTTCCACTTCTTCAAAGCCTGTGGCAAGGAACGCATAAATTGGATTATTCATACTATTGGATTTTTTATTTGGTTTTTTATCTGGTTATATCTGTTTATTTTAGTTTGAATTTATAAATGATGGCTCCGCTTTCATTGTTATTGCTTCCTTCACTGAAAGTCGATTTTCTTGCAGCGTCAAGAGCCGCGTTTCGCAAGGATGCGGAAGTGGTCGATGAACTTTTTATTGTCGCGCTCGTCACCTTGCCTTGACTGTTGACAATGATTGCGACAATCACAGTCCCCTCGCTTGTTTGGTCTGTGTATGTCGGTTTTGCCAGATATTTCACAGTGCGTGAGCCTACGACAGCAGATGTTCCCACTCCTCCTATTCCTGATGTGGCACCGGCATTGGAATTGCCGGTAGGCGAGCCTTGATTGCCGTTTCCTTGAGTATTGCCGCTGCTTCCCTGATTGTTTGTCTTGCCGAATGCGCCCGACACTTTGTTGCTGGCAGCTGCTGCGGCAGCCGCTTTGCGTCTTGCCTCCTCTTCAGCCTTTCTTTTAGCCTCCTCAGCTCTTTTTCTCGCTTCCTCTTCCGCTTTTTTTCTTGCTTCCTCTTCTGCTTTCCTTTTAGCCTCCTCAGCCTTTTTCCTTTCTTCTTCTGCGGCTTTCTTCTGGGCAGCCTCTTCTGCTTCCATCCTTCGTTTTTCTTCTGCTTTTCTCTTCTCTTCAGCAGTGATTGAATGCTCTTTTGTTTGCGTCATGACCGGTTCTGCCGGTTGCTTTTTCTCCGGTACTGAAGCCGGAACATTTTCTTCCATCCGGCTATCCTCTTGCTGAGGTTCTGGTTGGGGCAATGTTTCTCTGACATGATTGTCTTCTGCAACCTGACTGTTTCTTGCCTCCGAAGGCAAATTTCCCACATCTTTTCCGGCAGCGTCCTGAACACTTCCAAGCATGACCGGTACACCGTCCTCCTGTAGCTCTTCATCCTTGTTGGATGTCAAGGTAAGGAAGAGCAGCAATAGCAGAAGTGCGGCATGAAACAGCAGTGTTGTCATTGCAGACACAAATTGAGTTTTCTTCTTCTTATCCATCTTTTACCGTTGGGAAATCTTTGTTGTTAGGAAAAATGCCTTTGTGATTTCAGTCGTAAAACCTTGCCAAAGTCTATTTCTTCGGCGGGCGAGTGGCGAGTACCATTTTGAAATGGTTTTCATTGGCTACATTAAGCACTTCGACAATATTTTTGTAAGGAACCGATTCATCGGCATACAGCGAAACAAACAAGTCGGTCGTGTCGTTCACTGCCTCGCCCAATACAGAAGGCAGCTCTTCCAGCGTCACCAGCTGTTCCTTTCCTTTTTGTACGGACGCGTAAATATTGAGGTCTTTGTCTATGACAACATGTGATACCGCTTTGACAGTGGTTTGTTTCTTCCCTTGCGGAAGAAGCACCTTGATGGCGTTTGGAGAAAGCATGGTGCTTGTTATCATGAAAAATATCAGCAGCAGAAAAACAATGTCCGTCATTGACGACATGTTGAATGTGGGAGTCACTTTGGTTCTTCGGTGTAGAGACATAGTTCCAATTTGAAAAAGGTGGAATATGATGAATCGTGAAGAGTCTTGCAGTCTTCGATACAACCATATTCCTCTTGTTGCTTATTCGTTAAGTAAATCCATGAAATTAAGTGTCTTGCGCTCAAGCTCGTTTACCACACCGTCCACCTTTGCCACGAGGTAGTTGTACGCAAACAGTGCGATGATTCCTACAATAAGACCTCCGACTGTGGTGACCATTGCCTGATAGATTCCACTTGACAGCAGGCTTATGTCAATATTTCCGCCTGCATTAGACATTTGCCAGAACGCTTCGACCATACCGATGACAGTGCCGAGAAATCCGATCATCGGAGCACCTCCCGAAATGGTGGCAAGCACGTGAAGCCTTTTCTCAAGCACAGCCACTTCCAGGTTTCCTGTATTCTCAATGGCAGACTGTATTTCCGGAGCCGGATGTCCTATTCTGCTTATTCCGCGTTCTATGATTCTGGCTCCGGGAGTGTTCGTCACCCTGCAATAATTTATGGCAGACTTAATGTCTCCGTCTTTGATGTAATCGCGTATGCGTGCCATAAACAGCTGGTCGTCTTTGGCGGCATTTCGTATGATGATAAAGCGTTCTGTGAATATGTACACGGCAACGATTGAAAGTATGGCGAGGACAATCATTATCCAGCCGCCTTTTTCTGCAAGTTCGAGGATGCTAAGTTCTTCCATAAAAATGAATGTGGGTGGTTATTGTTTATATTATCTTTTTTGTGTCAGCGGTTCAAGCATTCCTTGTATTTGCGGATGGTTGTTTCCAGGCCAAGATACAGCGCGTCGCATACAAGTGCGTGCCCTATGCTGACTTCGTCCATCCACGGAATTTGCTCGTTGATGTATTTCAGATTCTCCAGACTGAGGTCGTGTCCGGCATTCAGTCCGAGACCATAGTTGCGGGCGGCTTTTGCGGCATCGACAAACGGTTTTACCGCTGCCTCCCGGTTGTCGGGATAAGCCGTGGCATACGGCTCTGTATACAATTCCACTCTGTCCGCGCCTATCTTTGCGGCATATTCAATCATCTCAATGTCTGTGCCGACAAATATAGATGTGCGTATGCCGTTCTCCTTGAATCCGCATACGATGTCTGTAAGAAAGTCGAAATTAGCCTTTGTGTCCCATCCTGCGTTGGAGGTTATTTGCCCTGGTTTGTCAGGCACAAGCGTCACCTGTGTCGGCTTTACCTTTATAACAAGGTCTACGAAGCTGTCTTGCGGATAGCCTTCTATATTAAATTCGGTAGAAAGAACCGGCTTTAAGTCAATCACATCCTGATAGCGTATGTGTCGCTCGTCAGGGCGCGGGTGTACGGTGATGCCGTCAGCTCCGAATTTCTCGCAGTCGAGAGCCACTTGGATTACATCCGGGTTGTTGCCGCCACGTGCGTTGCGTATGGTGGCCACTTTGTTGATGTTTACGCTTAGCTTTGTCATTTATTGTTGAAACAAGTTTGATTAATCGTTTTGAGTATATATTTAAATTTCAGTATCTTTGCGCCATCGCATGTTGAATCATGCTTTTTCACTATTGCAAAAATACGCATTTTTTCTTATGAGTGAGAAAACCCGGTAATAATTTCTACAAAAATAACAAAACAAATGTGGCAGAGACAATTGAAGATAGCTCTTGTGGGCAGTATATATCAAGGACAGACGGCGGATGTCGTGCGGAAACTTTTCGATACAGCTTCAATCTATGATGCAAGATTTGTTATTCCCGATACTTTTTATAATTTCCTGCGCGACAGTCTGTGTGTCGAGATTCCGCCATGCGAGGTCGTTTCCGGGGATGATTTTGACGCAGACGTGATTGTTTGTATCGGAGGCGACGGAACATTCCTGAGTGCGGCAGGCAAGGTCGGAAGCAAGCAGATACCCATACTTGGAATCAACACGGGACGTCTGGGTTTTCTTGCCTCTTTCTCTCCTGAGGACATGGAAGATGCTGTCGCCTGCATTTGCGGCGGGCGTTATGAGGTGGAAGACCGCAGTGTGCTCCATCTTTCATGCGATGAGATGGAGCTTGGCGGTTTTCCTTTTGCCCTGAACGAGATTGCCATTCTGAAACACGATATAGCCTCGATGATAAGCATTCATACCCGCATCGATGGAGAATATCTGACCACTTATCAGGCTGACGGACTGATTGTAAGCACTCCTACAGGCTCGACAGCCTATTCGCTGAGTGTCGGAGGGCCTATTATTGTGCCGCAGAGCGATACTGTTTCCCTTACTCCCGTGGCTCCCCACAGCCTGAATATGCGTCCTATCGTTCTGTGTGATACGTCTGAAATCGAATTGTGCGTAGAGAGCCGCAGCCATAACTTCCTTATTTCTGTCGATGGGCGGAGCAAGAGCTACCCTGAGAAGATACATTTGCGCATACGCAAGGCTGACTATGTGGTGAAAGTCATTACCCGTCCTAAGGAGACTTTCTTTTCCACACTTCGCGAAAAGATGATGTGGGGAGCCGACAACAGGCATAAGTGACTTGTTTTACTGCGCTTTGTGGCAGTTTTGTGCGTGTTCTGCCAGCAAAATATTCACTCATCCGTATGGCGGTTAATATGAATGGAATGAAATGAAAATCAACCATACTAAATATTCTACAAGGCAAATTCTCTTATGGTGGTGGAAATATCATAAAGGTTGCCGAAAGCAAGCTTTTATAAATGTGCTCGTCGGACTGTCGCAGGTCGGCTCAGGACTGTTGGGTATTGACTTGATGAGGCGGATGATTGACGTGGCAACCGGTGTCCGTTCCGGCAATCTTCCGATGATGATTGGGGGCTTTGCCGCCATTTTGGTATTGGAAATGCTGCTGGGCATAGCCGCATCGTGGGTGCGTGCCGTACTTGGCTCTCATACACAGAACAATATGCAGAAAATGTTCTTCGCCCGTTTACTTGCAAGCAGGTGGAAGGGAGTGGAGCAATTTCATAGCGGTGATATTCTTAACCGTCTGTTTGGCGATGTCAAGGATATTGTCGCGTTGATGACGGAGCTTCTTCCGTCTGTTATTGTGGTGGTGATGCAATTCGTGGCATCTTTTTTCTATCTCTATTCCATCGATTCTGCACTTGCAATCATTCTTGCTGTGGCCTCTCCTCTGTTCATGCTCTTAAGCCGCGTTTATTTTAAGCGGATGCGCCGCATTGTAAGACGGATTAAGGATACAAACAGTGCGTTGCAATCGGTCATACAGGAGTGTTTGCAGCACAAGATTATAGTAAAGGCATTCAGACTGGAGGCTGCTATGACAAACCGTCTGGAGCTGCGGCAAAATCTTCTGTGCAGGCAAATCAAGATGAGAGCGCGTTTCGCCATCTTCTCAAAGACTTTGGTGAATGTCGGTTTCTCCGGTGGATTTATCGTGGCACTTGCCTGGGGACTTTTCCGGTTGCAAGACAATCTCGTGACAGTAGGTGTGCTCATGGCATTTGTTCAGTTGATAGGGCGGATACAACGTCCAGTATTGGACATGGCGCGCCTGTTGCCCTCTTTAGTCAATAGTTTGGCAGCTTCCGAGCGTTTGATGGAGCTGGAAAGCCTGCCTTCGGAAACAATGTCCACAGCCTCTTTGCCAATAGATGGAGCAGTCGGAGTTTGTTTCAAGGATGTGTCGTTCCGGTATGCAGAACATGGACGGTATGTGCTCCGTGGGTTCTCATATAATTTCGCTCCCCGCACATTTACGGCTGTGTTTGGCAAGACCGGTGCGGGAAAGACAACCCTTGTCCGTCTCATGCTTGCGTTGGTGGAGACCCCGGAGGGCTGTGTCTCGTTATATTCCGGCAGCAGTCATGACACTTTTGTGCCTGTGTCACCACTTACCCGATGCAATTTTTCTTATGTTCCTCAAGGCAATACCCTGTTTAGCGGCACCATACGCGAGAATCTGCTTTTGGGCAATCCGCAAGTCGGTGACGAGGAACTCCGGACTGCGCTGCATATTGCTATGGCCGACTTTGTGTATGATTTGCCGGAGGGGCTTGACACACGGTGCGGAGAGCACGGCGGCGGGTTGTCGGAAGGGCAGGCGCAGCGCATTGCCATAGCCCGTGCGCTTGTTCATCCCTGCAAGGTGCTGCTTCTTGACGAAGCCACTTCCGCACTTGATGCGGCGACTGAATGCGAGCTTCTTGGGCGGATAAAGGAGAACTTGGGCGATGCGACAATTATTTTCATCACCCATCGTCAGGCGGCAGTTGGCTTTGCTTCAGAATGTCTGACCATGCCGTGAAAGTGTTTGCGCTATCTGATGTTTTGGGGAAGTGAGCGGGGATGAAATCGGTAGAGCGGATATATTTGATAGATGTTGTGTTGATAAGTAAGTCGTAAAAATTAATTTATACTAAGCCGCATGGGCAAAATTGAT
>JAMPEL010000033.1 GCA_023665185.1 Roseburia sp.
CCTTGCGAAAAAAATCGGTGCGCCTTACAAATAAATTTTCAGCACCTTGTAATTTGGGATTTTGTTGGGCTTTTGGGCTGAATTGGCGCATTTTTGCTTGATCCTATGAATCTTTTAGTCGGTCGGATTGTTCTATTTGTCCACTTGAAATTTTGGATTCAAAACCCTCCGTAGAATCGCGTTTTTGCAACCTCGGCGGAGTCCGGTTCATTTTGAGGCGATTCTACGGAGTTTGGTTTTAACATATCAAATTGTCGGTATTTTTGGAGTTTTGCTGATATTTTTGATAGACTCCTCCGTCACTTCGTGACACCTCCCATAATTTAGGGGAGGAGCCTGATTACCGTATACACTGAGAAACTAACAGATTGATTGACAAGGTATATAGTTTCTCCCCTAAGTTGAGGGAGGTGTCGCTTTGCGACGGAGGAGTCTGTCAGAATACACCCAGAAGCATACTTACAAGAAGTCAAGTATTCTGTCTTAATACACCAAGAACATCTGTCAAGAGTATATTTGCAAGAAGTAAGTAGTCTGCCGGAATCATCAGCAAAACATTGCCTGTTTCAAACCCCAACAACTCTATAACGAATAAGATAAATCACTCGAAATTCAGGATGGACCATGTCGGATGTATCAAAATTTTGGGTATGGCTCAGAATGAGGACGGAATTTGTAGGAAAGATTCTTTTCAAATAGATTCAATATAAGCTCCTCATTTCATAAGGAACATTGCAAATGCCTGCACAAAGTAAGGGGCAGAAAAGATTTTGGGACAAAAACAAAATGGCGGAAAAACTCCGCCTTCTCAGAACAGAGAATAGCGGAGTAGGGAAAGGGGAACCTTACGTAAACGACGCGTTCCTGCCACTAACGTGGTTTATTCTGCCATTTTCTTCAGTTCCATAACCTTTGCTCCATCGCTATTAAAGAAGCTTGCCTTGTTCTTTTTAATTTGTACAGAATGCGTCTCGCTCAAGGCTTTTACTACCGCATCCTCAATTTCCATGTTCGGCCCCATCATTCTTGTCAGTCCGATGCCGTCCAGTGAAAGCGCATTTCCATCGAACTTATAACTGCCGAAGAACCTGTTTACTGATGCGCATCCGCTGATTTTTCCTTCTGCGTCAAAACGGATAGTTGCTGGAGCGGCTCCGCTTTTTGTGCTGACTTGCTCTGCCTTGACAATGCTCCATTCTCCAATTATGTCCGCCGTATCGGTTGCGGTGGTTCGGAAAGAGGAACAGCCGTACAGCCCGAGGCTGAATGCGACAACAGATATTGCCATAAACTTTGATTGTTTTCTTGTTCGTGAGATGTTCATAAACTGAGTATTTTATATGTATAATGTTAAGTGACTTTTTATGGCGGGCAAAGATACACCATATAATCATATCGGCATAACTTTGTCGGCATGATTTAAAACAAACAGACATGTACAATAGTTTTCGCTGTTGCTTGTTTCAAGAAACTATTTATTAAATTTGCAGTATCAAAGAATCATGTTCAACAATAATGACTATAAACTGATTTATTATGATTGACGAAATGCTCAAATACAATAAGACCTTTGTAGAGTCGAAGGCTTATGAGGAATTTGTGACAAGCAAATATCCCGATAAGAAAATCGCTATTGTCACTTGCATGGATACACGCCTTACGGCATTGCTGCCGGCGGCACTTGGAATAAAGAATGGCGATGTGAAGATTATAAAGAATGCCGGCGGCACAATCACAAACCCGTTCGACTCTACTGTCCGAAGTCTGCTGGTAGCCATATACGAGCTGGGAGTGAACGAGGTGATGATTATCGGACATACAGGATGTGGCGTACAGGGAATGGACTCACAGGAAATGCTGGACTTGATGCGCAAACGTGGCATTGATGAGGAGCATATTTCTCTGATGAAGCATTGCGGAATAAATCTGGATGAGTGGCTGCACGGATTTGAGGACACGGAGTCGGCTGTACATGAAACAGTTGACCTTGTCATGAACCATCCGCTTGTTCCGAAAGATGTGGTTGTCAAAGGCTACATCATGGACTCTACCACCGGAGAACTTACAAGACTTTGACGGTTGGTGCTGCGCTTTTCCGAATAGAATCGGAGTTGAGTCATATAGGGAGAATCACGGATAAAAAGTGAAATACACCTATAATGATATAGCGGAAGAGGGTTCGTTTGCTCATTCCTGTTGCTATACGAACTCTACATGAGACGGACAAAAACGCTGATGGCATGAGTCTTCGTTTCTTATGCCCGTGATGTTTATTAATGCCCATAGTAGAACTTCCGTAAGTGATTGGCGGGAGGAGGACGGGCATGGAACGGGGGTGCCTGAACAAAGTGGGGAATGGCAGCTACAGGTGTGTCTGGAATACGCATTTTCAGTCTGCATACGGCATTCTTTCAGACAATGTCCAGATGCTTTTTCTACCAGAAAAAGCCCTTAAAAGTGCAAAAAAGCGCACTTTTAAGGGCTGCATTATGTAAATTCTGTGCTTTTTAAAGCGTAAAAACACCGTATTTTATGCGTTTTTTCTTCTAAAAGCATGAAAAAACTGTACAAAATCAACTACACGAAATCATAACTTAAAATAGATATACAGTTAAAAACAAAGAGATGTTTAACATTTTAGGCATTGCCAAAATTTTTTCTTTATTTTCAATTTCGGGAAAACATAATCTCCATGTTATTTGTTAGGAGAGAAAGTCTCAAATGTCCCGTCGTCGAAAAATATGCGGACCTCAATGATTTTACGCTGTGGTTTTTGTACAGCCACAAGGGTCTCGCGTACAATATCGGAGATGTTTGGCATGGAGGCTTGCTTCATGTGCTCTTGTATCGTTCCTGCATTTGTGTCTCCAAAATTGTAGAGTGGCACATCCTGTTTGTTACCGGACAGGGCAGAGTAGGAGGCATCGTGTTCTTTAGAGTGTACGGAAGTGTTGTCTGTTGAAGGCATACCGGAATGAAATTGGTTCGTATCATTTCCACTCTCGTCCGATATGTTGTCAGAATTTTGCCCTGACTGAAATGCCGCACTGTCGCATGATGGGCCGATATACATTTCTCCGGTTCCCATAAAAACCCATTCTGGATTGAGGTCGGGAAAAGCCGCTATAATATTCCGGAGTATAGGTAGGGTAGGCTTTGTTCGCCCTCCAATAATATGTGACAGTGATGCGGGGGCAATGTTGGTCTTTGCGCAGAAGATTACATTCGACAAATTTTTCTCCTGCATTATCTTTTCTATTCGTTCTTTATCGTCCATTGTTACTTTATAAATTGAGTTTTGAGAATAGGGCTTTTTGGTATAACAAGTACTCTACACCCCTTTTTTCATACCTTTTTCTAAGACTTTACAAAAGTACGAGATAAAATTGTAATTGGCAAATAGCTGTAAAACATTTTCAACTTGTAAAATAAAATTGTTTTCTAAGATTATAAATTTATATTTACAAAATAAAATGATATTGTTTACATAATTATATAAGATAAAGGATGGGGCAAATGAATTACTTAAATGCTTAATTCTCAAAAAATAAGCAATTAATTCGATAATAATATATTATATACACCTATTTTATTGCTATATATGCGCAAAGATACGGAAAATATGTATAAAAGAAGCATTTATTTCGTTACAAAATATAATAAAATTACATCAATATATTTATAATCAATAAATTATATTATATATGAATACAATGAATAAAAATACATTTTATTTCTGTATTGAATATAGATAATTAAACAGAATGTATTCTATTTGTAATCAAATTTTGTATAGGAATCCAATTATTTCACTACAAATATACATAAGATATAAATTATTTATCATTTTACTCTTGTAAATTTTATTCTTGTAAACGCTGAATATATGACAAAAGTAAAATCCGAGCATACTTTTAGCGTAAAATGAATGTACGGCCGACAAAATGAATTTGTAAAATAAAAATTAGACAAAGGCTGTTCCACAAGGGGTAAAATCCTTGTAATATATTTATATTCAATGAGAAAAAGCTGTTTTTTTTGCATAGAAAAAATCATGAAATAGAGTCAAAACAGCATTTTTTGAGGGAAAAATAAGGTATCAATGAGGGTTTATATCATACAAACAGCACCCTTTCTCCCGGCTTTTGGCAAGGTAAAAGGGTGCAGTTTACATTTTTCTGCGACAAAAAATAAGCAAGAATCAAAAGTGCTTTCAGTGCATGATGAAATAAATAAGCTCGCGCATTAAATCTCCATCGGTGGTATTCCCCTTTCCGATGCCTTTCATCTTTGCGTCAGTCTCTCTGATTTTTCCGATAATCCTCATTGTCTTCATGGCACTATAATGTCTCATGGCTGTTGTGTAGTCTCGCAGCTGCCATGAGCTTTTAAAGTCAAGATATTCGCACATTCCCTGCTCTGTTTTCACTGGAGCATAAAAAGCCTGCATCATATTGGCAAAGAAATTGAACAGCATAGCAAGAGTGACTATCGCCGGATTGGCTTTGGAATTTTGCTCGAAGTAGTTGACAATTTGGTTTGCCTTGAAGACATCCTTGTTTATTACAGCATTCCGGAGTTCCAGATTGTTGAAGTCTTTGCTTATTCCAATATTCTTCTCTATTAATTCCGGAGTTATTCTATTGAAACCGGCAGGCAAAGTAATCACGAGTTTGTCAAGCTCTCCTGCCATACGGTTAAGGTCTGAGCCTATCGCTTCGACAAGCATAAGGACAGAACGCTCGTCTATGCCCACATTTTTCCGTCGCAGGTAGTCAGTCACAAAAGCAGGAAGTTGGCTTTCTTTCAGCTTGCGGCTTTCATACACAATTCCCACCTTGCTGATGGCAGGCACCAGTTTTTTCCGCTTGTCCACAGTTCCGTTCTTATAACATATCACAAGAATGGTGGTATTCAGTGGGTTTTGAGCATAAAAAACGAGGTCATCCAGTTTTAACAGGTTCTGTGCCTCTTTAACAATTACAATTTGATATTTTGCCATCATCGGATACCGCTTGGCAGAATTTATAATATCAGCCACATTCGTCTCCCGTGTGCAATATATAATCTGTTGGTTGAATCCTTTCTCTTCTTCAGTCAGCACATTATCCGCAATATACTCAGAAATGCGGTCAATATAGTAGGATTCCTCCCCCATAAGCAAATAAATAGGCACATACTCCTGCCTTTGTATAGCGGTCAATATATCTCTGTGCGATATTAGGGACTCTGTTTTTTTTGCCATATAATAATGTTTATGTTATCGTATATTTTCTGTATTTTTGCAAAGGCAAAAATTCTTTGCAAACTTACGGAAAAAAGGTGAGACATTAAAGAAGGTCATCACACAAATCCGACAATAACAGCACTTCCGAATGAAAGCGACAGACATTCCCAGACTGAATCTGCCTCCCTATCAGGCTAAAATAAAAATCGTAGACGGCAAGCCCAAAGTGCTTGACATTTTACGGCGGCGTTTCGTAGCTCTTACCCCAGAGGAATGGGTAAGGCAGAACTTTGTGAATTATTTGATTAGCTATAAGGGATACTCGTCCGCGCTCATGAATAATGAGGTTATGCTATCGTTCAACGGAATGACACGGCGTTGCGACTCCGTGCTTTATACCAATACGCTGGTGCCGAAGATGATTATTGAATACAAGGCTCCGAACATCGGTATTACCCAGAAAGTGTTTGACCAGATATGCCGCTACAATATGGTGTTGCATGTAGAATATCTCATCATAAGCAATGGGATGAACCATTATTGCTGCAAAATCAACTATGAAAGCCAGACCTATACGTTTCTTGAGGAGATTCCTTTGTATGAGGAACTTTAGGAGAGGTGCAACAGAGGTCTGAAAAAAGAAAAAAATTGTCCCACCTTGTTTCTTAAATTAATATCTGCTTTACATTATATCTTTACATGGTATGAGAAATATTATCACATTCCTGCACGATTTACAGTGTAACAACAACCGTGAATGGTTCAATACACATAAATCGGAATATCTGGCTGTACAAGCCGCATTCAACTCCTTTGTCGAGGAACTGATTAAAGAGATAAGTCGCTTTGACCCGGAGGTAGAAGGGCTGACAGCAAAAGACTGTACTTATAGAATTTATCGCGACACCCGTTTTTCGAGCGACAAAAGTCCGTATAAGACACACTTAGGAGCGTTTGTATGCCGTGGAGGAAAGAAATCCGGATATTCGGGATATTATTTCCAGATTGCAGCCGGAAAGAAGAGCAATCCTCTTGAACTGTCATTTATGAATGGAGACGATGAGCAGGCAGACTCATGGATGGACATGCACTTTCTTGCGTCAGGAGATTATTGCTGCGACCCAAAGGTCCTTCAAATAATACGTGAGGATATTGTGAACGGTGACGGTGACTTTGAGAATATAGTAAAGCATGAGGTCGCTGCCGGATTTAGTCTTGACACAGACAGTATGCTCAAACGCAATCCGAAAGGTTTCCCTAACGATGCACCATACTCGGAGTATCTTCGGTTGAAATATTTCTGTTTGATGCAGCCTGTTGACATGGATTTCATCTGTACACCTGATTTGGCTAAACGGCTTGCCGAACAGTTCAGAACAACCAAGCCATTTATTGACTATATAAACCGTGCTGTCGATTATGCCAAAGAACCATAAGACTGCAATATTCTTCATTGCCGGGATAACAAAAATTTCCCGGCTATTTATACGGTCAATATTGATTTAACCCTTAAAACACATACGATGACACCAACACACAAAAAAAAGATCTGTCTGCTTTTATGTATGGCGGCATCTGCATTCCAATTTACTGCAAACGCACAAGAAAACAATTGGCGGATGGAAGCCGAGGCAGCTGACAGCCGGGTAATATGGCGGGGCGACACAGCCGAGATTCTCGCTCCAAAGGGACTTACTCTTTGGTATAAGGAGAAAATGACCGGCAATGTAGTGATAGAATATGACGCATGTATCATAAACCGCCAGTATGCAAGCGATGCAAACATGGCGCAAACTGTAAGCGAGAACATCGGAAATGTGGAGTCATGCGATTATGAACGGACAAGTGACCTTAACTGTTTTTGGATGGCAACTGATCCCGGAGCTTCAGATATTTGGAAACGGATGAAGAAGCGTAATGGAATTTTCCTTAATTGCTACGAGCTTCAACTCTATTATGTGGGATTTGGTGGGAATTATAACTCCACCACACGATTCAGACGTTATGACGGGGATGAGCGTGGTGTGACTGATGCAGCCTTCCGTCCGGGAATCATCCGTGAATATACAGACGACAAGCATCTGCTGCGCCCCAACCATTGGTATCATATCCGTCTGGAAAGCATTGATGGCAGAGTGCGGTATTTTATCGATGGTGAATGTCTTGTCGATTATCCCGACCTCTCTCCCTTAAAATCCGGATGGTTTGGGTTCAGAACCACATTAGCTCATGCCAAGATATGCAATTTCAAATATTCGGCAACCGAAAAAGACGGGCAGCCCATCATCCTAAAATGGATTGGCGGCAAACCTTTCTCTGATGGCAATACGGCTGATACACACATCCCGACCACCTTCGGAGTTCCCTTCCGTAAGGGCGAGAGGAAAGAAAATGCTCCTTTGGGATTGTGTACTCAAGATGGAACCGTAATCTCTTCCGACCACTGGACATTGGCATATTGGAACGATGGTTCTGTCAAATGGGAGGCCGTGGCGGCAAATGTTCCGGCAAATGCCGATTCCTGTTTGCTTTATACCGACAAGAATATGCGTCCCGCGATGTGGGAAAAAAAGGACAGAACAAACGGTATCAGTGTGGATAAAAAGGGCGGGCAGATAAAAGTAAGCACAGGGACAATGTGCCTTTATCTGACACAGGGAAGCGAATGTCTCATCGACAGTATGACAGTTAGAGGAAAGACTGTGGGGCACAAGGTCTGGCTTACGTGCACATATGATGTAGAAACATCAGGAAATGACGGGACGACAACGACCAACCGTCATGAAGCTATAAGCCGGATTGAGCGACTGACAATAGAACGGACGGGCAATGCGCGCTGTATGCTGAAAGCAGAAGGCATTCATCAAGGACATGACGGGAATTTCTTGCCGTTTGTTGTCCGCCTTTATTGCTACGCAGGCAGCGATGAGGTTAAACTTGTACATACATTTACCGTAGACTCACTGATGGCACAACAGCAAATCAGTAGTGTGGGACTGAAAATGAACATCCCTTTCCGAGAAGCGGAGTATAACCGGCATATTGCCTTCTCGGCAGAGAACGGAGGTGTATGGAGCGAACCTGTCCAGCCGCTTGTAGGTAGAAGAAACATCAATATCCCGGCACAAACACTCGGGCAGACATCCTATATGACGGGCAGTCTGCAAAATGCCCGTGCAACGATAGAGCAATTGCAACTTGCGGGCATTGCCCTTCCTGAGTACAATGCTTTTGACGAGAAAGGACGCTTCATGATTGACAATTTGGCTAAATGGGATGTGTTCAGACTTTCGCAACTGTCTCCCAATTCATTTTCCATACGGAAGAAGGCTGTTGACACCGCCTCATGGATTGGCACCACAGAAGGTACGCGTGCTTCTGGCACCGTATTTGTGGGAGATGTGAGCGGAGGAATGCTGCTCACTCTGAAAGATTTCTGGCAATCATATCCGTCTACTATCGAGGTGAGAGGGGCGCGGAGTCGGTATGCCACCGCTTGCATGTGGTTGTGGAGTCCAGAAGCGGAGCCTATGAATCTTGCCCACTATGATACAATAGCCCATTCGCTTGAGGCAAGCTATGAGGATGTGCAGGAGGGAATGTGTACACCTTACGGAATATCCCGTACCAGCACGCTCTATCTTAAAGCGTTGGATGCTTATCCCGGAAAGGAACAGTTCAGACTTTTGGCGAACACACAAACAGCAGTCCGCCAGTTGGCATGTACTCCCGAGTATCTCCACCGTTGCCGCGCATTTGGAATATGGAGTCTTCTAAACCGCACCACTCCTATGGCAAGTATGGTAGAGGACAGACTCGCATACATCATTGATTATTACAAAAACTCAGTGGAGCAACACAACTGGTATGGTTTCTGGAATTACGGTGACTTCATGCACTCTTATGACCCGGTGCGTCATGAATGGCTTTACGATGTGGGAGGATATGCGTGGGACAACACCGAATTGGGAAGCAACGGTATGTTGTGGTATAATTTTTTGCGCACAGGACGAGCAGATGTTTGGACAATGGCAGAAGCCATGACGCGCCACACCTCCGAAGTCGATGTCTACCATATCGGTCCTAATGCAGGTCTTGGCTCGCGCCATAACGTCAGCCACTGGGGATGCGGTGCAAAGGAGGCGCGCATCAGCCAAGCCGCATGGAACCGTTTCTATTACTATCTGACAGGCGATGAGCGCACTGGCGACTTGATGACAGCGGTGCGCGACGCAGACCGTAAGCTATATACACTCGATCCAATGCGTCTGGCACAGCCTCGCGACTTGTATCCTTGCACAGCTCCGGCGCGTCTTCGCATTGGTCCCGACTGGCTGGCTTATGCCGGCAACTGGATGACGGAATGGGAGCGTACCGGTAACACTGAATACAGAGACAAGATTATTGCTGGCATGAAGAGCATTGCAGCTATGCCGCATGGTATATTCAGCGGTCCGAAAGCACTTGGCTTCGACCCTGCCACAGGCATTATCACTAACGAATGTGATACTTCCATACAGAACACCAATCATCTGCTCTCCATCATGGGAGGTTTTGAACTTATGAACGAAATGATAGAGATGACGGAAATACCTGAATGGAATGAGGTCTGGCTCAATCATGCGGCGCAATACAAGCAGAAAGCCCTTGAAATAAGCCGCAATCATTTCCGTATTCCACGTCTTGCAGCTTATGCCTCATGGCTTCTCAATGACAAGGAACTTGCCCACTCGGCATGGAATGACCTTTTGCGGGTGAATAAAAAAGGCGAGCCTACGGTTTTTCCTTTTGGAAGCAAAAAAGTGGAAATGCCGCATACGCTTTACCCTATTGATGAAGATGAGAGGATGAACACCAATGATGCTTCCACGTGGAGCCTTGATGCCATATTCATGCAAGAAGTGTGTCCATACCCTTATTAGAACAATATTCTATAATACAACACAAATCCGGGAAATTCTTTCAACGAACTTGTTGAAAGAATTTCCCGGATTTATTTTACAAGAGGGAATAAGGGCAATTAAAGAGCATTCTCAATTTCTTGTATCACTTTGACAAATTGAATTTGTAGCCCAGAGTGAACTGGAACACGCTGTTTTTGCATTTGTCAAGATTGCTGTTCACCTCTGTCAATCCCCAATTGTAGCGGACATCCAGCTGAAGGTTTGCGTATTCATACGACAGACCCACAGGAATGGAGAAATCCAAAGTTTTTGTGTCCTCTATGTCGGACTCCGCAGACGCACCACTGGTCTTGAATTTTGCCTTGCTGTTGATGTTGAATCCAGGCTGTATACCCAACTTGAACGCAAACCCGCGTGCCACATAGATATTCGCAAGAATAGGAATATTTATGTAGTCAAACTTGACGATCTCATCAATCTTGTAAAAACCGTCATACTCAGAGTCCTTTGCTCCTTGCTGTGAATACAACAAACCGGCTGTCACACTGAACTTAGGAGAAATGTTGTATTCTCCTTCCGCTCCTATTACCAGACCAACGCGTGCGTCCGCACCGTCTGCATTTGTCAGATTTGCCACGTTCAAACCAACTTTAGGCTGAATGTTGAAAGCACCTGCCTCGCGCTGAGCGAAAGCATTGGCTGAAATCATTAGGATTAATGCCAACGAACTTAATTTTCTCATACCATATCTGTTTTTATGTTAGAATGCGGTACAAAGAAAATGAAAATGCACTGTATTATTCAAAGATTATGAGTGTTTATCAAACAGATAATTAAAATAATACTCATACATGATGTTTGCAAATATTTATCCTTAATTTCGTCAAATTTATGGCAGCTATAAGTTTCTCCGACAAGCCAACCATTTCAAATGAAAATATGGAGTGCAATCAGCTCGTACCCGTATTTTATAAGAATATTATATGGAGAAACAGAATAAAAGCACTACTTTTGCAAAGTTGAACAATGCCTATTCCACTGATGATGTGCGATATAGGCGGCATTCATACACCTATTTATTCACTTGCTAATCAATTTATAGTATTATGATAAAACAAAAATCCGCATTATGCCTGCTGCTTTGTCTGGCAGGAGGAGTGATGAGCGCGCAAAACCAGCCGCAAGAACCCGCAAACGATGCCAACAGCCCGCTTCACCTTATGCGCCCGGCATATAAAACGCACTACGGAGTGCCGACACCCGAGGAGGTGAAGTCGGTTATGGACAGGGTGTGCTCATATTTGGAACAGACCACATTCATGCAAGTGGAAAACAAGGAGACACACCAGCCTGTGAAGGATTTGCACAAGATAAACAGCGAGTCGCAACTGGTGAGAGGTACTTTCCGGCTGACCTCATACGAATGGGGAGTGACTTACAGTGCCATGCTGCGCGCAGCAGAAGTTACAGGCGACAAGCGTTACTACAGATATGCTGTGAA
This sequence comes from Roseburia sp., assembly GCA_023665185.1. Classification (GTDB taxonomy): domain Bacteria; phylum Bacteroidota; class Bacteroidia; order Bacteroidales; family Bacteroidaceae; genus RGIG8745. The sequence continues at coordinate 11,633 of JAMPEL010000033.1, forward strand.
CAGGATGAGATATTTGGCTGAGCTTGCGCCCTATTTCCGCAAGATTCTTGACAAGGGAGAAGAGATAGACGTGCTAATGCATCAGGTTGTCAAACCGGAGGCTCTTGACGATGCCGGGGCTATTTGTGCGGCCATGATAAAGGCAAAGATGCAAGACAAGACATTGCCTTTGGACAAGCAGATAGACACATACTATCAGTTCATATCGAAAGAGCAGTACCGCCTTGCTGACGGAATCTTCGGTCGTCTGCGCCCGCTGAAAAATACGGTGTGGCTCGACGACATGTTTATGGGCATACCGGCTTTGGCATGGAAGGCGGCAGCATCCAATGACATGGAGGGCATGACGGCGGCGGCAGAACAATTCCAGATGTTTCACTCGCGGATGTGGGTGGAGGAAAAGCAACTGTACCGCCACGGATGGGCAGAGGGCATGGAACCCCATCCCTCGTTCTTTTGGGGAAGAGCCAACGGCTGGGCACTGTTGACTGCCTGTGAGCTTATGGACGCGCTGCCGGAGAGTCATTCGGCTTACGACATAATCAAAAACCAGTTCAAGCAACATCTGCAAGGCATTGTATCGCTGCAAGGACACGATGGGGCATGGCATCAGTTGCTCGACCGCAACGACACCTATCTGGAGACCTCATGCACGGCTATCTATGCTTATTGCATAGCCCATGCCATCAACAAGGGATGGATTGACGCACAGGCATATGGCGCGGCGGCTCTGCTGGCATGGAACTATGTGGAGAGCATGATAAATAAGGAGGGGCAGGTGTGCGGAACATGTGTCGGTACAGGCATGGCCTTCGACCCTGCTTTTTATGCTTATCGCCCCGTGAACAATTTCGCGGCCCACGGATATGGCCCTGTGATTTGGGCAGGCGCGGAGATTATCGAGATGGTCAGATCGAGGTGTGTGAAACTGAACGACAGTGCCATTCATTTCTATCCGCAAGACCCGGAGACGGATGAGCCGATATTCTATGTGAAACCATAAAAGTGGAAAAATGTCAGAAAACAACCGCTTTAGCAGCTGTTTTCTGACATTTTGATATGTTAAAACCCGACTCCGTAGAATCCGCTCAAAATGAACCGAACCTTACCGAGGTTGCAAAAGCGCGATTCTACGGGGCTTTTAAATTCTCAAAATTCAAGCAGGAAAACAGGATAGTCCTGATGGCTAAAGGAACATAAAATTCACGCAAAAGTGAGGTTTTCCCAAAATTACAAGGTGCTGAAAATTTATTTCCAGCGCACACTGATTTTATTTTCAAGGTGCACAAAATTTATTTTCAAGGCGCACCAGTTTTGAAACACCCGTATTTTAACCCAAAATTGCCCCTTTTTTCAGATGTTTTCCTCAAAAATACCAAAACCGCCTTTTTCATGCTCCGAAAAACAAAAATGGATTTTGAGTCTGAAAAATGATGGTTTTGTCGGTAAAATTACATAACTGTCTGATTATCAACGCTTCCTATTTTGATCTGACTCGTGCGTTTTTGATCAAAAACTGCTCCTTTTTCACAAAATAGCAACTATTTGATTATCAATCGATTATCAGTAAAGCCGGAAAGACCGATCTCAAAATCGTCGCCCAAAATAACCTCAAATGTTAAAATAGCAGCTCTTGTTTCAAGTGACAAAATGTCAAAATCGATTTGTCAGCATGTCCGCAGGAAACGAACCATATCAGGCAATCGTATCCGGTACAATGCGCGATGAAAACGATTCATATTTGCAAAGCTCCTGATATGAACTGCCGGGCACCGGGATTTGTCTGAAAGAATTTGGAAGGGGCAATGAATCACATATAATAATAGAAGAGGTGTCAGAATCCTCAAGGCAGGCAAAGTTTCAATAAACGCATATAAAACGGATAAAACCTTTACAATTGACGCGAAAAACACAGTCTGAAGTTATAAACCAGAACAAAAGAGCAATTATTTTGTGCGAAATTTTGATTTAATGAATTAAAAGTGTACTTTTGCAGCAAAATAAAAGAATAATATGTCAATCGTTTCAATAAACATAGCAATTATTATCCTATTGTCACTACGAATTAGCGAGTTTGTGGCGAGAAAGGTGTGTATGTGCTGTGACAGGTGAAAAATTGACTTGTAGATAGAGCCTTTCTTGCTGACCATGCAAGGAAGGCTTTTTTTGAATAATATAAAATAAGAAATATATGAGTGACAGATTGTTTATTTTCGACACTACATTGCGCGACGGAGAACAAGTTCCGGGATGCCAGCTCAACACGGTAGAAAAAATACAGGTGGCAAGGCAACTGGAGGCATTGGGTGTAGATGTCATAGAGGCAGGATTCCCGGTATCGAGTCCAGGCGACTTCAATTCTGTAATCGAAATCTCAAAGGCTGTGACATGGCCTGCCATTTGCGCGCTGACCCGTGCAGTGGAAAAAGACATTGAAGTGGCGGCAGACGCGCTTAAATATGCCAAGAGAAAGCGTATTCATACAGGTATAGGAACTTCGGACTCACATATAAAGTATAAGTTCAACAGCAACCGCGAGGAAATTATTGAGAGAGCCGTTGCGGCAGTGAAGTATGCGCGCCGGTTTGTGGATGATGTGGAATTTTATGCGGAAGATGCCGGACGTACAGACAATGAGTATTTGGCAAGAGTGGTGGAAGCGGTTATCAAGGCCGGCGCCACAGTTGTGAACATTCCGGATACGACAGGCTATTGTCTGCCTTCGGAGTATGGCGAGAAAATCAAATATCTTTGCGACCATGTGGCAGGCATAGAACATGCGATTATCTCCACCCACTGCCATAACGACCTCGGCATGGCTACGGCAAACACTATGAGCGGTGTGCTCAACGGCGCGCGGCAAGTGGAGGTGACGATAAACGGTATCGGCGAGCGTGCAGGCAACACTTCGTTGGAGGAAGTGGCAATGATTCTGAAGTGCCATAAGCATATAGGCATCGAGACAAATATCAATACGGAAAAAATTTATCCTACAAGCCGCATGGTGTCGAGCCTGATGAATATGCCAGTACAGCCAAACAAGGCGATTGTCGGAAAGAACGCATTTGCGCATTCTTCAGGAATACATCAGGACGGTGTGTTGAAAAATGTACAGACATACGAGATTATAAATCCGCACGATGTGGGTATTGACGACAATTCGATTGTATTGACAGCGCGCAGCGGACGCGCCGCATTGAAAAGCCGTCTTGCCGCTTTGGGTGTAAAGCCCGATCAGGAGAAGCTGGATAAGATTTATGAGGATTTCCTGAAACTCGCGGACAAGAAGAAGGACATAAACGATGACGATGTATTGGTTCTTGCAGGTGCCGACAGAAGCATAAACCACCGCATCAAGCTCGACTATCTGCAAGTTACAAGCGGAGTGGGGGTAAAGGCTGTTGCCAGTATCGGACTCAGGATTGCAGGCGAGAAGTTTGAAGACTGCGCAAGCGGAAACGGTCCGGTGGACGCTGCGATAAAGGCACTAAAGAAAATCGTCAATCGCCAGATGACACTGAAAGAGTTTACCATACAGGCTATCAGCAAGGGGTCGGACGATATGGGAAAGGTACACATGCAGGTTGAATATGACAACCACATATACTATGGCTTTGGTGCGAATACCGATATTATAGCTGCTTCGGTAGAGGCTTATATAGACTGTATCAACAAGTTTAAGATTGATTGATTTTATCGGATTCATCCGGTTAATGTTAAATATAACACAGAAAAAAACAAACACAATATGAATACATTATTTGATAAGATTTGGGACGCTCATGTAGTCCAGAATGTAGAGAATGGCCCTACACAACTTTATATAGACCGCTTGTACTGTCACGAGGTGACAAGTCCTCAGGCATTTGAGGGAATGCGGCGGAGAGGACTGAAATGCTTGCGTCCTGACCATATTTATTGTATGCCTGACCACAACACACCGACTCACGATCAGGACAAGCCGATTGAGGATCCGGTATCAAAGACACAGGTTGATACATTGGCAAAGAATGCGGAGGATTTCGGTCTGTCGCATTTCGGGATGATGAACAAGAAAAATGGAATCATTCATGTGGTAGGTCCGGAAAGAGGTTTGTCATTGCCGGGTATGACCATTGTATGCGGTGACTCTCACACATCCACTCATGGCGCAATGGGAGCGGTGGCTTTCGGAATTGGTACATCGGAAGTTGAGATGGTACTTGCTTCTCAGTGCATTCTCCAGCAGAAGCCGAAATCTATGCGCATAAACATTGAGGGCACATTGGGCAAGGGTGTGACAGCAAAGGATATTGCACTTTATCTTATGTCAAAGCTCACCACATCGGGAGCTACGGGATATTTTGTGGAGTATGCCGGTTCGACAGTCCGTAACCTGACAATGGAGGGTCGTCTGACACTGTGCAACCTTTCGATAGAAATGGGTGCGCGCGGTGGTTTTATTGCCCCTGACGAGGTGACATTTGAATATATAAAAGGACGCGAATATGCGCCAAAAGGCGAGGCTTGGGATAAGGCTGTGGCTTACTGGTCTACATTGAAGAGCGGCGATGATGCCGTATTCGACAAGGAATTGCATTTCGATGCCGCTGATATAGAGCCAATGGTTACATACGGTACCAATCCGGGTATGGGCATGGGAATCTCCCAGTCAATACCGACACTGGATACGGTGGACGAGGCAGGACAGGCTTCGTACATCAAATCGCTCGACTATATGGGATTTGCTCCGGGAGAGAAACTTCTTGGGAAAAAGGTGGATTATGTGTTCTTGGGGGCATGTACCAACGGACGCATTGAGGACTTCCGCGCTTTCGCGTCCATAGTGAAAGATAAAAAGAAGGCGGATAATGTAACTGCATGGCTGGTGCCAGGCTCATGGATGGTAGACGAACAGATTCGCGAGGAAGGTATTGACAAGATTCTGGAAGAAGCCGGATTTGCTATCCGCCAACCGGGCTGTTCTGCTTGTTTGGCTATGAATGACGACAAGATTCCGGCAGGCAAACTGTCAGTCTCAACTTCCAACCGAAACTTTGAAGGTCGTCAGGGTCCGGGAGCACGCACAGTGCTTGCAAGCCCTCTTGTGGCAGCTGCCGCTGCTGTGACAGGTGTTATTACTGACCCGAGAGACATTATTTGAAATATAAGATTAAAACAAAAGTCGGAGAATGACAGCCAACTGATTATTAACAGGTTGGGAGATTAAAACAAAAACAAATAGAAAAAAAGATGAAACAGAAATTTGATATAATACAGTCTACCTGCGTGCCGCTTCCATTGGAAAATGTCGATACAGACCAAATTATTCCGGCTCGCTTCCTCAAAGCAACAACACGTGATGAGAAGTTTTTTGGAGACAATCTTTTTCGCGACTGGAGATATGACAAAGACGGTAATGTAAAACCTGATTTTGTGTTGAACAACCCTAAGTATAAGGGAGAAATTCTTGTGGCTGGAAAAAACTTCGGTTCTGGTTCAAGCCGTGAACATGCGGCATGGGCAATTGCCGGATACGGATTCAGGGTGGTTATCTCAAGTTTTTTTGCCGATATTCACAAGAACAATGAGCTTAATAATTTTGTTCTTCCAGTAGTAGTCAGTGAACAGTTCCTTGCAGAACTTTTCACAAGTATCGAGGAGAACCCGAAAATGCAAGTAAAGGTTGATGTGCCAAATCAGACTGTGACAAACCTTGCTACAGGAAAAAGCGAGCAGTTTGAAATCAACGGATACAAGAAATATTGCTTGATGAACGCACTCGATGATATTGACTTCTTGCTTGAAAATAAGGACAAAATTGAACAATGGGAGAAGAATCACGACTAATTGAAATTATGGATACTACACTCCGCGATGGCGAACAGACCAGTGGAGTGAGTTTCGTTCCTCATGAGAAATTAATCATCGCACGAATGCTGCTTCAGGATGTCAATGTAGACCGTATAGAAGTGGCTTCAGCAAGAGTGTCCGATGGAGAAAAGGATGCCGTGAAAAGTATATGCCGATGGGCACGTCAGACTGGAAATCTGGATAAAGTTGAGGTTTTGGGATTTGTGGATGGTACAGTATCTCTCGACTGGATAAACGAATGTGGATGCAAAAATATCAACCTCCTTTGTAAAGGTTCTGAGAAGCACTGCAAATACCAGCTGAAGAAAACTCTTCACGAGCACATTGCTGATATAAAGAAATCATTGGCTTATGCCGAGCAACTCGGAATTGGAGTCAATGTATATCTTGAAGACTGGAGTAACGGCATGAAGGATTCTCCTGAATATGTCTATACATTTGTGGAGGCATTGAAGGATACAAACATAAAACGGTTTATGCTTCCCGATACACTTGGTGTGCTCAATCCGCTTCAGGTGATGAACTTCATGCGGATGATGGTGCGCAGATTCCCGGGAATACATTTTGATTTTCATGCACATAATGATTATGATCTTGCCATTTCAAATGTACTTGCCGCTGTTCTCTCAGGATGCCGGGGAATACATACAGCTATAAACGGACTTGGAGAAAGAGCCGGGAACGCTCCTTTATCAAGCGTGCAGGCGATTTTGAAAGACCATTTTCATGCTTTGACCAATATTAATGAGGTAAAGCTGAATGATGTAAGCAGAATGGTGGAGAGCTATTCAGGAATTGCAATACCGCCAAACAAACCTATTATTGGCGACAATGTGTTCACACAGGTCGCGGGTGTTCATGCTGACGGAGACAACAAGAACAATCTGTATTGCAATGACCTGCTTCCTGAGAGATTTGGAAGAAAGAGGGAATATGCTCTTGGAAAGAATAGTGGCAAGGCTAATATTCTGAAGAATCTGGAGGAACTTGGGCTTGAGCTGACTCCTGAGCAAACCAGAAGGGTGACAAACAGAATTATTGAGCTTGGAGACAAGAAGCAGATTGTAACGCAGGAAGATCTTCCGTTTATTGTATCTGATGTTATAAAGCACTCTACACCGGACGACAAGGTGAAGTTGATAAGTTATATGGTTTCTACTGCTTTCGGATTAAAACCTATGGCAAGTGTGAAACTGGAAATTAACGGAGATGTTTATGAGGAATCTGCAATGGGAGATGGTATGTATGATGCCTTCGTGCGTGCTGTGCGCCATATTTATCGTGACAAACTGCAACGTCCATTTCCGTGGCTTACAAATTATGTAGTAAGCATACCGCCGGGAGGACGTACAGATGCACTTGTACAGACAAGCATATCATGGACTTACAATGAGAAATCATACAGAACCCGTGCTCTTGATGCAGACCAGACAGAAGCAGCCATTAAGGCTACCATAAAAATGCTGAACATCATTGAGAATGAAATAAAGTAGAAAAGAGGTCAGATACAGAGCCTTGAGAATGAGTTTTTTATCTAAAAATGATTCGGAAATAGATAATAACGACTGGCAAGAATAGAAAATAAAGGTTGGCATCATTCTTGAAAGATGAAGTAAAGTACGAATGAAGAATTAAAAATAAAGTGAGGAGAAGCACACAATAATCCTTTTAATACAAAGGAGTGATGCATAAAGAGAACCTCTAACTCTTTACAGAAACCTTTTTGATTAGAATGACGGCTGATACTTGCTCTCGATAAAAATAATGGAAATGAGACCTAAATATATTTGTAGTGTCTCATTTCCATTATTATAGCGCACACATTTAAACCTGTTAATATACAAGAGTTGCGTCGATAATGAATAAGGTATTTGGAATTTATTGCCATTTGGTAAAGATAAAGTATAAGAGAATAAAGCACTTGTAATCAAATAGGGACGGACTTTCACTGTTCTTACTATCCGTAATTAAACATAATCCACATTACACGAAAAAGGAGTTGTGCCGTAAAGAGAACCCTCTCTTTACGGCACAACTCCTTTGTATTAATAGATTTAATATGTGCAATGATAATGGAAACGAGGCTTATTAAGTATATTTGTGATGCCTCGTTTCCATTAATTTATACCTTTATTGATGCTGTTCTCTCAGCAAATCATTAACCGTCTTTACCGGATTGAAGGTGGCAAGAGGAACTTCAACAAAAATTGTATTCCAGTCACTCATAGCTCCATTCCATAGTCCAGGAAGTTCCAAAGCCTTGAGTTCTTTTCCATTTTTGCTTTTTGACGATATGAAACCAGTATTTTGATCAACATATTTCGTAAGATTAAATGGCTTGCCTTTATAATCCCTTACAGCACATACAAGATCCACCGGATTGAAATGAGTTCCACCTTTGAACATCTTCACATACTCCTCATTGTTTTTGTCTATCTGTGAGCTTTCAAGAATCTGAAGCGAAATCGTACCATCTTGATTATATGCAAGAAACGGACCACCTCCCGGTTCTCCTACATTCTTGACCATTCCACATACTCTTATTGGACGATTCAATTTTGAGCGAAGATAAATGGCAAGCTCCGAATCTTCCAATTCTTTGAGTTTTGGATTACGGCAGCAAATATCATCACGCAAGAAACGAATAATTTCCTCTAACTGAGCATGGCTATACATTCCAGAATCAAGCAAATGTAAATAATCAAATATTCTCTGCTGTACAGAAACCAATACACCGGCAATCAATTTTTTGTATTTGACAGTTGTGCTTTTAAGACTGTCCGGAACCACATTGTCGATATTCTTTACAAAAATAATATCGGCGTCAAGTTCATTGAGATTCTCAATCAATGCACCGTGTCCGCCTGGACGAAAGAGAATCTTTCCATCCTCTGTCCTGAACGGTTCGTTGTCCGCAGTAGCAGCTACTGTATCAGTACTTGATTTCTGCTCCGAGAAAGATATTTGATATCTCACATTAAATATTTTCTCATATTCAGCCACTTTCTCTCTTACAAGTTTTTCAAAAAGAAGACGGTGCTCCGGAGATACCGTAAAATGTATATTTACAATTCCACTTTTTCCTGAAGCATATAATGCGCCTTCCACAAGATGTTCCTCAAGAGGGGTTCGGTTTCCTTCAGTATATGAATGGAATCTCAGAAGTCCCTTAGGTAATTTACCATAGTTCAGACCTTTCTCTTCTAACAAATTAGAGATAACGGTTTTGTAGCTACCCTGTTCAATGAGTTGGTCTATATTATATCCTTCGTTTTTCAGACATATATTGTTCAGTTCATCATAAAATGCGAAGAAATGAATTTTTGCGAAGAAATTCTTGATGAAATCCGATTCTGGAACATTTGCTTCTCCTGTAAGAAACTCAAACAAATCTTTGAACATACGGCTTGCAGCTCCGGAAGCCGGCACAAACTTCAAGATTGTATGTTCACCGGAAAGATATTCCTCCCACAGTTTCATATAATTAGTCTCCTCAGTTTCACCAGGAACCGTAATACCCAATTCTGGAGAAGCCGCACCATAAAGTTTCAGAAAAGGAAAACCTGTCTCAAAACATTTTAGTTGTGCATTAAATTTATCCTCAGAAATACCTTTCTGCGCAATGAAATCTTTGTCTTGCTGTGTAAGCATAAAAATGAATTTATTATTTAGTTGTAATAATCTTAGCACTCGTCATCCACTCTCAACGCGAATAATTGCTTCAAATATACAATTTTTTTCCGTTGCATACACTGTTTGGTATATTATTTAATACCTTTGCCAATGAAAATGTTGAGAATAAAATCCAAAAAGAAACGAATATGGAAGAGACAGCATTAATAACAGAAGAAGAAAGAATCTCTCTCTTAGATGTTTTCAAAAAACTGCAAGCATTATCCAGAGATATTGTCAACAACGAAGATTTCAAAAAAATCAAAGATATTTTATATGAGGCAGTACGTGCCGGTTCAATCCAACGTGACTCTTTCGGGTTCAATCCGATATTGTTCGACCTTCAGACTGCTATCATTGTTGTTGAGGAAATCGGTCTCAATCGTGCCTCAATTATCAGTATTTTGCTCCATGATTGCGTGGCCCTTAATTGTGTCAGCCTTGATTTCATTAAGAAAGAATTTGGCGAGGATGTAGCCAATATCATACGCGGACTCATAAAAGTCAATGACTTATATGCGAAGAATCCGTCTATAGAAACAGAGAATTTCCGTGACCTTCTCCTTTCTTTTGCAGAAGACATGCGGGTCATATTTATTATCATTGCAGACCGTGTAAATCTAATGCGTCAGATTAAGGATAAGGGTACGGACGAAGAACGCAGAAGAGTGGCTACAGAGGCGAGCCACTTATATGCGCCTCTTGCCCATAAACTCGGTTTGTATCTGATAAAATCAGAACTCGAAGATCTTTCGCTCAAATACCTTGAGAGCGATGTCTACTATATGATAAAGGAAAAGCTCAATGCTACCAAGAAAGCGCGTGACGAATACATCAAGAATTTCATTGCGCCTATTGAGAATAAACTTCATGATGCCGGACTCAGATTTCACATGAAAGGACGTACCAAGAGCATCCATTCTATCTGGCAGAAGATGAAAAAGCAAAAATGCCAGTTTGAGGGAATATACGACCTGTTTGCCATTCGTGTAATTCTTGATTCTGAAATGGAAAAAGAGAAACAGGATTGCTGGCAAGTGTTCTCTATTGTGACAGACATGTATCGCCCCAATCCCAAACGTCTGAGAGATTGGCTGAGTGTCCCGAAGAGCAATGGATACGAAAGCCTGCATATTACAGTAATGGGGCCGGAAGGTAAATGGGTCGAGGTACAAATTCGTACAGAACGCATGGACGAGATTGCAGAGCGTGGTCTTGCAGCCCATTGGAGATATAAAGGAGTAAAGGCCAGTGGTTCTAAGCTCGAAGACTGGCTCAAAGATATACGCCTTGCTCTTGAGGCACACTCCACATCCGACGAACAGCTTGTGAACCAATTTAAAGTCGATCTCTATAGCGACGAAGTATTTGTGTTCACTCCTAAAGGCGATTTGTTCAAACTGCCGAAGGGTGCTACGATTCTCGATTTTGCATTCCAAATTCATTCCAATGTGGGATGCAAATGCACAGGAGGTAAAATCAATGGGAAAAATGTTCCTATGCGAACAAAACTGTCAAGCGGCGATCAAGTTGAGATACTGACCTCACAAAACCAGCTTCCAAAACGCGACTGGCTGAATTTTGCCATCACGACAAAAGCAAAAAGCAAAATCAGGCAGTCGCTCAACGAGCAGGAGATGAAGACTGCCGATTTTGCTAAAGAGACAATTGAGCGCAAATTCAAGAACAGAAAAATTGAGTATGACGAGGCTGTAATGATGCGCCTTATCACAAGGATGGGATATAAGCACACCAACGAGTTTTACAAAGCTATCTCAGAGGAGGTACTTGATGTCAACTCTGTCATTGACCGCTATATAGAAGCTATTAAACGCGAAAAAGGAGAAGCGGAATCTGCTCCTGTACAAAGTGCGGAAACATATAAGAACAGCAATACAACCGTTGTATCATCTAAAGGTGACAATGACATTCTTGTCATTGACCAAGATATAAAGGGAGTAGAATATTCACTTGCAAAATGCTGCAATCCGATATATGGAGATGAGGTATTTGGCTTTGTCACCATCAATCGAGGAATAAAGATTCACCGTTGCGACTGTCCGAATGCCCAGCGTCTGCGCGATAATATGAGCTACCGCATAATTCCTGCCCGTTGGGCAGGCAAAGGGCACAGTCTCTACCCTATCACTCTGCGTATTGTCGGACATGATGACGTTGGTATTGTAAACAACATCACCTCAATCATAGCGAAAGAAAAGAATATTGTATTAAGATCCGTGGACATCAAGTCATCAGAAGACGGGCTCTTCTCGGGCACACTGACAATCATGATTGAGGAGAAGCAACAACTTGCACAACTGATAAAGAAAATCTCTACAGTCAAAGGTGTCAAGAATGTAACAAGATAAGAAAGGACTGCTAATGAAAACAACGCTTATCGTGGTCGGCAAAACCACCAACAAGCATATTATAGAATTGGTGGATGAGTATATACAACGCTTGAAGCACTACATAAACTTTGAGGTCGTTGTCATTCCCGAGTTGAAAAACACCAAAAGTCTGTCGGCTGAACAGCAAAAGCGTAACGAGGGCGAGCTCATCATGAAACAGATTCAACAAGGCGATGTAGTTGTCTTGCTCGATGAACATGGTAAGGAGCTGCGTTCCATAAAATTTGCCGAATGGATGAGCAATAAGATGAACACTGTCAACCGACGGCTGGTGTTTATTATCGGCGGCCCCTACGGATTTGCTCCGGAGATATACAATATAGCTAATGAAAAGCTGTCGTTGTCACAGATGACATTCTCACATCAAATGATACGTCTTATCTTTATTGAACAGGTTTACAGAGCCATGACTATTATAAACGGCGAGCCTTATCATCACGAGTAAGATCTTGCCCTATTCGATTTTTCTGAGGAATTATCTAAAAGGAAAAAGCGTATGCGGAATCAGTTAATAACTGTCCGCATACGCTTTTTTATCACATCAATTTTTCAGTGGCTCCAGAAGATAATCTCATTTTGTATCTACAACTTCAACCTTTGCTGCCAAAGACTTGCATTTGCTACGCAACTCATCCAAAGAAGCACCTAATTTGTCATAGCTCACAACCACACCCATTCTTCTTCCTACGTGTGCGACTGGTTTTCCAAATATCCGCAGATATGTGTTTGTTGCCGCACAAACATCCTCTGTTCCGGTGTATTCAGGAGTCTCAGTCTCTATTGCAGAAAGAATCACCGCGCTTGCTCCTATCCTCTCCTGAGTTATTTCCGGTATCGGCAGACCGAGGACTGCACGGCAATGAAGCTCAAACTCAGAAAGGTTCTGTGTTCCGGCAAGAGTCACCATTCCCGTATCATGAGGACGTGGAGACAGCTCAGAAAAATAAACTCCGTTTGTGTTGCTCAAAAAGAACTCCACACCCCATATACCGGCGCCCGACAAAGCCTCTGTCACTTTGGCTGCCATTCTTTGTGCCTCTGCAAGCATGTCCGAAGCCACTGGCGCAGGCTGGAAACTCTCACGGTAGTCCCCACCCTTCTGCACATGGCCTATCGGCTGGCAGAACAATGTCTGCCCATTTTCTTGGGTTACAGTAAGAAGAGTTATCTCACTGTCAAACTTGATGAATTGTTCCACTATCACCTCCTTTATATCACCTCTCGCTCCTTCTGCCGCACATTTCCATGCTGACTCAAGTTCAGAAGGAGAGTCCACCTTACTTTGTCCGTGTCCGGAACTGCTCATCAACGGTTTCACTATAAAAGGATAGCCAATTTCCTCTGCTGCCGCACAAAATTCCTCATATGTCTTGGCATACTTATAATTAGCAGTCTGAAGTCCGAGTTCCGTATGAGCAAGCTCACGTATTGCTTTGCGGTTCATTGTGAAGTTGACAGCACGCGCACTTGGCACAACCTTGATGCCCATCGCCTCGCAATCATAAAGTTTCTCTGTACGAATAGCCTCAATCTCAGGCACTATTATATCCGGTTTGTGTTTGTTGACCGCAGACATAAGTGCTTCACCGTCAAGCATGGAAAACACCTCGCACTCGTCTGCTACTTGCATGGCAGGAGCGCCAGGATAAGAATCACAGGCTATCACATGTTGTCCTTTTCTCTTACAGGCTATTACAAATTCCTTTCCAAGTTCGCCTGAACCTAAAAGCATGATTTTCTTCATAATCCTCAATTGTTGAATTCTTTATAATTACTATTTGCTGTTTGTCACAAACCGAAGAGTTTGTTCTAAGCGACAAATACATTCTTTACTTTACCTGCAAATGTACGGCTTTTAATTCTTATTAGCCCAATTTCTTCCTATAATTTTATGAGGCGGGAATTGGAGTAATGAAAAATAAATTGCCGCAGATTTTGTCAGGAAACAAAAAAGCACTACCTTTGCAGCGGTTTTGAAAAAGACACTTGCGTCCTTAGCTCAGTTGGTAGAGCAATTGACTCTTAATCAATGGGTCCAGGGTTCGAATCCCTGAGGGCGTACACAAAAAGGCGGGAACATTTCTCGCCTTTTTTGTATATAAAATGCTTTCGGAGAGAGCCATTCCGAAAGGATTTACTTAGCTTGGCTATTTCTTCATTTAGGAGTTCTTTTTATCAAATGATTCAGAAAATCACAAACATGTTGATTGGAAACCTTGCGTTGTTCCGCAGAAAATCCATGCCCAGCACCGGAAATGACCTTAAGACTGGCATGTTTATACACGTCTACAGACTTTTCAGAATAACTGAGGGGTACCACATTATCTTTATCGCCATGAATGACAAGTACAGGACCTTTATATGCGCTGATGGTTTTGTAAGGATTAATGTCGCGTACCTCAATAAAGTAACGTTTTCCGAGGGGCACATCCCATAAACGGGTGGTGTCGGGGATGGATTCCACATCAGGGTAACGACTGTTCCAATTGTCGGGGATACAGAAAGCGGGATAGACAAGAACAAGCGCACGAACCTGCTTTCTCAATTCAGAGGCTGCAAGCGCGGAGACCAACCCACCCTGACTCTCACCTATCAACACGATGTCATGCTTGTCTATGTCTTTCTGACTGCGGAAAAAGCGCACTATCGCCTTCAAGGCATTCTTTTCGTCAACTACAGACATGTTCATAGTATTGTTGCCGCTTTGGCTGTGAACAGAGCCGTAAGGGAAGTCGAAACTATAAACTTGGTATCCCAACGAATCGAGGGTCTTGAAATAATCCACACCAAAATGATGCGTCCCATTAAATCCATGACTGATGATTGCCACTCCTCTCTTCTGCCCATTCTGCCGGGTAAAAGGAGTGCTTACAACTCCATAAATGGCATTATTGCCATAAGGAATTACCAATTCTTGTTGGGCTATCGAATGAACCGAGAAGAAAAGCATCGCGGCAATTGAGATTGTTTTTTTCATATTCTACTCTTATGATTTTGTCTTTACATAAATGTTAGGCGGAATGTCTGCAAACAGGCAAAATTTTCATTTCCGAATATTACTTATAACGTATCTTTCAAACAATAATTATGTATAAGCAAGAATAAAATGTATAACTCCCTTCTAAACATTTCAAGTAGCAGTGCGCTTTTTGCATTTCACAATATGGTTTGAAGGTTCTTGCATACCATTGTGACCCTCAGAGGAAATACAATGTAAAAAGAGACATCCGACATTTTGAATGATAATGGCAATCATACTATGACTCAAAAACATACTGCGATGTATCGCCTGTCACAATCCAAATGAACAAAAATTATTGTTAATCTGTATTAAAAGCACGACCATATGCTTGTTTCTTAATAAATTAACCGTATATTTGCATCGTGTTTTTCATGGTATTAGATTTATTTTAAGGTTAGTAAAGATTGCTTGTCGTGATGATAAGCAATTTTTTTTACGCGTTATCGGTCCTCGATAACGCGTAATTTGTTAATACACACCTATTTACATATAAGTGCCAAATTGTACGGAATTTTGCCGCCGGCAAAAAATGGGAATTTGCAGCAAACAGAGCGGCAAATCCCCATACAGTCCAAATAAGAATTACATGCCTTTCATTGATAAAGCAAGACGGCCGCGCTCCATGTCCACACTAATGACACGCACTCTCACATGCTGATGCAGCTGTACCACCTCCGTCGGGTCTTTGACAAATCTGTCTGTCAGTTCTGAAATGTGTACAAGTCCTTTGGTATGCACTCCGACATCAACAAAGCATCCGAAATTTGTAATATTAGTCACTATACCCGGCAACACCATCCCCTCTTTTACGTCCTTTAGTTCTTTCACACTTGCATCGAAAGCAAAAGTTGTTAGTGGCTGTCGCGGATCGCGGGAAGGCTTCTCCAGCTCTTTCATAATGTCTTCCAATGTTGGCAGACCTATTTTGTCACTTACATAAGCGGATAAATCTATACGCATACGAATTTCCTTATCAGCCATAAGCTCTGCCACTGTACAATGTTGGTCATGTGCCATTTTTTCCACTATATGATAACTTTCCGGATGTACTGCTGAATTATCGAGAGGGTCTATCCCTTCTTCTATACGCAGGAATCCTGCCGACTGCTCAAATGCCTTTGGTCCCAGCTTGGGCACTTTAAGAAGCTCACGGCGAGATTTGAAAGCTCCGTTCTCCGCGCGGTATTTTACAATGTTCTGAGCAATGGCGACTCCTAAGCCGGATACATACGTAAGCAGATGCTTACTTGCCGTATTCACATTCACACCAACTTTATTCACGCAATTGACCACTGTCTGGTCTAACGCATGTTTCAACTCAGTCTGATTCACATCCTTCTGATATTGCCCCACCCCCACTGAGTCCGGCTCTATCTTTACAAGTTCAGCCAAAGGGTCCATCAAACGACGGCCAATAGAAACGGCTCCGCGCACCGTCACATCATAATCGGGAAATTCCTCACGCGCCACTTTTGAGGCAGAATATATGGAAGCACCATCCTCACTGACCACATACACCTGTATCTGTGGGGGCAATCCGAGTCCGCGTACAAAGTCCTCAGTCTCACGGCTTGCTGTTCCGTTTCCTATCGATATAGCTTCTGTTTTATATTGCCTGACAAGCGTCCACAATTTATTGGCGGCTGCCGTCCGCTCATGCTTAGGCGGATGAGGGAATATCGCCTCATTATGCAGAAGGTTGCCTTCCGCATCAAGACACACCACCTTGCATCCTGTTCTGAACCCAGGGTCAATAGCCAATACGCGTTTTTGTCCCAGCGGAGGCGACATCAGCAATTGCTCAAGGTTATGGACAAATATGCGGATGGCCTCCTTGTCTGCCGTTTCCTTTGAGAGGGTGGCAAACTCAGTCTCTATAGACGGTTTCAGAAGACGTTTGAACGAATCTGTGACAGCGTCTGCCACATATCTTGCCGATTCCGAAGTGTTTCTGACAAATAACCGCTTCAACCGTTCCATACATGCCTCATCATCTCCGTTTATACTTACCCGAAGTACACCTTCCGCCTCACCACGGCGCATGGCAAGCAAGCGATGGGAAGCACAACGGCTCAGTTTCTCCGAGAAATCGAAATAATCACGGAATTTCTGTCCTTCAAGTTCTTTTCCCTTTACCTGTTTCGAAGAGATTACCGCACCATGACGAAAATTGTTGCGGACAATGTTTCTTGCCGACTCATTCTCGCTGACAGTTTCTGCAATAATATCCATCGCACCCTTCAATGCCTCCGCCGTACATGTCACTTCCTTTTCCATACAGACATAATCGGCAGCCTTCCTTTCCACATCCCCGTGTGTCTGCAACATGAGGAACTGCGCCAACGGTTCAAGCCCTTTTTGACGGGCAACTTCCGCCCGGGTGCGCCTTTTGGGTTTATATGGCATATAAATGTCTTCAAGTTCCGTAGAGTCCCACGACTGTTCTATCCGCCTTTTCAGCTCTTCTGTCAGTTTGCCCTGTTCTTCTATGGCAGACAATATGGTCTGTTTTCGTTTCTCCACTTCTTTGAGCCTGTTGAGTTTGTCGCTGACAGCAGCCACCTGCACCTCATCCAGTGCGCCGGTCATCTCTTTTCTATATCTGCTTATAAACGGAATTGTGCAACCTTCTTCCAGCAACGCAAGCGTATTCTTCACTCTGTGCTCCTGTATGCCAAGCTCCTGTCCTATCAGTCTTGAAAAAATAGCATTCATAAATTGTTTCTTTTGTAACCATTGTGTTCAGCAAGAAAAAGCTGATTCTGCAAAGTTACCATTTATTTCTAATTGAGAGCTTGAATGTATTCATAAAACATGATTATATCCGGTGCAGGTCTGCGGCAGACTGCATCCGGGCATAATCCATATTTTTTCATAAAATCTTATTTTTATGCCCGAAAAAGGCAACATTATCCGGCAATATCAGTTATATAACAATAGAAGAAAAATTTTATAATATAATTGAAAGAGACATGGCACTTGGAAAATATTTGCACAAAAATGCGCTTGCTATACTTATACTACTGTCTTGCACCACAGCATGGGCGCAAGATAACAAAAGCATACAACCGGATGGAGTTGGATATTTCTGCAATCCCCCACTCCCCTACAAGCCGATAAAGCTCGACATTCTGTTCATCGGAAACTCTTTCTCCGTAGACACAAGCTCCGCCCTCCCCACTATTTTAAGCTCGATGGGGATAACAACAGTCAATGTATATGTGTTGTATAAAGGAGGATGCTCCATGAAAGAACACTACGAGAACCTTAAAAGCGGAAAGAACGTGTATGAGTTTTACCAGTATAACTACCACGGAGAGACAAAACTCGAGAAATCGACAAGTATACGTGATGCCATAAGACGGTTTCCTTATGACATCGTTGTGTTTCAGCAATACTCTCTCGAATCGGGCGATTATCCTACTTATGAGCCTTATCTCAGTAAATTGCTGCAAGCATACAAAATAATGACCATCAGCCCACGGACCACGTTTGCCTTCAACCAAACATGGGCTTATTCATCAAAGCACAAAAATATTGGTGTCTACAAGAATCAAGAAGGAATGTATGAGAGTATCTGTGCCGCCACAAAAAGGATGAAGGAGCACTCGGGCATAGACGTTATCATTCCTTGCGGCACGGCTGTACAAAACGCGCGGGCAACGGAAAAGCTCGCTACAAGCAATGAATTTACTCGTGACAACCAGCATATTGACTTGTATATGGGACGCTATCTTCTCGGGTGTACGTTTTTCGAGTCTGTCATTGCGCCGTGTCTTGGACGCAGCATACGGGATGACTTATCCATATACGGAAAGACGGGGACAAAAAATCAGGTGAACAACAGCAACCGGCGCATACTTCAGAATTGCGCAAGGCTTGCCGTGGCTAATAACTATGAGGTCTCAGAGTTTGTCAATGAATAAGAGAATTCCTGACATCCCGTATGCATTGGCATTCCGTTATTAGCGCACCGATTTTTGGCTGTTTATCCTAAACTCACATTATCCGGGATTGAAAATCCCGGATAATGCTTTTATAAAAAAGGCTCATCCGACATTTCGAGTGATTTATCTTGTTTTTATAGAGTTGAGTTTTGATATAGGCGATGTTTTGCTGATGGATTTGACAGGCTTCTTGAGTTTTTGTAAATGTGTTTTTAATGTGTTCAGACAGAATATTTGACTTTTTGTAAGTATGCTTTTTGTGTATTTTGACGGACTCCTCCGTCGCAAAGCGACACCTCCCCTAACTTAGGGAAGGAACTATACACCTTGTCAATCAAATAGTTAAGTTCTTCACAAGCACGGCAACCAGGCTCCTCCCCTAAGTTAGGGGAGGTGTCACGAAGTGACGGAGGAGTCTTTTTCAAAAATTAATAAAATTAGAATATTCCTGACAATTTGATATGTTAAAACCAATCTCCGTAGAATCGCCTCAAAATGAACCGAACTCCGCCGAGGTTGCAAAAACGCGATTCTACGGAGGGTTTTGAGACCCGAAAATCGAGTGGACAAACAGAACAATTCATACGACAAAAAGACATATAAAT